>JAFGDG010000153.1 GCA_016932245.1 Thermoplasmatota archaeon
ATCGTAGTCGGATACTACATATTTGTCTTTACCGCTGTTTTCAATCTTCAGGTCCGCAGTTCTAGCAAACTCCCTGAGCGCTTCATCTTTGTCACACCCTTTGTAGTAAAAAGAAATCTTCGGCTTGATATCTTTGCCCTCCTCAGTGGAACCTTTAAGCCCATAGAATTTATTGTCAAATCTGAAGCTCATATTGTACTTGTCACTCATAAACTTGAAAAACTCCATTGGTAACACGTCATCAAGGGCAACCATGATTGGCGGATTATTGTTCTTACACTGGGCGATCTTATGGGATTCGTCTACATCTTTTTTGTTGAAAACGGAGAGAATGCCATTTCTATATTTGTATTTGATGCCTGTTTCAATGTAGATCATATGCAAAAACTCCCCAAGCGACCCTTCAAAATTTACAGTAATTCGGTAATCACTTGAAGGCCTAAAGGTCTGGTCGAATTCCACATCGAGGCTTTTCGCAACTTGACTGACCGCATAATACACCGTGCTGTCCACAAAGCTTGCTCTTGCCGGACGTTGCATGATGTTCCTAGACTTTGCAACATACGATGTTTGTTGGTTCTTCGCGGCATTGTAGGCATTAGAATTTGTAATCAGGTTGTTTTTTTCCTGGAGTGTATTGTGCCCGCACCCAGCAACCACCATAGCCACAGCAAGTGTGGCTAAGGTAATTTTTGTTTTTTTTAGCAATATTGTCATATCTTTTCTTCCTTTATAAGATTTTTCTTAATATGTCTGGGCTGGTATCAACCATCCCCAGCTCAATTAACTGGATATACCGACTCAACTTGTTTGTTCCTATACCTTGCTTGCACACTTCTTTTTCAATCTCGTGAGGCTCCTTTCTTCTATCAAGAAGCCATTCGGAAAGGGATTGAGTAACCTTGTAATATTCGTTGATAGGAACTCTCCCCAGGTAACCGGTGTGCCCGCATTTGGGGCAACCATCATCATTCCTTAGGTATGTATGCGGGCTGGATTCATTATTCTTTTTTTCAAGGAACCCCATCAGATCCCTAGTGTAAGCGAATCTGATTCCCCCGCTTTCGTACAGTTCCTCCAGCCTTTGTCTATTTACCCCTTCTTTGTCTTTAATTTTGCAATGCGGGCATAACATTCTTGACAGCACTTGGTTCGTGGAAAACAAGATAAGTTTAACACTTGTTTTGTATGGGATCTTGAACACTTCCTCCAGCACATCATAGATGCCAAAGGCACTTTTAATGTGGACTGTCGTGAATACAAGCTGACCTGCTTCGGCAATTTCGACAACCATGGCCGATAGCCCGGGAGTATTCCTGAGCTCCCCGATATTGGCAATATCGGGCGCAGCCCTCTTGAGAGCTTTAATGTATTCAGGCCAATCCATCTGCTTACTTTCGGTTCCTTCTTTTTTAGGAGGCTTATATATCTGATGCTGGGTGATGTTCGGTCCATCGAGTCGAATTTCAATAGGATCCTCTATCGAATAAATACGTTGATTTTCTGGAATGGTCGCAAGTATATGGGAAACCAAGGTTGATTTTCCTGACCCTGTTACCCCAGATGCGATGAATAACCCATTTCTCTGGTGCTTAACAAGATTGATCGCATCCACGAATTTTTGGTCGTAATTCATTTTGCCAACAAAATCAAACTCCCCGCGTTCAATGGATTGTTTAATTAGTAGCCTTGCAGTGACACTATTGTGTCTGAGCATACCATCAGGAATAAAAACGAGTCTTAGGTCGATATTGATTTCTGGGTACTCGATTCTCGCATCTTGGGCTTTGTATGATATTTCCGAGTTAAACTCACCCATCGTGCTTTTCCCTGCTTCCAGTTTGATCTGCCTCACAAACTGCATTCCTTGCTCAATGTTCATCACATATTTTTTCTGATCAACGCTTAAACCATCAATTACAAATAGGACATTGTAGACATTTGAAGAGTAGGTAATATGGATGTCACTGACTTTTTGTTTCTTGGCATCAAGTACGATATCTTTGAACGAAAAAGAAACTTCATGGCCAGCGAGATTGGTTCTTTTCTCAACCTCTTTCTCGCTTCTCGAGATCGTACCATTCATGTAGTTTTCATACGATTGAAATTCATTGTAGGGCAAAACGATCTGCTTTGCATGCAGGGCACCAAAAGAGGGGTAGGATACCACAGACACAGGGTCCCCATGAAGGTATGCCTCTCGGCCTCTAAAATCTATCTTATCAAACGACCCATATTCAGCATCCAAGTAAGGCGAAAACACTTCCACAGCAAACCTGGCTATATCCTGATAGGACAAAAGATTCAGTTCATTAAGTGCCTCAAAAATATGAATTTTTAATGTATTTTTTTTGTCGTGAGCATGTTTGAATTCATCTTCCCCAATACGCTTTTTTATATGTTGGAAAAAATAGATCAGTTCTCTCCCGGGTTGTAAGCCCTTTGGAAGCTCTGCTCTATTGTCCACATTTTCATGCCCTTGTTCATCCGTTGCCGGCGTTAGTGTCCCTGATGATGTTGGGTTTTTGAGTCTTCTTCTTTTGAGCATCTATTATCTTCCTACAATTTGAGTGTAACCGCACGGATCGGTGCTGTCTTCATTTCCCATGTCCGTAAAGTCATACCTAAAACTGTTAGCAATGATAAGCTCTTTAGGTATGGCTTTCTGGACCAAATTTCTTCCATATTCTGCAATGGACCCGCATGAAAAAACGGGAGAAGTGGTGCTGTTATTCCAAACAGCACCAAGCTCACCGTTACCTCCAGGAGCGCCAATAAACTGCCAGACCGTACCTTCTCTGTACGGGTTCATGCAATCATTCTCCAGAGCCAGCGTATGAATTGTCCTGCACGCCCGAAGAAGTGCATTCTCTACGATTTGCAAATCTTTCTTGGCGCTCTTTTCTTCTTCCCCGAAATAAACATTGTCGTAGGGTTGGAAGTTTTTGTCTTTTAGGGTAAGCGAGCGCGTTGTCGGTTCGTAATCGCCGTGGCCAAGATGCCGTATCCTCTCTCCATCCATAGTAGCCGTATACAGCCCGATAAAAACGGCTGCGAGAGTGACGATTGCGAGCAGAGCAACAGGCATGCGCTTATCCTAGTTTCCACAAGTGGAGTTTGCTTTTGTTACAATAACTTCGCTTGCTGCACCCACTGTTGCAGTCCAAGGTGCGTTATTGGAGTTGATTGAGTCCCTAACAAGCTCAGCCACTACTGGGCTGTCAAAACTTGTTGTCTTTAGAGTAACTGTCTTGCCTGAGCCCGCAGCACAATCATAAGTCCATGCTTGAACATCCTTGATCGAGTTTGCGCCGCCCATGGCGTTTTTAAGCTTCAGCAGCGAGTTGTCGCTGATGGCTTTATTTGTTACAGCAAGGTACACGCTGCCGTTTTGGTTTTTGGTTCTTTCAATACCAGAGATCACTGAGACAACCCTTTTGTACTCACCATCTGCTACAGCTGGTAAATACATTTTATTGTACGCGGAGAAGATCCCGAGGATGAATACTCCGACAACTACCAACACGATACCAGATTCCACGATAGAGAAAGCACTTCTCATCTTATTTTGTTTTTGAATTTCAAGATTTTTTTCCATTTTTTATCTCCTATTTTATTTGTTTTTTGCCTAGCCTGTAGTCTGCGGTATTTCTCATTATTTCATGTCCACTCCTTTCTGCTGATTTTCAGCTATTTGTAGGTGACGATGCACCAGCTGCTGAAGACATCAGGTTCACCAACGTCAAAACAAGCATAATGATCGGCGGTGTCATTATGATCAACGATACCAACCCAAGCTTTGCATTTATCAACTCACCGAGGTCGGCAACCTCTTCCTGTTTTTCTTTCAGTATGTGCGTTGCCACCAGATCGAATTCATTTCGTTCTGAACCTATCTTTAGTTCAGCAGATTGCATAAGGCTTATCATGCCTTCGTGCTGAAGAAAATCAAGCAGAGCTGCAGTTCTATCTTTGAAAAAAACCTTTTTCTTTTCTTGTTTTCTTCGTTGAAACTGTTTTTTGAGTGTTTTTAGAATTTCGTCCATTGGGAAAGCCATTCCCACCATAGTTTTCGCTGTGGAAAGAGCAAGCATCCCCCTTATCTTTAGAAATATCCCCTGGATTCCAGGCATTCTGTCAGGAAAAAAAATCAAAGGCACCGAGACCATCAGCCCATAAATAAAGTTTATTTCAAGATAATATTTCATCATAAAGGTCGTTATCGCACTAAATTCGATCATCCCCCCATCTTGTATTTCGTAAAACTGCTTCATAGTAGTGTTCATTAGGAGAACAAGCACTGTAAAGATAATGATCGGAAAATACAATCTTCTCCTGATCGAAGACTCAGTTCTTTCGCTGATTTCTTTCAGCGGAACATAGTCTTGGAAGATCGCATCAGACGGAATCTGCCTTACTCTACTCTCTTCTAAGAGGACAAGAATGTCTTTGTCGAGCACCTCGGCATAAACTTTTTCCTTATTTCTTCCTTTGTCGAGTTCGCGACGTATTTTGTGCAGTTTTTGGGCCACCCTTTTATCTTTTTCAAGCTCCACAGCAAATTTTTTTATAAGCTCAATACTGGACACCCCCATAGAAGCGGAGCTGGTTTCGGCGCGGTATATTACCTTGGCAACCTTTTTCTTTACTAAGAAATTATTAAGAGCATTGCTAAGGAAATTATAATTAAAGAAATCTTCCA
>JAFGDG010000154.1 GCA_016932245.1 Thermoplasmatota archaeon
ATAAAGATAACGGATTCTCTGCTATCATTATGGCAACAGCTATGAAGGAATCTAAGAAATTGTATTGCAAACTATGTAAAAGGGAACTACTGCCACGGGATTCTCTGGAGGAGTCTTCTGAGAAACCGAAGGTTTCATTGCATCATATCGATTATCGGAAAAATATCGCGATACGCGTCTGTAAGCAGTGCCATAATAAATTGCATACGACCATGAAGAAACACAAATATGGGTTAAACAATGTTATTAGAAGAGATGGAACGAAAAAAGGTCGGTTGTCGCCTGGTGAGTATCCGAAAAAAATACTTGATTAGATTTGTTGATTTTTTTTTAAAAAGAATACATGAAGTGACTACAGCGGTAGCATCGGTTTTCTAAGTGGAGTATGTTTTGCACATCTCTATATTTAAACTGACAGACCATATAATACGGCTAAAGTTTGGTTTGAAAAACCAAATCCTTTACGTTCTCCTTATCTTTTGATTCATTGAGACTAGTATCGTTTAATAATGTGAAATTTTTTTTTAACTTTATTGAAATGTATTATTTAAACTGCAGGAAAGAGCAGCAAAAGCCGAACTCACGTGTCATCATTTTCTTTAAAAAACAATAATTTAATATAGTAAATGATTGTTTATTTAATAGTATGATAACTGTTTTTCGAAAATTTATCGGATGTAAAATCCTCGAATACTTTCTCTCACACCCCACTAAAAAGAAATACCTTAACGAACTAGCCAAGGAACTTGCTGTCAGTCCGCGAAGCATCAAAATCTACTGCGACCTCTTCGAAAAAGACGGTATTATCAACAGAGAAATTACCGGCAATGTCCATCTTTTCTCCACTAACAATAATCACTATCGTGTCCAAGAAATGAAACGCGCGTACATCGCCAACCTCCTCGCTGAGCATCACATCGAAACCATCCAACACGCCTGTATTTCTCTTGCCGTCTACGGTAGCCATGCTTCGGGATTATACGATGAACGAAGCGATCTTGACCTTCTCATCATCGGTGACGAACGCCAAATTAACAAAGACAAACTCCTAAAACTCCAACAAATCCTTGGAAAGGAAATTCAACTTACTATCCTCTCATTAACAGAATGGGAAACCATGAAAAAGAACGACGACCCCTTCGCCAAGGCTATTCTCCGGAATCATCTCCTCCTCGCAGGAGCACAGCTATGAACATGAACGATTGCCTTTCCAAAGGCTACCTTAAACCAGACCCTCAAGCTGCTGAACGGATTCCCGGATCTCTTGAGGTTGCCGCACGATTCCTCATCTCAGCACGAAAAAACCTCAACATCAACGAATACGAGATGTCTGAACTAGCCTCATACAACACCATTTTCCATGCTGCTAGAGCCCTCCTTTTCAATAAAGGATACATCGAACGAAGCCACGTCTGCGTTATTGTCGCCCTCAAAGAACTCTACCAGCAGGACCATGATCTTTTGGAGCTACTCAACACCTTTGACAAGATCAGAATTACTCGGCATAATATCCAATATGGAGGCAGCCTCGTAAAAAAGACAGAGGCCGTGTTCGTCATCGATTTCGCAGAACAATTCCTTGAAAAAGCGAAAGCGATGTTGAAAACAAAATGAGGAAAGTGAACAAGACTCTTAACCTCCATTCTATTTTATGTTAAATGTACTCAACACAGATTGATTGAACGTTGCTGTGAAAAAAACAACCACATCAAGAAATGACAGAGAAAAATCCAAAAAAACAACATTAAATGATGTACTATTGAAACCGACAATACCTTCATCTGTAAAAGAAGTAAGTGGGCCAGGCCGGAATTATCTGATTTCCATCTGGAGGTGTGTCAACCTTAACCGGATTTTATCGGTTAGTCTACATCAGTAGTATGATGATGAATTGAAGCACAACAATATTTCATAATTAAGACATTTAATTGGGTACTTTAGCAGGATTCCAATCAAACTGAATCCATGGGAAGAACAATATTTGACCAACAATCGGGTATGGGAGTATTCTTCCTGCATCCCAAAAATTCCCAATCCACCTATTCGAAAAACAACTTCTAAAACGATTATATTGATATTGAGCATGAACCAGATTGTCGATGAAATTGTTATTGATAATAGAGTTATGCACTCCAGTAAGTGTTTGATATCCCACCTGATTGTCCTTAAGAGTATTGTACTGGAATGTATTATAAATATACGTATTATCGATACCAAATTCAGAACAATTATGGATGATATTCTTCGTTATCAGATTATGGGATGAATCCCACAGTAAGATACCGGTATCACAATCACAAATAACATTACTAGAAACAAAATTATTTGAAGATGGATCAACAAGAACAATTCCTTGTCTCATAGTACTATGACTAATATTATTATCCATTATAAAATTTTTTGAACTGAATATCCAAATACATGCTAATACTGTATGAGTAATATCGTTATTGGAAATTGTACAACCATGTGCATCATGATAGATATCTATCATACCATAAGCACCTGGACCGTCATTTTCCATGTGAAAACCATTGATTGTTACATTTGCTGTTCTGATCTCCAATACAACATCTTTTCCTTCTCCATTAATAAATGGTTTCCCTATATCACTCCCATTTCCTAATTCCGTTGGGACTCCGATTAC
>JAFGDG010000155.1 GCA_016932245.1 Thermoplasmatota archaeon
GAATAAAAAAGCAATATCCATTGATGAATTTCAGACAGAAAATCGAACCTTTGGCGGGGTCAGCTGTTTTCGTGCAGAAATTAATGGCATTGACGGAGCCATTGTTCTTCCTTCACGGAGTCACTACTCACACATCCTTGAGTTTATTTCTCCCCACTATCTTAGAGACTTCCTGCATGTAAAAGATGGAGATGAAGTAACAGTCATTATTCATATGGAAGAGCAAGAGAGAGAATGATATGAACAATCAAACGGTCGCAGATCTCTTGTACAAAATCGCAGATTTACTTGATATCAGAGGTGATAATTTTTTTAAAACTCGAGCATATCGAATAGCTGCACAGAAAATTGAGGTACTCGATGAGGACATTGAAGCAGCGGTAAACGAGAAGAGGCTCCAAGACATTCCTGGCATTGGCGATGCACTGGCAAAAAAAATACAAGAGTTTGTATCCACTGGAACGTTAGACTATTTTGAACGATTAAAAAAGGAGATACCTGAAGGCATTTTACAATTATTGAAAATCCCTACTCTTGGGCCAAAAAAAGTCGCAGCACTCTACAAAGAGCTGGGCATTACTACCATTGAACAACTACGAGATGCCTGTACTGAGGGGAAATTGCGAGATCTCGATGGTTTTGGGGAAATAACCGAACGCAATATTCTTCGGGGCATACAACTCAAAGAAAAGACAAGTGGACGTGTGCTACTGAATGTTGCCTATGAAGAAGGGCGGAACTATCTAGAGTATCTGAAACAATGCAAAGACATCAAGCAAGTGAGCATTGCCGGTAGCCTTCGCCGATGGAAAGAAACCATTGGCGATCTAGATATTCTCGCATCATCAGATGAGCCAGACGCAGTCATGAGCTATTTTGCTTCATATGATGGTGTCCAGCGAGTGATCCTACAGGGCAGTACAAAAACAAGTGTGCTTCTTCACAATGACTTGCAAGTTGATTTGCGGGTGGTCTCTACAAAAAGTTTTGGTGCAGCATTACAATATTTTACTGGATCGAAAGAACACAACGTGAAAATGAGAAGTCTTGCCATTAAACAAGGGTTTAAGCTAAATGAATATGGACTGTTTGACAAAGAAACGGAAGCCTTTCTTGTTGGTCAACATGAAGAAGAAGTCTACAAAAAATTAGGACTTTCATATATTGACCCAGAACTCAGGGAAAATCGAGGAGAAATCAAAGCAGCAACAACAAAGAAGTTACCAACCCTTGTCGACTATAATGATATTGCCGGTGATTTTCATGTGCATTCGACCTGGAGTGATGGGGCAGACACTATTGAAGTCATCGTCCAGCAAGCACAAAAAAGAGACTATGAGTTTATTGGTATAGCAGACCACTCTCAATCGCTTAAGATTGCACAAGGGCTTTCTGAAGAGCGGGTTGAGAAAAAAAGAAAAGAAATCGAAAAACTGAACAACAAGTATGATGACATACACATTTTTTGTGGTACAGAATGTGACATCAAATCAGACGGGACACTCGACTACAGCAATAAAGTATTACAGTCCTTTGATTTTGTGTATGCTGCGGTTCATATGGGATTAAAAATGGATGGAAAAGAAATGACCAAACGACTGGTCACTGCTATGCAGAATGACTATGTCACTTTTCTTGCTCATCCAACCGGCCGCCTCATCGGCCGACGTGAGGCATACGCCTTGGATATGAACAAACTCCTAGAGGCCGCTAAAGAAACAAACACCTTTTTAGAAATTAATGCCTTTCCTGATCGCCTTGACCTCAACGATGTGCACGCAAAAATGGCAAAAGACAGAGGCATTACGTGCGTGCTAGGGACCGATGCTCACAGCATCAAAAATCTTTCCTTTATGCACTTTGGTATTGCAACGGCGCGTCGTGGCTGGCTTGAAAAAAAAGATATTCTAAATACCTATTCATTGAAAGATATCAAACACATCTTGGAGAGATAACTGCATGAAGAAGCAAGAAGCAAAAAAGAAAATCGACCGACTTCGAAAAGAAATTGCCATTCATAATCACAAGTATTACATCGAAAACAATCCCGTTATCTCAGACTATGAGTTTGATCAATTGTTGAAAAAACTTGAAGCTTTAGAAGAGCACTTTCCTGACCTTATTACTCCGGATTCTCCAACTCAACGAGTGGGCGGCAAACCGCTTGAAGGATTTGAAACGGTAAAACATAAAGTCGCCATGCTCTCATTGGATAACACGTATACCTATGATGAATTAAGAGAGTTTGATGAACGAGTTAAAAAACATGTTATTGACGTTTCCTATGTTATCGAACCGAAAATCGATGGGGCAGGTGTTGCATTACTCTACAAAAACGGCATGTTTGTACGGGGAGCAACAAGAGGTGATGGTATACGGGGAGATGACATTACCATCAATTTGAAAACAATACGGAGCATCCCTCTAAAATTACGAGACAAGACACTACAAAATGTTGAGGTACGCGGTGAAGTGTACATGCCTCTCAAAGGATTCAAGCAGTATAATAAAGAACAGAAAAAAAAAGGTGAGACTGCTTTTGCTAATCCTCGGAATGCCGCTGCGGGTTCATTACGACAGCTCAACCCGCACATCGTTGCAACAAGGCCACTTGACATTTTTGTCTATTTTATTTCATTTTCTGAGAAACAGTTTGAAACCCATCAACAAGCAGTCGAAGCATTGAAAAACGCAGGATTCCGTGTCAATCCACTGATAAAAAAAGTAAACAATATCGAAGAAGCTATCGACTATTGCAAAGATCTTGAGCAACAGCGAGAGTCTCTTGACTATGAAATTGATGGGGCAGTAATTAAAGTAAACTCGATTAAACAGCAAGAAGAATTGGGTTCAACCACAAAGCACCCCCGATGGGCAATTGCATACAAATTTGCCGCAAAACAAGCAACGACAAAACTAACTGATATCACTATACAAGTCGGCAGAACCGGCGTATTAACCCCTGTGGCAATATTAGAGCCAATAGAAGTTGGTGGGGTCACTGTCTCTCGTGCTACTCTCCATAATTTTGATGAGCTCAAGCGGAAGGACATTAGAGTTGGAGACCGGGTGCTCGTGGAGCGAAGCGGTGATGTCATACCGCAAGTCGTGAAAAGCATTGTTGAAAAACGTACGGGAAGTGAAAAAAGAAAGAACATCCCAAAAACATGTCCGATCTGCGGAACAGCAATCGTGCATCCTGAAGGAGAAGTTGCGATCCGGTGTCCAAATAAACAATGTCCTGCTCGTCTCAAGTGGCGAATTAAGTATTATGCCTCCCGTGATGCCATGGATATTGATCATCTTGGTGAATCTACGATTGACAAACTCATTGAACAAGGATTGATTGATAATATTGCAGACCTCTATGCACTGACCAAAGAAGATATTCTCACCTTGGACGGATTCAAGGAAAAAGCGGCACAAAATCTATTGGATTCAATAGAAAAGAGCAAACAGCAGGATTTATCCCGCCTGATCTTTGGACTGGGCATTCGACACGTGGGAAAATATGCTGCTCAGCTCTTAGCAACACGGTATGCATCCATCGATGAACTGGCAAAAACATCGCCAGAGGAACTCAAAGAGATTGATGGGCTGGGAGAAAAAACGGCAGAGTCGATTGGAACCTTTTTTGCAACTGAAGAAAATATACATCTCATTACCCGGCTGAAAGACATTGGTATCAAAACACATGGAGCAGAAAAAGAACGGACACCATTGACTGGGAAAAAATTTTTATTCACTGGCAGTCTAAGATCACTCTCGCGACCAGAAGCATCGGATCTTGTAACACAACAAGGCGGTATTGTCTCTCCATCAGTAAACAAAAATCTTGATTATGTCGTAGTCGGAGAAAAACCGGGATCAAAATACGAAAAAGCGCAAAAACTCAATCTTGCCATTATTTCAGAAGATGAGTTTCTTACTATAGTGAAAAAAGGAGATGTAAAACATGACTGAATGTAAGATCGAAGAAAACAAACGTGAATGCAATTGTACGTATCCTTGCGAAAAAAAAGGAATGTGTTGCACCTGTATTAGTTACCATCGAAATCGAGGCGAGATGCCTGCATGTTATTTTCCCAATGATGCTGAAAAAACGTACGACCGGAGCATCGAGTATTTTATTAAAGTGTACCAATCCCAATAGGATAAGTGCTAATGCATCAACATTACTTGGCAAGTTCCTTTTTCTTTCGTTCAAATTCTTCTTTGGTAATTTCTCCAAGAGTCAATTGAACTTTCA
>JAFGDG010000156.1 GCA_016932245.1 Thermoplasmatota archaeon
ATGTTTTTATATCTCTCTTCACCACCTTCAAATCCCCCATTCTCTCCTCATAATTTCTTTCCATAAGTTTAAATGCCGAAAACGTATTATTTTGATTGTGGATGAGCTGATGGAAAAAGAAGAATCGATTGATAATATTGATCTTGAGGATGATATTGAAAAACGCCGACCTAAACCATTTCGTTATGTTTCATCCCTTGATGAAAAAACAACAGAGCAAGACAGTGAAACTGACGAAGTTAGTGTGATGACCGATGAATTAGTTCAATCTCAGAAATTACAGAGATCTTTTGAATCCGCTGTTGGGATTGGAAATGTCGATGCAATTGAAACGGTCCTTCGCAAACATGAGCTGAAGCGAGGAAAGCGATAAACATACATTGCTTTTGAATAAATAAGCGATATGTTAATACGTCCCCGTTTTATTCAGGGGTCTAATGGACATTGATAAGATAATTCGAGAGCTTTCTTCTCTTGAAAAAAGGGTTCTTTTAACACTTCATGATCTTGATGGAAAAGCATCACCTGAAGATATTTTTGAAAAAGGTAATTTTTCTCAGCATGTTGAAGTAATGAATGCAGCTTCTTGGTTGCAAGCCAAACAACTCGTAAAAGTTGAAGAACATGTTAAAACAGTATATGTTCTTGGTAATGAAGGTGAGGATTTTTTAGAACACGGTCTTCCTGAGCGGCGTGCTCTTAATAAAATAATAGAATTGGGTGGTTCCGCTCGTCTTCAAGATCTTTTATCTATTTTAAAACAACATGAGATCCCTGTTGCAATCGGTTGGCTGAAGCAAAAAGGATGGGCAACGATAACAAAACAGGGATCTGATACTGTCCTTACCGCTACAGAATCGGGAAAAACCATAATTGATAAGGAGGATGAGGATGAAAAAATCCTTAGATTTCTCTCAGATCATCCGAATAGTGTTATTGATAAGGAAAAATATATTCATCTCGTATCTAGGAAGAATGTTGTCAAGGAAAAGGAGATTGTTGCAGGCGTTATCCAATTAACAGAGAAAGGAAGACAGTTACTAAAAAAAGATATTAAGATACAGGATGAGATCACGCAGATAACTGATAAGGTTATCAAGGAAAAAAGTTGGGAACACAAACCAATCCGCCCGTATGATGTTTCTGCTTTTGCACCAGGTGTTCATGGTGGAAAACTCCATCCTTTCAATGTACTCATTGATGATATTCGGCAGATATTTTTAGAGATGGGTTTCCAGGAGATAGCCGGGGATTTTGTTGAATCAAGTTTTTGGAACATGGATGTGTTATTCATTCCTCAAGATCATCCAGCTAGAGAGATGCAAGATACTTTTTACTGTAAACAACCTGGATCTATTGAGATCAAAGATGAAGATATCATCGAGAAGATCGCTGAGGTCCATAAGAATGGTGGTTCAACAGGATCAGACGGATGGCGGTATGATTTCTCGAAGGAAGAGGGGAAACGAGCCTTATTGCGTACCCATACAACGGTTAATACGATACGGTATTTGTATGAACATCCAACACCTCCGGCAAAGATATTTTCCATTGGCCAGGTCTTTAGAAAAGAGAACATTGATGCAACCCATCTTCCCGTGTTCTATCAGATCGAAGGTATCGTTCATGATGAGCATGCGACATTCAGACAGCTAATAGGTATTCTTTTTGAATTCTATAAACGAATGGGTTTTGAAAAGATCCGTTTCCGACCTGCATATTTCCCGTATACTGAACCGAGTATGGAGATTGAGGTCTATTGGAATGGTAACTGGATGGAACTAGGGGGGAGTGGTATCTTTAGACCTGAGGTAACAGAACCAGGCGGGATCAAAGCACCAGTGCTTGCATGGGGTCTTGGTCTTGAACGATTAGCGATGCTCAAATTTGGTCTGCAGGATATTCGAAAATTATACCAGAGTGATTTTGACTGGTTGAGGAACACACCACTTTAAAACACACTTTTTTCCCTTTTCAATTATACCGTTCTATTTTTTTAGAACAATTGATGCTATTTAATCGCAAAGCTTATTGATTAGTATTTGTTCATATCTTTGAGGAATATTAAATGGAATCGTTACATATAGGAGATAAGGCACCTGATTTTTGTCTGAAAGATCAAGATGAAGAAGAGATATGTCTCAAGGATTTCAAAGGAAAAAATGTTGTTCTTTACTTCTACCCAAAGGATAATACCCCTGGCTGTTCGTTAGAGGCAATGACCTTTACACGATTCAAAGATGACTTTGAAAAACATAATACCACTATAATAGGAGTCAGCAAGGATTCATGTGAATCACATAAAAAGTTCATTAAGAATAAGAATCTGAACATCACATTGATATCTGATTCTGATATTAAAATTCAGAAAGTGTATGGGGTCTGGCGCCTTAAGAAATTCATGGGTAAAGAATTCATGGGAACGGTTCGGAGTACTTTTTTGATCAATTCAACGGGGAAAATTAGTAGAATATGGGATAATGTTAAGGTAAAAGGTCATGTTGAAGAGGTCCTTGAAGCAGTAAAGGAGTTATAAGTTCATTCTATCAAATAAACCATCTTCTAATGTTAGTTTCTTTGTACAGCACATCCAAAAGCAAGATAAACGTCAAAGAAAAATTTTTGAAATGGTTTAAGTATATCTTTTTAATACAGTTTTTTATTTGTGTGATGAGGTCCACCCTGGCAAAGCTTTTTGTCAAAACTGCCCCATCTTTGGCTGATGACTTCTCTTAAAACAACATAAAAAGGGGAAATAAAAGATGTATACCTACTTGCTCATTGGCATAGGTGGATTTATCGGTGCAATATTCCGTTATACTATTAGTGGATGGATTCAAAATGGGCTTACTACTTTTCCAGTTGGAACCCTTGGTGTAAATTTTTTCGGTAGTCTTTTTTTAAGCCTGGTTATGTATTTATCTGAATACAAAGGATTATTCACAGAAGACACAAGGATTTTCCTAACAATAGGGCTATTAG
>JAFGDG010000157.1 GCA_016932245.1 Thermoplasmatota archaeon
ACCGAGGAGACGGATGCACCATTGGAAAGATGGTCAAGTGAACCGACGACGTCAAGGGTTTCATCAAGTACATATAGATTATTATAGGATTCAATGGAGGAAAGATAGGAACTCATAACCCATCCGTTCATCGTTGTCACAACGTATAGGTATCCATTGTATTCACTGAGGGCATCTTGATTGTTAATCGTACCCGGGATTGTTCCCTGGTCGGCATAGGTAATATCTCCATTGTCAAGAGTGATTTTATGAAGCAGGGTTTTCTGTAGCTGGGTGATAAGTTCTTCTGCAATGGTTTGCCTTTGTTGCTCATCCATTTGTTCGACATAGTTTTGAATAACCCATTCAATCACCATGGTCTTTTGGTATTCTTCTAAGGTTAACGAATCAACAGCATCGATCTCATGCGACGCTTCTGAGGGTAGAGCAGGCAAGACATACTCCTCCAGCAAACCCTGGATCGTTTCATAATCATTCAGGTAAGAACTACTGGCGATATACACACTATCGGAGGAGACATAGATCACCGATGGGTCTCCTACAAGGAACACTTCGGCATGTACCTCCTTGGACACATCCTTGATATGAACAGAGACAATATGGGTGAGGGTTTTGGATATACCTGGATCATTTATGTAATAAATACTGGACAAACCAATGGTTTTCACATCCTCATCAATGCAGATCTTGGGGACATAGCTGGATTCAGCACCCTCGTACAAGACGGGTTCATAGGTATATTGCGTTGTGATGACATAGACATACTCATCAATCATGTGTGCCGTGTAGTAATAGCCCTCGAGGGAGACATCACGGATTTTTACAGGGTTTTCTCGATCAGATATGTCATAGAGTATAATATGGGTGGATGTCGTATCTTGCCAGATGCACTCAACATCATCAGATGGCTCCTTTTCGTCCAGTGTTCGATACAGATAGGATTGCGTGATGACTGCAAGGTTATCACCGTTGATAAAGAGATTTCTGGGGGTGCTTGATTCTTCAAAGGTTATCGTTGAGACGAGTTCGGCATCTTCTGCAGGATACGCGGAGATGATGCAAAGGCTTCCTTGAGAAATCACATACAGATAGGTCCCATCTGATTTGACAATATCTGCCTCTTCGACAGCAGAGGATTGGGTGCCAGAATCAGAAGCATCATACTCTGTGTCACTAGCTACGTCGGATCCTTTATTTTCTTCATTGGATGCATCAGTGCGAGAGGCAGATGGTGTTTCAGATCCATCAGAAAGAGCGTTATTAGTTTGTGCTTCTACACTTGCCTGTAGAAAAGTGTTGAAATCATCGTAGGAACCAAAATTCGAAACGGTATAGGTTGGATAGTCAACTTCTAAAGATCCTTGCGGTTGATATGAGACAGAAACATATATCGCCGTGGCAATAAGCAGTGTTGCCGCAGTTACTCCAATTATTTTTAGTTGTATCGAGCTCATTTTTTTCACCTGTTTCTTAGTACTGTTTTTAACTGTTGTAATGTTGATGGTGATTTATATACTGTAAGAAAATGTTTGGTTAAAACCAAACAAAAGAAGACACGGAACTAAGAAAGTGGGAAGATCAAAATTTCCGTTTAACGAAAGGTTTTAAAAGAGATATTTTCTCATATACCCTATGGACTTTCAGGTCATTTATTTTTCAAAAAAAGGAAATACTAAAAAAATTGCCGAAGCAATCGCTTTCGAGTTAGGCGTAAGGGCAGAGGATATCAAGAATGCAAAACTGGACGGGAATACTTTGGTTTTCTTGGGTTCCGGATGTTATGGGGGTAAACCTGCAAAAAGTATGACACAATTTATTCAAGATAATAGTTTTACGTCAAGAGATGTTGCGCTGTTTGGCACTTCAGGTTCAGGGGATGGAATAGAGGTTAACGAAATGGAAAGTGTACTGAGGAGCAAGGATGCACGTATTAAGGGCAGATTTTTCTGCAAGGGGAAATTTTTGTTTGCCAATAGAGGAAGACCAAATGATGAAGACGTAGATGAAGCTAAAAAATTTGCACAGCTCATGAGAACGTAAATTCCTCCATCAAAGCATATGATACATGAGATTCCAAATGATAAGGCGAAGCAACCGTTTTACGAACCTGTCTCAGGAATTAGTAACACTGGAATAAATCTGTTGGGAACCATCGTTCTTATAAATACTGCTCAAGGCAACGTCCTTTAGGTAAAAACCGCATTCTCTGGGTAGTTACCTTTTAGATCGAGGATCTGATATAGTACTAAACCGGCCGTAACGTTCCTGCAAAAACCTGCCAGGCAAGGGCAGATTTGGCCACGAGGCTTAGCACGATGTACATTTTTTCTCCATAAAGATAATCTTTCCACTTTCCAATTTTTTTGTACTGCAGAACCATGTTAATCGCAAACAAGTTGAAGAAGACGGCTATCGTGATGAAAATTGCTATGACAAAATCTGGTACTGACTCTGCTGTTATCAAAGGAATGAATATGACGACCCACGGTACAAATCCAGCGATACATCCTATGATATACGACGTCCACTGTGTTTGTTCCGTTGTTTGGTTGTGAAGTTCCATCATCAATCCCATTAAGTTCATGACGGCAGTAAGGGTAAACAAGGCAAGTAAGGTGCCAATATCATAGATGGTTACCAGCATTGCTATAAGGAAAATCATGAGCGAGGCGCTCAATGAATATTCATACCATCGAGCAGGGTTGATATGTCTTTTGAGGTTTTTGACATACCACTGATAGAGCACGGTTGCTAAAAGAAAATGAGCTGCTGCGGACATAAACAGAAATAACGCGACCAGGGGACCGATCCGTACGTCAACAAAAGAAACCGATACTGGTATTATTGTCTGGGTAACAGCGTTAAATTCGGGATGAGAGTAGGTCAAGGGGAGCGTGAAATTATTGCTTAATACCACCATCAACAATCCTTGGACGACATGAAGAACGCCCATTATTCCATTAAAAATTCTTAATCTTTTGAAACATGTATCTCCTAAAGACGTGAAACAATCTGGTTTCTCAGATGCTTTTTCTTCACGTGAAAAGGTGAATGTACCATAGGTATGACATTTGGGGCATGTCACATAGATTTGCTCCCCAGGGTTTCCTCTTTGTACAAACTGGTGGTTACAATTGGGGCACATTATTGTTTTTTCAACCATGATCCTAACCTTCCTACAGCTGAATGCTACTACCAAATAAGGTAATAATATTTATACTCTTAGTGCCAAGGGAACCTACTGAGAATTTGAAATAATGACAGGAGAGAACTTACGCAAAGAGCTACAGCATTGTTATGCCCCTTGATTCTTGCACAGGTTGGACACGTTGTGCACTAGGAAAAATACTTTTTGATTTTCCACCCTTATGATGCATTAAACTGTTTCATTTCCTCTATCCCTATTGGTACCGCGTTATATAGTTTATCAAATACGTAGCTCAGATCAAGGAATGATCTATACGACGAATACTTGTAACATGATACCCTAACGTTGTACCACTAGTTCTACCTTTACAAGATCCACCCATTTGTTATCTTGTAATTCACAATATCCCTTGGTATACTCCTCGATAATATGTATCAGTTTATCCTTTACATGGAGAGGCATATATCTGGGGTTGCAGGTGTCAGGATTTACATGGAACTTTTCGAGATGTTGAACGGGTATAATCTTTGGATACTTGCCTACATTATTCAAAAGCTTAAAAGATTCATATTTTTCATCATGATCAAGTTTTAAGTTATTTGGATGAATTCTTTTGGCAAAGTGAAGTATGTCTTGCTCTTTAAAGTTCATAATTTTTGGCTCAGCATTATTTGCAAATAAAAAAAGTAAAATATTTAGACATTTTGAACATTTCCCACAATGAAATATCTCATTTTTTTCTGTGTGACACGAATGACATGATCGTTGATATTTCGCATATTCGGGATATCGTTGTAACAGTATTTTTTCAACGATTAAACCAGTGATATTTCGCAGCGCTGACCACTGAACTAATCCGGGTATTCTGTTCTTGTACCATGCATTCATAACAAGATCGTAATCTTGATGTTGATCATAAACCCCATAATAATGAGGTAAACCATCATGGTAAGAATTTTTATAATCTAGATCATCAAACTCGCTTCCAATGAGTAAATTTCCAATGTTATTTTCTACAAACAGGGGAAGAAGAGAGAACACATAAAAAGGAAAAATACACGTTCTAATGGGATAAGCCTCGCTTCTCACGTTTCGATGATCGGGTCGTATAAATTCAAGATTATCAAGCATGAAGGTATAAAATCTATCAATATTAGTCCAAATACGCTTTGTATTCGGCTCTGTTTTTTTATGGAATCCATAGGCAGAAAGTGCAGTCCGCCAGTGACCGCCACTTTCATTGACATACAAAGGATACACCGGATAACCGAGTTCTTTTATCATGCAATATGTGAGAAGACTTTCCTTTCCACCACTTGAAAGAACACCAAAACGGGATTGGTCCATAGATTCTGTAATGAGTTCATCAGGAACAATGTTTAATGGTTTAATCGATGCTTGTAAATGTGCATCATTTGGAATATCATGTTTTTCTCCAACAAAATAGTTCTCTGAAATGTATTTTGTAGTTCTTTTCATTATTTTATTTACAAAAATATCTCTCGTCAAAACCCTGTTTAATTCATGTAAAAGAGCAATATCTGATTGAGCTACGGCAAAATCCAATGTAAAACGTTTAGTAAACAAGCTATAATTAAGAAGGGGCATACAAAAGGCCAACTGCACTAAGGGCAAATACTCCTTTGCTAACTCATCCTCATAGTGAATCCTCAGAATAAACGTTTCTTTCTCACCATTTACTTTATTCAAAACAACGTGTGATTTCACCTGATTTTCTTTATTACAGGCTTTAGATACATCAATAGATGAAAAACATACTAAGT
>JAFGDG010000158.1 GCA_016932245.1 Thermoplasmatota archaeon
ACCTCTGCAAGTATCTCCACGCAACAATCAAATCAAAACGGAAACAATCAAGGAACTGATAGCATCCCAGGATTTGAAGCAGTCTTATTCATTTTTGCAATAGCAGTTATACTAATACAGAAAAAAAGAAAAAGAGAGAGTTAGTGGGTAGGTACTGTTCCTACGTCTCTGTTAACTCAACCGTGTGGGTAGGCAAGGTAAACGCAGCAATGGTTCCGCCTTCACCGATAGTTACTGTGGTTTTGTCCAGGATGGGAAGACCGTTCACTTCATGCTTGAAGTAGACGTTCTTGGTAATGATCCACTCATAGAGGATGGTATCTGTTCCTTTGATGCCTTCTCCCTGTTTTTGGTAGGTCACGACTGCATCCACAATGGTATCTGAGGAAAATCCGTTTTTATCCATGAATGCTGTTGCAAGAGCGACTGCCTCTCCATCAGACGGTAACCGTGGGTTGCGAGTAGCCGTTGGATAGGCCTTGCTGGGGTTGACATACCGCCAGACACCCTTCTCAGTGTTATAGCTCAGCGACTTGCCGTTTTCTCCGGTAAGCAGATAGGCATTGTCTGTATTCGTAGGTGCTCCCTTGAGACCAACAGTTTGTGCGACCGATGCAAACTGATCAGGATCGTAGGCGTCAGGTATGACTGTGTATGCTGCATAGTCTGTGGAGGGTTTGGATTCGTCAATACCTCTCAGGCCCATACCTATGCTTTGGCTCATGCCTAGTTCCTCACTACTCATGCTTTCGCTAACTGCACTTTCTTCTATAAACTCCAGTCCGCTACTGCCTGGTTTACTACCGTTATCGCCATCTCCTCCGCCGCCGCTACCGCCGCCGCTGCCTGGATCGCCGACTTCCCAGAAGTCAAATTCAAAGACCTTGATTTGTCTAACAGCAAATCCAAACAGAGGGTCATTTTCATGGAACCGTATCCGTACCTCATCAACTTCTGGCTGCTCGTCTCCAACAATGGTAGTATAACATTGAGTATCCTCGTCGTTAAAGTCAATTATTCTCCAGGAGCCACCTTCCCATTGGGTAATCGTAACCGTTGTTTTCCACTGCCCATCAAGATAAAACTTTAATTCCATCTCATCATGCCATGGGATCTGAACATGATCACTATAATAGACATCTCTACTAGGCATTATTCTGAACCCTCTGATGCTGACTGGGTCACCTGATTTTCGCAAAACAAGTGGGTCACTAAAACCATTTTGTGTCTCCCTAAACACTGCGCAACTCCCAGTGTTGTCGTCATATGCATCCCATTCATCGATCCAATCGCTACCAATATAACCTGTTGGTGCAATCCAGTTGTAAAGCTCCTGCCATCCGTTTACTGGGTACTCCCAGATAGTGTAGTAATCATCTACCTCTGGATCGCAGTAGGGACCGTATCCCTTGAGATGGTCATAACCCGCTTCGTAATTTTCACCTAATACGGTTGCAGTACCTGAAACATGTTGGCATTCTTCTGCAGTTTCGAACCATGCCTGTTTCAATGTCTTTCCTTCGATGATTTTATCTGCAAAAACTGGTCCATAAATCCAATCGTCACAAACACTTCTCCAGCCAAGAATCAGATTTATTCCCTGAAGTGCACTTGCAAAATTCTCATTGCCTGCTTGACAGGTTGCTAGCACGACCCATTTCAGTGGTCCGTCGTCTCCCCATTTACAATACTTTGCTTCCGCGTATTCAGGATCATTAACAAAGGGGCGATCTCCTAGTAATGGGAATGGCTTGTGAATACCTAATGCTGTTGATCCACTGTGTCCAACAAAGTAGGCAAGCTCCACATCATCGATTAGTTCACTGGCAGTATCTTCGAGGTGATCATCAATAAGATCTTCAACTCCGTTCACATCGTTTATATTGAGATTCCACATACACCCGTCATCTTCCATTGCTTGTGCAAATCCTTCTGCGTCAGGCTGGGCATAGATCAAACCGCCATCTCCCCGATACCACCAAAAGGTACCAATAGTTGCCCTTTCTACAGGTGGTTGTTGTTGTCCTTGGCCTGCAGGCAGTGTAGGGATAGAAAAACCAGCAATCACAATTAAGAGCAATAATGCAGCGATGAATTTTGTACTTTTTCTCATCTATTATTCACGTCCTTTTATCTGACCTTCTAGGCTAAGGTTCCTTTTGGCATCATAATACATCCTAGTTGTCTCCTCTCCTCCATTAAAATCAGCTACATACAATAATCTCAACCATTCTCTCACTACTTTCACCACCATGCCACAATATAGCCTGCTATATTATAGCACGTTATACTTTGTCTGGTTTACTATATAAATATTTTGGTACAGACTACCAAAATGACAAAATGCTAAATGATACCTTTTTTCAGATAGCCGCGAAAACAACCTCAATCAGTGTTGTATGCTTTCACTTCAAGGAATGGCCGTTAATCTTTTATATAACAAAGGAGTTTCATCTAAGAGATGGGATGTCGGATGTGTACTGCAGTATCTCTAGGTGATAAAGGGATATACTATTTCTCCACGCTCATTCTCAATAAATAATGATTGGAGAACACGTTATGGCAAAGGAGCCAGATATCGTAAAGGCACTCAGAGAAGAGGAGCAGAAAGGAAAACTCCGCTCTTTCCTAAGACCGCATGGTCCTGAAAAAGCTCCAGATGTTTTTGAAGAGCAAAACCTGGAAACCATTGAAGAGCTCCTGGATGAGAAAAAGGGACCACACCAGAAACCACTCTGCACACCAAATACGTCACAAGAGACAATTCAAATTTTAATGAATTTGATTACAGATCCTGTTGTTATTGTTGATGCGAAAGGAAAATTTCTTGATATGTCTGATGGGGTTGAAGAGTTATTAGGTATTAAAAAAGAGGATCTTCTTGGCACGAATTTTATGAAAGCATCATTCATTCCTACAAAAACCAAAGCACTTTTTGTCAAAAACCTTGCCACTCGTATGCTGGGAAAGGGGATGGACAAATATGAGGTTGAACTTGTCGGTAAAAATGGTGAGCCCAAACTGCTTGAGGTAAAAGGTATGAAGGTTGACTATCAAGGAAAACCTGCCGATCTCGTGCTTTTCAAAGATATTTCTGAGCAACGGAAGGCAGAACAAGCATTACTTGAAAAGGAAGAGCAATGGAGTTCACTTATTCATAACATACCCGATGTCATTTTTATTGTAGAGCACGATGGAACGGTATTATCTGTTAATCATTCGCTCACCGGGTTGGAGAGCAAGCATCTCATTGGAAAGCCAGTTTATGAACTCCTCGGACCAGCATATCGTGATATTTTACAATCAAAAATTGAAGAAGTATTTGAAACAGGGAAATCAGAAAGCTGTCAGATACAAGGAAAAGGTTCAGGCAATCAGAGAGTTTGGTTCGAAACACGCATCGCCCCTATTATACGAAACGGCGAAGTCATTGATGCTATTCTTATTGGTAGAGACATCACCGAACGCAAAAAAGCGGATGAAATTTTACGAGAAAACGAAGAACGATACAAAAGCATTGTCGAAAATTCTCTCGATGTCATTATCCTTACGCAACCGGATGGTACTATTTCCTATATCAGCCCCTCTTGTAATGAAGTGTTAGGATACGATCCCTTGGAGTTGGCAGGAACTGCACAATGGGTTGCGCATCCTGATGATGCCAAAGCAGTCAGCGAGAACTTTGCCAAGGTATTTAAGGGTAAAAGTCAAAAAAATTTCGAATACCGAATCAAAACAAAAAAAGGAGAAACAAAATGGATATCTCATACTTTGTCTCCTATTTTTAAATATAATGAACCTCATCTGATTGTCAGTGTTATTAGAGACATTAATGAGCAAAAAGAAGCAGAAGAGCAGTTGAAAGAAAAACTTGATGAACTGGAGAAGTTTCAAGAAATGACGGTCGATCGAGAATTAAAAATGATTGAATTAAAAAAAGAAGTGAATACGTTATGTAAAAAATGTGGAGAAAAACCAAAATACATAATGGATGAGAAAAATGAAGAGAGAAAAAAGGATGTGGTGAGAAAATGAAGAAAAAAACACTCCTTGGTTTAGGATTGTGCACACTCCTGCTGATGGCATTAGCAGGGTGCACACAACAAAACGAAAATGGTGAAACCATTGATCCTACAATCAAGGCAATACAAGATGCAGGAAAACTAGTAGTGGGAACCAACGCCGAATATGCTCCTTGGGAATATGTAGAAAATGGAGAATTTGTTGGTTTTGATATGGATTTGGCCCAATACATTGCCGATCATTTCGGTGTCGATCTCGAAATCAAGAATATGAGCTTTGATGCGAGCATCTTTACTGCCGCGTTAAACAATGACGAAGTTGATCTGGTGATTGCTGCATTAACCATTAATGACGAGCGATCAGAACTAATGGCCTTTAGCAACCCCTATTTCTCAGAAGGACAGGTCATTATTGTGAATGTTTCCAACAACAACATTTCAGGGCCTGAGGATTTGCTCAATGTTACAGTAGGAGTACAAAATGGTACCACTAGTCAAGATGCCGCAGTTGAATATACGGGAAATGAAACGTATGTCGCACTCTACGAAAATTACGAGCAGGCAAAAGCGGATCTTATTGCAGGAGAAATTGAAGCAATCGTTATTGATAATCGTGCAGGAGAGGATCTTGTTATGGGAGAAATAAATCTTCAAATCGTGGGAAATCCTTTCACTGTTGAATACTATGCCATCGCGCTCAAGAAAGGAGAAGCAGCGTTAAAAACAGAAATCAATGATGTTATTGCTGAATTACAATCCACTGGTATCTTGGACGAACTTGAAGAAACGTGGCTATCATAGAGCAGTCTGCTTACCGTCTTTGTTGTCGCAATGAAAGACAAAAACGTATATGCATCGTAGGCTAAAGGTAGTTCGAAAGGAATGGGATAGGGATGAAAGTCAATCTGAGTCTATCATTAAAATTAACGTTAATTGTTTTTGTAGTCTCAGGCGTCATCCTGTTCTCTCTTACGTATACCAATATCCGAGAGCAAGCACAATTTTTTGAGAATGCCTATACTGATAAAGCAATTGCACTAGCACAGTCATTGGATGCAAGCATTACCAGTCGAAGTGATTTGGAAGAGACAAAAACGTTGGGTGATTCTATTCTCAAATTCATCTACAGTAATGACGATGCCCTTTCAATTAGTATCAATCGTCCCAATTCCTCGGGCGTACTTACTGTTTTTCTTTCGAGTGACAAAGAGCTAACCGGGACGATAGCAAGTGCTGAAAATATACGTACGTATGAAACAGGAGAAGTAACAAACATTCCTCTGCATGTTGGTGATAAACACACGTTAACAGTTGTTACCCCTATTAAACTTGCAGGACAAATCGTTGGAACATATGAGATGCAACTTTCAATGAACAATGCCTATGCAACCTTGGATGCGCGAGTTACTAATATGATTATGATGGCCGCACTCTGGTTATTTGTCGCTATTGTAAGTTTTCTCATTCTGTTGAGAAGAATTGTTGTCAAGCCCATTACGACCATCAGAAATGCAGCTAATGATATTGCACGAGGGGATCTGAATACCAGGATTTCTCTTAAGTCCCGTGATGAGTTGGGAGATCTTGCATCTTCATTCAATCATATGAGCGTAGAATTGCAACAATCGCAAGCAGAAATCAAAAGATACAGTGAAGGACTGGAGCAACAAGTTGCTGATCGGACAAAAGAGCTTGCCACATCTGAAAAAGAACTAAAACAAAAAGTCGATGCGTTGGAACGTAACAAAAAAGCCATGATGAACATCATGTGGGATTTAAAAAATACCATCAGCAAACTGGAAGAAGCTGAAGCTCAAATTAAAGATCAAAACATTGAACTCAAAGATGCACAAAAGAAATTACATGCTCTGAATAAAAACTTAGAAAAGAAAGTTAAAGAACGAACTGCTGAAGTTGAAAAACTCCTCAAGCAAAAAGATGAATTTATTGGACAGTTGGGTCATGATTTGAAAAATCCACTTACTCCTCTTGTCGGTCTTCTACCTATCTTAGAAGAACGAGAAAAAGATCCAAACGTCAAAGAGCATTTCCGTGTGGTCCTTCGTAATGTCGATTATATGCGTGACATCGTGTTTAAAACTCTTCAATTGGCTCGATTACGGTCACCAAACACTCAATTTGATATCAAAGACATTAATTTGCGACAAGAAGTTGATAACGTTATTGGCAATCAAATCTTATTTTTCCAAGAAAATAACATGCATGTTGAAAACAACATTGACCACGCTGTTATGGTAAAAGCTGATCAACTCCGTCTTGATGAACTGATGAATAATCTGTTTACCAATGCTGTCAAATATAGTCCAAAAGATGGCGGTACCATTACCATTGATGCAGAAAAAACGAAAGGAGTTGCTACCGTTTCTATCAAAGACACAGGATTGGGCATGACTGAAGAACAGCTGAGTCATATTTTTGATGAATTTTATAAAGCAGATAAATCGAGACACGACATGGATTCCAGTGGATTGGGACTAGCCATCTGTAAACGTATCGTGGAAAAACATGGGGGGAAAATTTGGGCAGAAAGCAAAGGGCCTGGCAAAGGCTCTATCTTTTATTTTACGCTAAAATTAAGTACAAAGAGTGTAATGAAGAAAGAAGTTGAGAGTTCATGAGGTGAAAAGGGATGGTTAAAACGATTATGGTAGTAGATGACGAACCCGGTGTTATTTATACTATTAAACAGGGATTGGAGCATGAAGACCCTGATTACAAAGTCATTACTGCAAACAGCGGTAAACGATGTTTAGAACTTTTAGATTCTGATTCCCGACCCGATCTTATTTTATTAGATATCATGATGCCTGAGATGAGTGGGTGGGAAACACTGAAAAAAATTAAAGAAAATACATCATGGCGATCTATTTCTATTGTATTTTTAACTGCTCGTACAGACCCCTACGCAAAAAGTGCAGGTTGTTTTTTAGCAGATGATTATATTGAAAAACCATTTAGAATCCCTGAATTAAAACAGCGGATTGATAAAATATTGGAAGAAAAGAAAATGGAACAAGATGGTGTATAGTATATGTACAAAAACTATCTGGGCTGTATAGTATGTATTGTGTTGATGCTGGCGTTAGCAGGATGTGTCCAAACTCCAACAGAAAATGGGGAAGACACTGATCCCTCGTTATCGAATGTTTTAGATGCAGGTGTGATCAAGGTAGGATCTGATGTACCGTATCCTCCAATGGAATATTTTGATGAGGAAGGCAATATCATTGGTTTTGATGTAGATGTTATTGCTGAAATTGCCCAGCGCTTAGGTGTAACAGCCACAGTCATTGATTACGATTGGGGGGATATCTTTGATGCAGTGATTTCGGGGGAAGTTGATGTCATTATCTCGTCAATTACGATTACCCTCGACCGAGAAGAAGAATATGGCATCATGTTTAGCAACCCATACTTCCAATGTGGTCAGGTCATCATAGTAAATGAATCATCAAATATTACCGGACCCGAAAATCTTTCTGGTTTGGTTGTTGGCGCTCAGGTAAATACCACAAGTGAGCAAGAAGCACTCAAGTATACGAATAGCTTGTTGGTCATTACCTATAAGAACTACACCGAATATGAAGACAGGGGTATTATCTATGATTTAAAAAATGGCACTCTTGACGCTATTATTGTTGATTATGTTGTTGCATTAAATATTGTACAAGACGACCCACTGTTGAAAATTGTCGGTGATCACCTTACTGAAGAATTTTTTGGCATTGCAACCAAAGAAGGCAATGTTGCTTTGATTAATGCCATCGGTGATGCTATTAAAGAAATGCAACAGGATGGTACCCTTGATACTATTGAAGATAAGTGGATAGAAACGTAAGATTATCACTCAATACATACTTCGCAAGCCTGCGGTTTTTGCAACCCCAATTCCAGGTATGCTCAAACGTTTATCGATTCTATCAATTACTTCTGTAAAGATGATGGTTAACACTAAATAAATAATAGCGATCATAGCAAAAATCTCTAAATATCGATATGTTGTTGCAGCAATGAACTTTCCTTCTGCTGTTAATTCTTCTACCGAAATGATGTAGGCGATGGAGGTATATTTCAGCAGATAAATCAACTCGTTTGACCAGGAAGGAATAGAAATGCGCAAAGCTTGGGGGAGAATGACATTTTTAATAGATTGCAGTTTGGACATTCCTAGACTCCGGGCAGCAATCATTTGACCCGATTCAATGGATTGTATTGCTCCTCTTAGATATTCGGCCTGGTACGCGGCGCTATTGAGTGACAACCCAACAATCGCAGCGTCTATGGGCGACAATGATAGCCCCACTCTTGGTAAGCCGAAATAGAGAATAAATAGTTGCACGAGTAGGGGAGTACCCCTAATAATTTCGATATAGCCGATACAGATACTTGCAATAAGCTTATTCCCATAGACCTTTCCTAATGCCAATAACACCCCAAGTAAAAAGCCAACGATAATAGAGATAAAGGTCAACCATAAGGTATTGTTCAAACCTTCCAGCAGTTTCGGCAACGAATCAATAAAAAACTCAATAAAATTAGAGGCTATGCTTTTTTCCTCCTTCTTCCCCATAGAGAGTTGCTATTTTTCCAAGGAATTCTTTCGTTCTCGAGAATTTTGGATTAGTAAACATCTGAGCAGGAGGTCCGCTTTCAACAACAACCCCTCCTTCCATAAAGATGATATCATCAGCAACATTTCGTGCAAATCCCATTTCGTGAGTAACTACCAGCATCGCGACTTTTCCTGCAAGCCCTTTCATCACTTCAAGAACTTCCCCTATAAGTTCGGGGTCAAGTGCTGAGGTCGGCTCGTCAAATAAAATGACAACCGGGTCCATTGCTAGCGCTCTTGCGATGCCTACTCGTTGTTTCTGTCCTCCTGACAGTTGTGCAGGATACTGGTGTGCTTGTTTTTCTAACCCTACTCGTTGTAATTCTTGCATGGCACGCGCTTTTGCCTTTTCTTTATCCATGCCTGTTACTTTTTCAAGTCCGATACTTACATTTTTCAATGCTGTTAAATGGTTAAAAAGATTAAAATCTTGAAAAACGAACCCAATCTTCTGACGTATGCGATTGATGTTTTTGGATCGATGGGTTATTTCTTCACCTCCGAGCCAAATCTCTCCCTTATCTGGCGGGTCTAACTGATTGATACATCGTAGCAGTGTACTTTTTCCTGTCCCGCTCGTGCCGATAATAACCTTGGTTTCCCCGTGGTCCATGGTAAATGATATCCCCTTTAACACTTCGATATTGCCATATGATTTATGGACATCTTTTACTTCAAGAATGTGTTGCATCCTATGATCACCTTTTCTTAGTATTTATTCTACATCTGTAACCCAAGCATTCTGTATTTTTTCTCCAAATGCCCTAGCCCTTTATTGATAGAAAATACAATAATGAAATAGACTAATGCAATGAATAACAATACTGGAAGAACCATGTCGTAATCTAAGGCATAAATGTATCTTCCCTGGCGCATGAGTTCTATGACTCCAATACTAAAGGCAATCGACGTGTCTTTGAGCACAATCGTCAGTTCATTGGACCATCCTGGGATTGATAGACGAAGCACTTGTGGTAAAATGATGTATCGTATCGTTTTTAAGCGAGACATTCCCAACGAATATGCTGCTAGTGTCTGGCCTTGGGGTATGGAGTTGATTGCCCCTCGATAGATTTGAGCTTGATATGCAGAACTCCGCAATCCTAGACCCAAGATTGCCGCCGGAAATGGGTCAAGATTGATACCTATCTCAGTGAGTCCGAAGTAAATGAGAAAAAATAAGACCAGGAGCGGAATGCCCCTGAAAATTTTTTCATACACATATACGATGAAGGAAAGAATCCGCCCTCCGTATGATCGACCCATTGCGAGAGCGATACCAAGTGCCGACCCCAGTATTAAGCTGAAGATGGTAAGTAAGATGGTGTTTTTGAGACCATCCATGAGTTGCGGTAGAGAATTTACTAGGCTATCTATCGGCAATAGATCCCTTCAGTCTTACCTTGTTTATTCGAAATATTTTTTCACAAGCGCCGTCCAATCATCACTTTCCATATAGGCTGCCAATGCAGTGTTTAATTTATTGAGTAACTCAGTGTTTCCCTCTTTGACTGCAAGTCCATATTGTTCACCCGAGACAATGGTATATGCTATCTCCATATCTTCGTCCTCTGCAAATGCTTCTCCAACGGGCTTGTCAATAACAACGGCATCAAGATTTCCATTTTCTAAGTCAAGGACCGCTTCCGTATATGTTTCATACCGTTTGAATTGTTCTTCTTGCATGGTTGCATTTGTAATATTGATTAAATTATTAACTACCCACATCGCACCGGTCGTTCCTGTTTGTGCACCGATGGTCAGATTGGCAAGTTCATCGAGATAGTTAGAATCATTCAAGACAATGTTTGAATTGGCCATGATTAAGACCGATAGGTCAGCTTCAAAGTAGGGAATTGTAAAATCTACTTCTAATTCTCTCTCTGGATCAATAGACATTGCCGCAGCAATAATATCAATTTTTCCGCTTTGTAACGAACCTATTAATCCATCGAATGCAATATCTTGAACCTCGACAGTATAATTAAGACTCTCAAGTACCGCGGTAACCATCTCAATATCAAATCCGATGATCTCTCCTCCCTCCATATATTCAAATGGCGGAAAGTCGGCCGATGTTCCTACAATAATTACGTTTTCATCTTCTTCTTGTACGCAACCTGATAATCCCACAGCAGCAATGGCAAATGCTGCTATCAGGAGTACAGATGCAAATTTCTTTTTAGTATTCATCATTTACCTCTCCCTTAATTTTACACAAGATATGGTGGACTCCTTATTTAAACATTCCATTTTTTAAAAGCGACCTGAGCTTGGCAGTATATATTGATCAGAACAACAACTCGATGGTTTGATAAGCATCTTCGGTGTCAGAAGTAACTTAAAAACAGAAATCTTCATTTAGACCGTATTAACCATTCAACAGATATAGAAGCTGTAAATTTAGCAATGAATGTGCGTTAATATTCCCCCCCATCGCTAAATGTCTTTTTAATCGGTCCATTCCATCTCTCCTTTTATCACTTCTAGTTTTAAAATCAGGTCTGTGAATGGGGTCGGTAGTTTTTTCATTGAGCCAAGTTTGTCATCGTATAGGAGGAGTACAGCGTAACATGTTATACCTAAAACATCCTCTTTTATAGTTTTTAAAAACTTGTATAGCTCGCGTAATTCAGCATCTGTTGGTATGGTGAAATTTATGTATTGTGATAATGAGTCTAATACTATTATATCTGGGTTGCATTTTTCAACGCCGTATTTAATGATATTTTTTAGTTCTTCTAGATTTTGTGGAGGTTTGTGGTATATGCAATCATCTATATTATCTTCTGGCGGGAAGGCGAAACCTGATACACAGTCAATGAAAAACATTCTTTTTAGTTCTAAGGGTTTTTTATCTATCGCGAGTTTCATATAATTGTAACTTCGCATGAGTGAGATGTAGAGAACATTTGAAAAGTGTTCGGGGTTGATATTGTTTAAAAAATCGATAATGTCAATGAATTCTATGGAGTTGTGAGTTACTAATACTATGCCATTGAGATTTTTTAATAAATATGGTAATTCATTTTGAATTTCTTTCCAATAGTTTCCTTGTATGCTCTCTACCTGATTCATGAATGAACTCCAGATTGTATCTTGTAATTTTAATAACCAACGTTGTTTTTCATGACCTGTTTGTGTATAACATTCATTAAATCATCTAGTTCGAATGGTTTGGTTATGTAGTCGACTACGTTTCCCATTTTGTATATTTTTTCTTTTTCTTCTTCTGAGTATCGGACGACTGTGAGTAGGATTATTTTTGGTTTGCTTTTTTTGTCTTTTAGTTTTTCTAGTATTTTGCTTGTGGTCATGCCCGGCATCATTACGTCTAGTGTGATGAGATCTGGTTGGAATGTGTCTATTTTTTCGAGTAGTTCTGAGCCGTTTTCTGCTGTGTCGGTTTTGAAACCTTCTTTGTGTAGCATTAGTTCTAGCATTTCTCTGAGGTCTTGTTCGTCATCTACTATCATAATTTTAGTCATAT
>JAFGDG010000159.1 GCA_016932245.1 Thermoplasmatota archaeon
CGTATGCCAAAATTACTGAGCGCGGGTGCGGTCAGTACCAACGCTTTGTTAGAATTCTGCCTTTTTATCGCCACTGCTTCGTATACTGTGCCATATTCTTCTCTTTTGAACGGAGAAACTCCAAAAAGTTCATCCCTCTGTAGTGACACGTCTGTTGTATGCTCAACAATACCAAATATTCGTTAAGACTGTTTTCCGTTGATTGCCCATCAAGTCCTCGTCTGTATTTGGCAAACGGTTTTATGGCATGTTCGGCATTATTATTGTTCCAGGGGACACTATCATAATTGAGAAACGTAAACAACTTACTCCGGTATTTCCGAAATTTCTTTTGATATTTCCTCGCAATTTCAGACTCATACTCCACCTCAATAGAGCGTTCATAGAACCGTTCAACATCGCTGTTATGCTTTTGGAGGTGTACCTTTTTCAGCCCATAGCGGTCAATGGTTTCAATGATTGTTCTGAGCATTTTCCCAAAATTTATCACAATCGCTTTTAGTTCCATATTGAGTTGATGGGTGAGCCAATCATCATTGAGATCTCGAATGAGGTGGATGAGACATTTCTGCTGAGCGCAGGGTAATGAATCATACCCAGAATAAAAATCAGACACAAGCACTCCTGTAAAGCCCTCGAATAATTCATGCAGAAAATCAGCCTCTCGCGTTGGTTTAAAGAGGTAAAAGACCGCATCCATACTCGCGAACACCCAGACATATCCTCCAGAGAATGGTTTGACCTTCACTGGGGTTTCATCAGCATGAATTAATGAACCATGCAAGACATGTTCACGAATTTCTTCAAATGTGACACGATACGTTTGCGCCATTGTGGCCTTAAAAAAACGGATGACCGAGCGAGTAGCATAAATATGATACGAATCTAACAATAACTGTTCAATTTTCTCAAAGCTAATTCTGTACGTCAAATATGTATAGACGCTCCATGCCATGAGATTGTGACCGTAGAGATAGTTTGTGCTTGGTTGTCGCATGATTTGCTTGTACTGCGAGGGAAGAAAAGATGTTCCACACTGGCCACATTGAAAGATTCCTCCAATAAATTTACGAACCCATTTCTTGATTCCCCCGTTACTAAATTTCAGATCGATGGAAAATTTCTCTCGGCAGATTGTTTGACGAAGATCAGAAGAATGGCAGGCAGGGCAAGTGGTCGGAAGAATCGTAATGGTTTTATTGACGGTATTGGCGTGATTCAAGACCTTCTTCTGGTCTTTGACCGCCCTTTTGATCATCTGGCTTGTTCGTAAGTAGACTTTGCTCCGCTGATAATCAAAATACGCCAGTTGATTGATGCGAGTATAGTCATCGTTGTCATAGGAAGCTTTCTTCCATTTTGCAAAGCCTTCCTTCTTGATGCATTCCACTTTCGAGAATTCGGTATTTTGCTCATCTGTAACTTTCTCTGCAATGATTGATAGCCAATCCGTCACACGCATTAATGCCCGGCAATCCTCAAGATTGTACAGAATCAGACGTTCCTTATACGTGGACTCCCTTGATAACTCCCACTGCTTTCGCCACACAATACTCTGAATCCCTGATGCATCAATCCGTGACCATGTAAAGCCTAAAAACCCGGCAATCTCTTTGAGTTCGTTTGAGTAGGTCGGCGGATAGACGTCAAATGCAAAAAACGCCAGAACATTGACCGCTTTATTCAAAATGTGGGTAATCGTTTTATGATATGCGCCATCTGACTTTTTATCAAATTGTGTAAGCGCTTTGACTTCATAACTTCCATAATGATACAGTCGATAGTCTGCAATATTCGACACATACTGAAAGAATTGGTGAAAGATCCTCGCTTCATCCTCGACGGAGTCTGCCCACCACGAGAACTCTTGTGTTTCAGTTGCATTTCGGGAAACGACCCCTATCAAATAGATATACTTTTCATTAGGAAGTCCCTCAAAATCAACATACAACGCAGGAACACCATCTGGCAAGTCCGGCACTTCTTGAATGTATGTTTGCTGCTCTCGTAATGCCAACGCTTTCAAAGCCCATTCACGACGTTGAACTTTCCGCTTCTTCCGGGGCTTAAAGGTATAGGAACATTGCAAGACCGTAAAAATGCCCTTATTGTTGTATTTGAGAATTTCTTTCTGACTCATGCCTTTCAGTAAACTGAGATCATCGGTTTCCTGGAGCTTCTTATAACACTCAGAGTGAAATTCACAGATAGAACAGTGCTTATTTTGATAAAATCGAGGAGCCTCCCCACTCTTTAACATGGTTGTTAGATGGAGGAGAACAGTTTCAGCTTCCTTCCAATACGTCGATAAACGAATTTTACATGACTGTAAACAGCCGCCGTAGATGATTTTTCCGAATAGAGGCAGATATGACCAATATTTTGAGAGAATAAGACATTTTATTGTGAATGCCAGTTTTTCAACTTTCGAAATACGCTCCTGATACATGATGTCTATCGGCGTATAAAAAATCAGTGGTTTGGATTGCTTTTGTCGGCTCACTTCAATGGCATCAAACCAGATGTCATATTCTTGCCCTTGAAACCGAGGGTGAATAGCATACACTATTCCAGGGTTGTACAATTTCTCTGCGAATGTAATACGAGGAAGTATCTGAGATTCGGGATATTTCTGACGTAATCTCTTGTAGAATTCGGTTTTACAGTGCTCTACAAGTCTGTTTTCCATCTCCTCATATTCTGTTTTCTTTCCAACATGTTGACAATATCTGAGATAAGATTTATACTCACAGAGTAAAAAAACATTCACTATCTCATTATTGATTGTCATAAGTTTATCTCAAAAAGAATTCTAACGCTCCGTTTCAGCGGCCAAAAGCGCGCCATGACGACGGGCAACGTACCTTGAAGAAGCACCAAAACCATAACCGATAGAAGTATGCCAAAATTACCGTGCGCGGTTTTGGTCGCGCTGCAAACGTTTGTTAGCGTTCCCGCATTACATCTTATTTCTCTTGCTTATGAAAACTTTGACCACTCCGCCACTGGACTCTGTCGGTCGTGGTTCGAGGGTATGTGATATACCAACTTTCCTCTCCAATATTATCTCGGCAATGCTAAATTAGCGTTTCCTTCTGTTTCCCTGAACCTGTCAAAGGCTTTCCTTTAACTGATGATAGCCCTTTGCAAAGTAAGGGTCGATGAGACTAAGGTTTCTTTTATAGCTGCCGTTAATATAGTGAATGAGAGAAAGACATAGAACACCCCAAATAGCAAACCAAGAGAAAAAACCTAAATTTTTCGGAGACAATACTGTAGACACTTTTAACCGGCTATTGTTCCGTAGTTAATAAGGTTCTCATAGTGGGGAGATAATTTTATCGAACTCAGGTCAAACCCTAACGTGGAAATAATTCGTTCAAGCTGATGTTCATTGAATTTGCGGACTTTCCAACTGGCGATCGAGATGACATGCACATCGCCTTCAGGGGCCTGTTGGCGATCTTCGATTTTTAAAAAATTCAGGGCGGTCAATGACGCATTGACATGATACGCAATACGATCTTCCGAGCGGGTTTGAAAATCGGTCAGTCCTGTGAATTGTTTGGCATCACG
>JAFGDG010000019.1 GCA_016932245.1 Thermoplasmatota archaeon
ATCTAATATGTCCTCCTTCCGACCCGTCAGCCTACGGGAATGATGGACATTTTACTCTTGAAAAAGATCATGAACTTGCGCTTACTGCATTAAAAAATATCGATAAATATGATACAATAGTAGTTAAATAGCTCGTTCCTTATATTTGAATAAAGAGAATTGAATTGCGTTTTGATTAAAAGGAAACCTCAAGTATGGTTATAGATTCATCCGACCTTAAAGATTCTTTAATACTTGTAACCGGAGCAAACGGTTTTGTAGGAACACGGCTGGTAGATTGTCTACTGAAAAACGGTTTTAGAAACCTGCGTTGCTTTGTACGACCATCGGGAAACCATGAAAGTCTTGTTTTGACCATCAACAATTATTCAGGTGCAACTATTGAAATCATCAAAGGCAACCTTCTTGTCAAAGACGACTGCAAATGCGCTACAAAAGACGTCTCAATAGTCTATCATCTTGCTGCTGGCACGGGCAAATCTTTTTCCGGATGCGTACTAGACTCTGCAGTGACTACCCGGAATCTTTTAGATGCGTTATACAGCAATACCCTGTTGAAACGGTTTGTCAATGTGAGCTCGTTTTCGGTGTATTCAAATTTTAAAATGTGCAGAGGAGCACTTTTAGATGAAACCTGCCCTATAGACCGGAATTACAGGCAGAGGTTCGACTCTTATGCATTCGGCAAAATAAAGCAGGAAGACATCGTCTTTCAGTACGCTAGAGAGCGCGGAATTCCATATACGATCCTGCGTCCGGGCGTTGTATTTGGCCCCGGAAGAGGAGGTACTATACTTGGTCGATCTGGGACAGACACATTTGGTTTTTTTATGCATATCACAGGGCGGCATAAGATACCGCTCACGTATGTTGACAATTGCGCGGATGCTATTGTTCGGGCTGGTCTTGTAGAAGGGATTGACGGAGAAATATTTAATGTTGTTGACGACGATTTGCCGACAAGTGGGGCATTAGTGAGAGCAGTAAAAAGAAACATTGGACCTTTTTTCTCCGTTAGAGTACCTTATCATCTATTCTATATTTTCTGCTCTGTGTGGGAAAAATATTCGACATGGTCGCATGGCCAGTTGCAGCCGGTGTTTAATCGTAGGATGTGCGCGGCGTCTCATAAGGGGAATCGGTTTTCCAATGATAAGCTAAAGCGACTTCTGGGATGGAAGCCCATAGTGCCTATGGACGAAGCCTTGAAAAGATATTTTTCTTACATGAAAAAAAATAAGAAAAAATGAATTATAAATTTTCCAATCACTATCTTTGACAATGTTAGGGAAATTGATATCAATAGTATAACTTTATTATTTCTACTTTGTTACACTTGCGTGTAACGCATTGATTTTAAATGAGATAACTTTTTGGCACCAACATTCACAACGTGTTAATAATCAATACGTTACAATGACGAGTAACAAAGTAGGATTATAGTCATTAAAAAAATTATTACATCCTGAATTAGAGGATGAACATGCCAACAGATTAAGGATTAAGAAGATATGTTGAAGGCTATCGCGAAGAAGGGCAGAATGCTTAAAGTTGGTATCATCGGCTGTGGAAAAATCGCTGACTCGCATGTAGCTCAGATTCAACGAATACAAGGATGTGAAATCGTAGGTGTCTGCGATACGGAAGAGCTCATGGCAAAGCAGTTGTATGAACGATTCCCTATAAAGGGTTATTACACAGACATTTATACATTCTTCAAATCGGCACAACCCGATGTTGTTCACATTACAACGCCACCACAGAGTCATCTTGCTATTGGCTTGAAGAGCTTAGAATATGGTGCTCATATTCTTGTTGAAAAACCATTTACCATAAATACAGATGAGGCAAGGATACTTATCAATGCTGCAAACGAGGCAGATAGAAAAGTAACCGTTGGCCATGATGCGCAATTTAGTGCAGTGTCACGACGAATGAGAAAATTAGTTAAAGAAGGTTATTTAGGCGATGCTCCGGTGCACCTTGATAGTTACTGGTGTTATGATTTAAGTGATGCAACATATGCGAAAGCCCTTTTAGCAGATACACAACACTGGACTCGCAAATTGCCCGGTGGTCTGCCGCATAATATTATAAACCATGGAGTATCTAAGGTCGCGGAGTTTCTCCATAGTGAGTCTCCTCATGTTATCGCACATGGCTTTGTCAGTCCTTTTTTACAAAAACTTGGAGAAACAAAGATTATTGATGAGCTAAGAGTTATCATTCACGATGAAAAAGGGACTACCGCATATTTTACCTTCTCATCGCAAATGAGACCTTCTTTACATCAATTTGCTATCTATGGCCATAAAAATGGTATTATGATAGATGAGGGCAAGCGAATACTTTTGAAATTAAGTGGCTATGAATTCAAGAGTTATACCGAGCATTTTATACAACCTGTTATTTATGCAAAACAATATCTTGGGAACCTTGCTTATAACCTTCGCAGTTTTCTTAAGATGCAGTTTCACTTTGATGATGACAAGATGCAGCTTTTTAAATCTTTCTATCAATCAATTACTGATGGGACACCTTTACCAATTCCGTATAGAGAGATTCTTTTAACTTCTTTGATAATGGATAGGATTTTTGAACAAGTTAACAGAAATCAGCAGGGTAATCCATCCAGATGAGAGTCCAGATCTCTGGTTATGTTGAGCTCAACATAACCA
>JAFGDG010000160.1 GCA_016932245.1 Thermoplasmatota archaeon
AGGACTCCCCCCCGGTTCTCTTGTTCACATTGGTGAACAGAAAACAGAGAAAGTAAAGATTACGGTTATTGATTATCATGCCTCTACGTTTGGAGAAAAGGTAGTTAAAACCGTTGAGGAATGCTTTGCATTTAAAGGAAAACCGACGGTTACTTGGATCAACGTTGATGGTCTTCATGAAATTGACGTTATCGAAAAACTTGGCACCTGTTTTGACGTTCACTCCTTGGTGTTAGAGGACATACTCAATACCGATCAACGGCCCAAGATGGAGGATTTGGAATCCTACATCTTTTTGGTTTTAAAAATGCTTTATTCTGATGAAAAACATCGAGAGATTCATAGCGAACAAGTTAGTCTTATACTTGGTAAAAATTTTGTGATATCGTTCCAAGAAAGTATGGGTGATGTGTTTGATGCGGTTCGTGAACGACTTCGTAGTGGTAAAGGGCGCATCCGAAAAATGGGTCCGGATTATCTTACCTATGCGTTACTCGATGCCATCGTGGATAACTATTTTGTCATTCTTGAGAAAATCGGTGATAAAGTGGAGAGTATGGAGGAAGATTTGGTCTCCAATCCCGTTCCAGAAACACTTCAGCAGATTTATAATTTAAAACGGGAGATGATTTATCTTAGAAAGTCAGTATGGCCGTTAAGAGAAGTCATTAATGGTTTGTTGCGTCAAGAATCTAAACTTATCAGGAAGGACACACACGTCTATCTTCGAGACTTGTATGACCATACCATTCAAGTCATCGATACCATTGAAACCTTTCGTGATATGATCTCAGGCATGCTTGACATCTATATGTCAAGTGTGAGCAATAAAATGAATGAAGTCATGAAGGTGCTGACTATTTTTGCCGCTATCTTTATTCCCTTGACGTTTGTCGCTGGCGTATATGGGATGAATTTTGACCCATCTGCATCACCATTTAATATGCCTGAATTGGGATGGCCGTTGGGATATCCCTTGGTACTTGTCGTGATGATTGCTGTTGCTATTACGATGTTGGTATACTTTAAAAGAAAAAAATGGCTCTAGTTTTCACTCTTTAGCCATTTTTAAAAATAAAAAAAAAGAAAAAAGTGTTTGATTATCGAACAAAGTCGATATCAAACTTGTTGCTAGCAACGGTTTTTATGGGTCGTTCATGTGCTGAAGAAAAACCTCTTGGCCCAAGCAGATTTGGCGATTGCACACCGGTCATAATAGCCATAACACGGCATTTTCCTTCGAATTCTGGCAAGACGCGTGCACCGAGAATTACGTTTGAGTAGCAGTCCAAATCTTCTGTGAGTTTCTTCGCGACATCTTGTACATATTTCAAGCTCATATTTGGTCCGCCAGTAATATGCACGAGTGCACCATTTGCTCCTTTGTAGTCAACGTTGAGTAAGGGGTGGTTCAATGCTTCTGTGACAATAGTCTCTACACCAGCATCCTCATCTGCTTCTCCCCAGAGCATAACAGACAATCCGCCCGTATCCATAATGGTTTTCATATCTGCATAATCTAGGTTGATGAGAGAAGGAACGGTAATAGTCTCCGACAGCCCCTTGACCGTTTCTGCAATCATTTGATCCATTACAGAAAATGCCTGATTGATGGGCAAGTTCGGGACAAACTCCAACAGTTTATTATTGTCAAGAACAACCGTGCTGTCTGCCTTGACTCGTAATAGATCAAGGCCCTCATCCGCTTTGATGAGACGGGCTCTCTCGACGTTGAATGGTGTTGACACCATACAGGTGACGACGGCATTGTGTTTTTTTGCAGTCTCTGCAACAACTGGTGCAGAGCCAGTACCTGTACCGCCACCCATGCCTGCGGTGATAAATACGAGATCAGCATCTTTAATCAATTCTTCTATTTCTCTGCTTGACTCTCGAGCAGCGCGCTCCGCAACTTCAGGAAATCCACCGGCACCTAATCCTCGGGTAATGCTACTTCCAATTAACAGCTTGTGATCTGCTTCTACTAAATCCAATGCCTGCTTGTCGGTGTTAATGGCAATGGTTTCGGCGCCTTTTACGCCGAGTTTATTTAATCGTGTTATTGTGTTCCCACCGGCACCACCACAACCGACGATTGTAATGCGTGGAGTGCCAAACATATCGTCATCAAGTTTCAATCTGCTTTCTTCTTCGTTTTTATTTTCTATTGCATTTGTTATAAAAGTTTCCATATTCTTATTTCCGCTCATACCATTCCTCCTATACTGGTAGTTTGAAGGACGCCTTCCATCAAAGGCGCCCTTCGAAAGGGGTGCATCCCATCCCCTATATGGCTCTAACCATCATTTTTTCATGTAAGGTTCTATGGATTCAACCGCAAGTTCCAATTCCTGCACTTTTTTAATTTTCTCGGCTTTTTCAATTATGTTATTTGCATAATTTTTAATGAAGTCGTTTACTGCATGCCGTATGACTTCTGACCGAGTGGAAAACTCACCAGCTCTCACAAAAAGATCGATCGAGTGAATATCGTGTTGAGGCAATCGGATTGTGATACGGTGTGTTTCCATACTTCTCCTCACATTTGTTGTCATTTTGACGCCATTTGTCCGTCGGGTGTATGTCTCTTATACATCAATTGAATGACAAACGACATCTTTTGTCTGACAAACGTAAAAAGAATAAGTAGCTGGGTTTAAATATTTTTCGCTAGACGAAGGGAAGATACATTATGCCGGTACAATATGCCCAAAGGCAACCGTGCCAGAAACTTTTTCAATCTTAACTTTTACTGTGGATCCTTTAACTGCACCGGAAATGTACACAGTATATTTGTCAAAATATGCAACACCATCGCCTTTTCTACCAATATCTTTGATGGTTAAGTCGTATGTCTCGCCCTCTTTCAGCGATGCTATTGGTTGCGGCGTGATCTTTTTCTTTTTTGATTTTACTGACCGGAACGCACCACAGGCATCACAACGGAGTAGCATCATTCGCCCTTGCTTGACGAGATGAGTATCTGGTCTATTACATTCGGAGCAAATCACATACGTGTCGATGTATTCCTTTAGTTTATCTTGTATTTGTTTGGCTGGTATTTTTCCCTGAAATACTACTCGCCCACTTTCCATTTCTCCAGCAGTCCCCACGGCACCAAGAAGAAATTTTAATACAAGATCTGAATCGCGGTTTATCGCATCAGAGATGCGATCAAAGTTTTTAATAACGGTTGTATTTCCTTCATAAAAAATTTCTGCTTTTGGTAATTTGAAACGATCGTCTTCGATTTTTTCGGTGGATGTACTGTCCAAAACGCGCTTTAGCAGGTTTTTGTAGTCAGGATTGGTCATAGCTCTTAGGGCTAATATGATCCCGTACTAAAAACCTTCCGTTAAAAAGAATTCCCCCTCTATGTGTTTGGAGCCATATGCCTGTCACTTAATATTTTAGTATGCGAGGTTTAACCCTCACTCCCATGACAAGCATACCGTCTTTCATTGCCTCTTCTGCAACTTCCGTCTTCCTTGTATAAATCTTACTACTTCCTCTCGTCCAATGCCAGATAAATTCGGACATATGTCTCCCCCATACGTACCAATACAATACTCGACGAGTAATTTGTCTCTCCTTTAAATAATTTGTTAAATAAATGGCTTTGCACATAACCTTTTCATGATGCTATCTTGTGCATAAACTCATCTGTGAATTTCTTATTTCTGGAGAATAGCTTCGCAAACATTGTCTCCTTTGCTTCTCCTTTTCGTGACAGTAAGTTTGACGTTTTTGTTAATTCCTTCAATTAAACCAAAATCATATCTATCAATGGATGCACAATGTTTCGAAGTCCAATCATCTCGGTCTTTAAATCTGCAATCTGTAACATGAATCACAATTTCATCTTCAGTTTCTTTTACTATATGGCTTTTCATAGCAAAAGCATGATTGGAAGTAATCAGAGCTATAGCACATCCATGTAAATTTCGATTAATGCCCAATAGTTTAACAACTTCATCCGAATCCTGAAAACCCCAGTTATAAAGCATGTCTGTCAACTTCTTTTTTCCGGTAGAATCAAGTAAACTATAGGCACCGCAGTACATTCTTGCGATGCCATCAACGTTTCTTTCCCATTTGAGTTTCTTAGGAATTAAATCTCTTTTAACTATAAACTCAGCCGTTTTACTTTTCAAAGTCATTTTATCAACATTTTTAATAAGATACGTTGTACGTAAATTTTTTGGGTCACTGTCTTTACATATAAAATTCAAATTAGATGTGCAACTAGTCCACTACTACCAATAACTTATTAATAGGCAATAGTGTTACCGAAAAAACGTTTAAGATAGAAAATCGTCCTATGGAGAAGTAGTTATGGTAGACTTCAAGGTAGTAATAAATGATACAAAAAATGGTAAATCTCATCAAATAGAAGTAACTGGACATCACGCAAATTCATTAATCGGTAAAAAAATTGGTGATGAGGTTGATGGTATTTTTGTTTCACTTCCAGGATATAAACTGCAAATTACCGGAGGAACAGATAAAGATGGATTTTCCATGCGAAATGATCTTCCAGGTGTGGGGAGACGACGATTATTATTGAGTAAAGGCCAAGGATTCAATCCGATTGAAAAGGGCATGCGTAAGAAAAAATCAGTCAAAGGTAATACTGTCAACCAAGATGTTGTTCAGGTTAACATGAAAGTTATCAAATATAGTTCAAAACCAATTAATCAACTCATTACTATTCAGAAGAAAGACGAAGGGGAATCGAAAGAAGAAATGCCGGAAGGAAAGGAGAAAAAAGAGGAACAATAATGACTTTACCAAATCAACCAGAAATCAATATTGGTATGATTGGTCACGTCGATCATGGAAAAACAACCCTCACCCAACGATTAACGGGTAAGTGGACTGATGAACATTCAGAAGAATTGAAACGAGGCATTTCCATAAAACTAGGATATGCCGACGCCGCATTTTATAAATGTCCAGCATGCAAAGACCCTGATTGCTATTGCACGACAGAGAAGTGTTCCTCATGCGGGGGAACCGCTGAGCTGTTACGTGTTGTATCATTTGTTGATGCACCGGGTCATGAAACGCTTATGGCCATCATGCTTTCAGGTGCAGCCATTATGGACGGTGCGGTGCTTGTTATTGCAGCAAATGAACAATGTCCGCAACCACAAACGCGAGAGCATCTCACGGCACTTGATATTGCAGGCATTAAAAATATTATTATTGTCCAAAATAAGGTTGAT
>JAFGDG010000161.1 GCA_016932245.1 Thermoplasmatota archaeon
AACATGCTCCTGTCACATCTAGATATAGAACGAATAAAAAGACTAGGGTTTGATACTAATTTTTTTGTTACTGGAAGGGATGGATGGTTACAATTAAAAAATCAAGATGGGCGGTGTGTCTTTCATAGTGGCATAATGTGCACGATTTATGAAAATAGACCTGATGGATGCAACTTGTATCCCATTGTTTATGATAAGGATGCGAAACATGTTGTATTTGATAGAGATTGTCCACAAAGAGACAAATTTTATTTATCTAATAGTATCACGAAACAACTATATGATTTAGTTTCAAAATTAGAAAGTGAAAGAGCTGAACGAAAGAAATTGAAAATGAAATGGTAGGGTATTACTTTTCATAGCTCATTATATCTTTGGTATAATTTTGAATCTGTATGAGAAAACCTGTATTTTTTACCAGTAAAACAGAGTTGAAACCCCCCCTACTTACCTACGTTATATATTGGAAAGTCAGGGATCAAATCCATAGTGGCTAAGTGATTTAAACTTGAGGTCTATATCCTTCCCCCTGCACATCAATAAGTATTGATGTGAAGGATATCTTTTAGGTTTCGTTTGGGGACATGCAAAATCTCGTTGCCATCTCGCCAGTATTTCACAGAATCAGTTAATTCTTCGATAACAGGATGTTCGGCTTTATATCCTAATGCAATCATAGAATCCACCATCATACCATCAGGGATTCCAAGAATATCTTTGATTTTTTCTTTATCAATTTTACATAAGATGCAACTACCTAATTGCTCTTCTTCAGCAGTCAACAAAATATGTGCTGCGGCTAAGCTTACATCCCTCAGAGCATAGTTGTTTTTTTTATTACGAATAAGAAGGACAATATACGCAGTTGGTCGTTCCTCTTTTATTGGAGACCACGATGGTTTGAGATACGCAGCCCACCCTATCGTTTCAAAAAGCTGTGCACATATCTTTTTGTCGTCAACAATAACATATTCCATGGGTTGTAGATTTGCTGCAGATGGCGCCAATCGCGCTGCGTTTACCAGTTTTTCTAATGTGTTTCTTGATACTGGTTGCTGAGTAAATCGTCGGATACTCCTTCTCGAAAGGATGGCATCATATACTTCCATCAGTACTCACCAGTAGCAAAGAGTAAAGACAACCCATTAATACTTTTCCTTTCCATCTAAGAGTAAGCTACTTAATGGGAGAACATGATGCGGGTGTAGAAATGGCAAAAAAAATCAGAAGAATGCGAACCTTTGCTCGAACAGCAGCAAAATCTATGGAAAAAAAACTAGTGGAAAATGCAAAGGCTTTGAAAAAAGACCCATATCAGGTCCTTCCCTCCTATAATGATTCCTATTCATCAAAATATCTTGGCAAACTGAAAAAATCTCTACAAAAAGCGCATCATTTTTCCGACGATGTAAAAAAATTGGAGAAATTGGCAAAAAAGCGCGATCTTTCAGGGGCACTTGCTGGTACCTTGCTGCTTGCTAATGCAGAAAAAGCCCCTTACTTGGCTGTTGCCAAGTTTCCGACAGGTGATATTGCCTATGCCCAACGAGGGAATGCTGATAAGGAAAAGCTTGTTGCTGTTCAATACTTCGATGATCCCATGTTACGGTTGTTAGGCATCAAGGATGTGGCATTAAAACGAAGACTTCATGTTTACTCTTGGGATGGTGGATTTGTATGTACAGGAATTGAAGCACAACCGCCAAAAGAATTTATCGATTTTGTTATCGGAGAAACCAGTTGCTCTTGTAAAAAAGGTGTGGCGACCTGCGGTCATATTTCAGCAGAGAAACTCAAAACCCATGCGAGTGGACGTGAAGCCTATTTACGTATTCAGTGGCATTCTGCAGATGCTGTTCTAGCGATTTGTGAAGATTGTGCAAAAACAACGGGCAATACCCTGTTTACCATCACCAAATATCTGTTGGAGCCACGCCTCAAAGATGATTTTACGATCCAGGTAGAAGGGCAAGTCATTAAGCAAGATGATGACCATTCATCCACGAAATATATTGACGACTATCTCTCAGGGGCATTAACGGATATACAGCTTATTCGTAAGAATATGGAAGAACGAAAAACATCATTAGCAGAATCGGGGGAAAAAATGTTTGTCCTTGATGGTGTTTCATATGACACTGATATCAATGGCTTTATTGATGCTTTACAGCCAAATACGTATGAGAAAACAGGATTGGCCATACTGCTCCAGCGGATTCATGAACCGCTTATTCTTTCAGATGTCACTCCAAACAAACTTCTCGAGCGGTTTTGGAAAGATCATGGTGTTGCAATTATCGTTGAGATGATTGGCAATACAGAGATGGCAAAAAAATTTGCGGCATTGCCAGACACTCCTTCTGAAATTCTTGAATTGGCCGCAAATTACAAACAGCGGCAGCAGATATTGTCACAACTTCCGCAGTACCCGTCGTTACCGCCTCTCGCCACCTTTGCTGATCATATCGCCAGAACCTATCGAGCATTTGGTATGAAAAAAACAATCGCAGAACTTAAGAAACGACCAGACAATCCTAAGGGAAAATCTCTTTCGTATGCCTTCTTATTAGCATTTGATAGGGGGAAGGATACCAAGTGGCAATACTCACCAGTTGAGATTGAATATGGTGAATTTCTCAAAGGGTATGCACAACGGTTACTTGACGTGCAACCAAAACAGTACCATAAAGCATTACAGGATCTCTTAGTCGCCAGTGGTTCGTCAGAAACCATTCCTCAACACTAGTAGTTCCTAATAGTTCTACATGAAGGAACGGATATTCAACTGACTGATGGTAATATCCCAGATTTGAAGGCAAAATGCAGTCCATACTGAATTTTCTATCGTAGAGACGACTTTACCGATGACTTGAGTATCATAAATTACGCTATCAGGTTGAGTGCCGCTATGATCAACAAGGTAGTATTTTAGTAATGAACCTGTAGCAGTGATATGTGAGAGGATCCGGCATGCTGCCTCCCCTTTTTCGTTATAATATATTACCATATCGTTTTCGTGAAGATGAAACGCGGGATGAGAAGATTTTTTGATAATCACATATTCATCATTGGCGATATCAATACCTCTCATATTGCCATCTTCCTGTAGATATAGATAGTATTCGG
>JAFGDG010000004.1 GCA_016932245.1 Thermoplasmatota archaeon
ATATAAATCTTATTATACAAATATCGTCTATCGTCGTAATCTCCTGCATGTTTTTAGAGTTTATAACTAAAAATATACTTTTATATAATAATTAGATATTAAATAATTAATATTTATAATAGAGCAAATGTAGACGCTAATAAAGCCAGATAGAATGGTCTAAGATGACAAAAATAAAAAGGATTGAACTGATATCTATGGCATCAGATACACATGGAAACTAATGTCGTTAGCTTCATCGTAGAGAATATTTTTCTATTTTTACCGATAGGTGTCATTGGAATCGTTGTCACTTTGTACCTTTATTTCACAGGGAAAAGAGAGGAAGATGAGCAGAAAGAGCATCTTACTGCTGATTACTTCACAATATCTTCATTTACCATCAATATCTACAGCATAGTTTATCTGTTTATTTGTGTCATGATTGTTATTATTGCGCTGCTTTCAAATTTTATCATACCCGCAATCGTGGGAAGTGTTTGTGCTTCAATTCCCTTGGTTCTGATGGGCATCATACAATGGAAATACAGGAAACACGAGGTGCCATAGCGTATGATTTATCTTGAAGTAAATCAGCACGCAGGAGAACAAACAGAATTTTTGCTACTCTTTATCGCCACTATTGCCATTGTATGGTTCTTACTGGTAGCCTACTCCTATAAAAAATATGGTCCAAAAAAAACGATTATGTATTTTCTTCCCATGATTATTGCCGCATTATTTATTGAATCAGCTGGAGTGGCAAGTGGAAGATATTATTACCCGGGCTACTTTCTTTACCTATCTGTTGTTGGTGGTGGAGTGCCACTCGTTATTGTTCTCGCTTGGAGTGCGAACCTCTTTTTATTTTTCAACATGGCCAAGCATGTGGTTATGCCCCTCTACCAAAAATGCAATTATGTGCAACTATTGCTTATCTCTTTTGTTGCAGGAAGTTTTGCCGTCTGCCTTGACTTACTTGAAGATCCCCTTGCTCACCATAACAACTGGTGGATTTGGGAAGAAACAGTAGGAGGCATCAAGTTTTATGAAGTCCCCTTGCTCAATTTCGTCGGATGGTTCGTGTTGATCTTTTTTATGACATTTGCTACAGCATTGCTTGAACGGTCACGATTTTCAGAGAATAGAAAGGTACTACTGTCAATATCTTCCATCTCCATCACAGGAGTGATTATTTTTATTGTTCATGGATTGCTTTCAAACTTGCTACAATCGATAGGTCTTGCCTAAACTCCACCAATGTTTGCCTCAATCCCAAAAGGTAAAAAAGGAATTTTTCATTGCAGAGACTAATGGCAATAAAAAAAACGATACTTGCATGGGGAAGAATGGTACGGCCACCCATCATGTTTTTATGTTCCTTTGGCGCATTAGTCAGTGCATTAAATTGTGCCGCCTATCTTGATGTCGAATTATCCCTGTTTCAAATGCTCATGATTCTTTTGGTTCCTGCGTTTCTTTCAACAGGCATCATGCTTCATAACGATGTACCTGATTTAGAATCAGACAGAATAAACAGACCTCATAAGCCGCTCCCTTCAGGAACAATAAAAGTTCGCACCGCATTTATCACAGGAATTACACTTATGCTCTTAGCCATCGTACTTTCTCTTTTTATCAATATCCAAGAGGAAGGTACACTCAATTGGAATTGTGCGATCCTGACAACAATATTAGTTGCCCTTGGCATCTACTATAACTATCGCGGCAAGTATCATGGAATTTTTGGTCATATGGCTGTCGCCTTTGGTGTAGGTGCCATACCGTATTGGGGAGGAATTGCTGCATTCCCCCATCTACCAGTATTGATGCTGCCGTTAGGATTTGCTATTTTTTTCCAAGAAACAGGAAGAGAGATTATGGTTTGTGCTGGTGATTACCAGGGTGATCTGAAAGCTGGTTGGAAAACAACGCCCGTGCGATTGGGAAGAAAGCGGGCGATGGTCGTTGCGTTACTATTTTATCTTTTCTTTATCCCCCTCTTTCCACTCCCTGCATTTGACTGGGCGGGATTGAAGGTCCCACAGATTTTTGGCGCCATATATTTGATCGGCGGAGTCATCTTAGCAAGTTCGCTGTTTCTCACATGGATCTTAACCTATCGTGTAGTACTAACCAAGGATGAAAACAAAATTTGGAAAGCCTTTGAACGATATGAGCGAACAGGGACTCGATTGATAATTGTTGTATTTCAACTCTTTATGTTTATCGAAGTGTTTTATTAAGAGAAAACGACATTGGAAAAACTCATATATAGAGGTACTCTTTCTCACAGCATATGAAGAAGGTAGCAGCATATGCAAAATTATTGCGCCTTCCAGGCATTGGCGCGTTAGGAATTCCTACGGTTATCGCCGCACTAACTGTTGGTGTTGTCGATCCTGTCGATCTGGGTCTTGTCTTCCTGATTGGTGCTATCGCCTGTATTTTTGGGTTCATTCTCAATGATTATGCTGATGTTGAACTAGATGGATTAGTAGACGATTTAAAAGAAAAACCTATGGTAAGTGGCGCTATTTCAAAAAAAAGCGCCCTAATGATTTCGATTTTTTTGGCACTTTTATCCTTTGTACTTATTATTGTCCTGTGGTACGGGAAAACAATAGATTATTACAAATTTTTGGCATTGTTGTGTATTTTTTCTGCAGGCATCCTTGGAACCATTTATGATCTGTATGGAAAGCACATCATTGGTTCTGATTTTTTAGTGGCTCTCTCTGTTGCATTGGTCTTTTTATTTGGTGCCTTCTCGTTTGGGAGGCCAGAGATGGTGACTTTGGTCATTTTCGTGCTAACCTTCAATAATTTACTATACATGAATGCCATTCAGAACGGAATAAAAGATGCTGATCATGACTTTAAGATGGGTGTCAAAAACATTGCGCTTTCCTCTGGTGTAAAAGTAAAAGGAATGAATCTTACCATTCCTCAAAGATTTAGAATATTTGGTATGGGTATACGTCTGTGCTCAGCAGTGCTCTTGTTTTCTCCATTCCTCTTCTTTGGATATGACTACCATGTATGGCAATTACTTCTACTAGCAATATTTACAGTACTCTTTCTGGTCGTTGATGTAAAATTCCTTACTTTGAAGACGTTTGACAGGGGGAAAATTAGGAAGATCATTGGCGTGCAATCGTTTCTGCGATATTCTCTTGTTCCACTGATGCTTATCTCCATTATTGGTGTTACGTACTCGGTGATCTTGATTATCTTTCCCATAGCATGGTATATCATTTTCACCCCGCTTCTTGGAGAACAATTATTTAAACCAAGGATGTAACAATGGTTCAGAAGAAAAAGAGAACGGTTTGCATCATCGGCGCAGGGATTGGTGGCTTAACGGCTGGAGCGTTGCTTGCACAACATAGGTGGCATGTCAAGATTTTTGAGAAGGAATCAGTCATTGGCGGAAGGGCACTTACCCTCGATATGTCCTCGCTCACCATCAACAATTACAAAGAAATGCTTGCTAACTTTCAAATGCATATCCCTTTTTCTGAACCTTCGTTAGAGGCCATTTTCCAAAACAATCTTCTACAAGGCTATCATCTAGACCTTGGCTTTCATGTCTTTGGCGGAGGAATAACGGATAATATCAAACAAGCAACGCCTGATGCATTTATTGATATGATTCGGTCAAAACTCTATACCGCAAAACAAGGCAATCCTTATCTTTTTGCAACAACAACAGACAAAATCAAAATAATTCCCAATCTTCTTCGCTTATTTTTATCTGGCGAAACAACCATGAGTCAGTTAGATAATGTATCCATAAAAGACATGATAAAAAGATATGGTAATGGAAAAACCAAGATCATTTTAGAACTGAATTCTCGATTGATCACAACCGTGAACAATCTTGATTTCATATCAGCAGGCGAAGTATTGCGCACACAAAAGAAGATGAAACTACGCGGAGTGAGATACCCAAAACAGGGAATAAAACAAGTATGCAGAACTCTTGCAGAATCTATTACAAAACACGGCGGGGAGCTTCACCTCAATAATCCTGTCACTAAGATACATATTGAGGGAGGCAAAGCAACGGGGATTCTTGCTAAAGGGAAGAACCATTGTTGTGATGCAGTTGTTTCAACGGTCCTTGTCCAACAGTTGTTTACCATTGCAGAGAAAAACCACTTTCCAAAAGACTATGTACAACACCTTCAATCACTTGAAGGAACAGGCAGTCTTTGTGCCTATTATGCACTGACTCATGTTGATAAAAAGGTTATCGGGAAGAACTTTGTATTTATCGAACGTAATGTTGGTGTTGATGGTAAAGACGCTGCAGGAATGGTTGATCTGATGTCGGCACTCCCCGAATCGGGATTAGCCCCCCCAAAGCAGCATCTTGTTCAATCCTACGTGATTTGTAATCCTAAAGAAGCACAACACCAAAAAACGCTCGAAAAATTGAAGGAGATCTTGGATGCCCAACTCGAAAATATTGTCCCTGATTTTAGACAGCATCTCAAATGGGCAATTTATCCCGCAATTCGGCATCTTGATGGAGTTGCAAAAACCATTGAAAATGAAAAACCAGACATTAAAACACCTATTGACCAGCTTTATCTTATAGGAGATTGTGTAAAAGCGCCTGGAATCGGTCTTAATTGTGCAATGAATTCTGCACGGTTGCTGCAAGATGTCTTAATAGAAAAGTAAGTATTCGCCTACCTTTTTTCTTATGGCTGATACAGATAAGCAAAAAAACATTTAATAGGGTGAGTGTTACACGATAACAATGTCCAAACTAGAAATACCTGAGGTTAAACCACAACTCGGCAAATTAACCATGAAGGAGTCTTACAGTAAAACAAAGGTATTTCCTGTCCGTATCCGGGGATATATTGACCTTCTTCGCCCCTTCACATTATTGGCGCCCATCATTGTTTCTATGTCGATTATGGTTGCCAGTCTTGTCTATAACAATCAAACAGCACCTCCTGACTGGTGGGCCACCATTGCATATGCTGGTTTGACGTTGGCTTTTGCCAATGGTGCCTCCAATGCATTAAACCAGGCAACCGACGTCGAAGCCGACAAAATTTCAAAACCGTATCGTCCAATACCTCGAGGGATTGTTAGTTCTGAAGAAGCGCAAAGTATTGCGTACATTTTATATCTCTTTGCCCTTCTCCGATCCATAACTATCAATATTTGGTTTGGTCTCTTTGTCTTTTTAATTATGTTATTTACGGTTACCTATTCCCTCCCCCCTAGAATGAAACAGTTTATCTTCATCAATCAGATCTGGATTGCTATCCCTCGAGGATTGCTTGGCATCCTGGCGGCTTGGAGTGTATTTGGAGACCCATTCCAAAAGGAACCATTAATTATCGGGACCATCGCGACACTGTTTCTGGTAGGCGGCATGGCAACAAAGGACGTGGTGGATAAAAAGGCTGACAAACTCACCGGAACGAGCACCCTTATTAATACCTATGGAAGCAAAAAAACCGCCATGATTTGTTTTCCGTTTATGTTTTTCCCCTTCCTATCCGTTCCTTTATTGATAAACGGGGGGCTCTTAGATATGTATTTTTGGCCCCTCACGTTACTAATGATTCCCAGTTTTTTTGTGTTTTATTTGCTAATGAGAGAAAGCGAAAGTAAAACACTAGAAAATGTACATGCCTGGTCAATCATGTACGTTGAATATATATTCTTTGCCCTGGGATTTCCTCTGATGATTATCATTGCAAGACTTTTTTTCTAAAGAACATAACTTAGGAAAAGTCTGCCCGTTCTGCTGCTTCTTGAGGGTGAAATTCTCCGTTGCCCTCTGCTGATTTACTTAGTTCTTTATGGGTGAAAAAACTCAAGTAACTTGCAGCAATCCGTTTAAGATAATATCCAATAACTTCAATTTCACGTGGATCGTAACCACCCTCAGATAATTCACAGTTGATTTCATGGGCTTTTTTACGAAGTTCGGCTAACGAATGAGTTTCTGACATCTGGCATCCTCCTACATGTATATTTGCTGTGAGTTTAAAATTGTATGTGTAAAATGTCGGGGGCGGGATCTGAACCCGCGACCTCCTGATTTCTTAGCGCGAAGCTAAATAACGAACCCTTTAGCTGTGCTTATGAGTCAGGCGCTCTAACCAGGCTGAGCCACCCCGACAGCGGAGATATGAAATGGTAAGCAGAATTGGGTCTTCTTTATAAAAACTTTCTTTATGCCCGTGTTTAGTACTATGATACAATGTAGTAGCGCTTAAATACTATGGTTTTGATGTAGCTTTTATATTGCTTTGGATGGGCTGCTCACATGGATTCTTTAGTATGTTCTCAACTCGGTTTGTACAGAGTAACTTTATGGAGGTTACTTGATGCAAGAAGAACCTGAGATTATTAAAACACTCAGAGAAGAAGAACAATTAGGGAAACTCTGTACCCAATGGTTAAATGCTTATCAGCAACTCATTCTTCCAGAAAAACCTACGAAAAAACAGTCAAGTGATGTCACTCCATCAAACCATCAGCCACCCGCATATCCAACGACTGATTTACGGAAAATCTATCAAATTGTTTTTGAGAACTCAGCAGTCGCCATCATGCTTACCAACGAAAACGAGCAGATTATTTCTTGGAATAAATATGCTGAAGATCTTCTAGGGATGAAAAAAGACGATTTGCATTTGAAATCTGTTAAATCATTATACCCCAAGGATGAATGGAAAAAGATACGGGCAGAAAATGTTCGACAAAAGGGGATGCAACACCACTTAGAAACGAAGATGATCAGGAAAAATGACTCGCTTCTTGATGTTGATATTTCTCTGAGCGTACTGAAGAATCGCGACGGTCGCGTTGTTGGTTCCATTGGAGTGATTAAAGATATATCAAAACAGAAACAAGTTGAACGGGAGCTGAAACAATCTGAAGAAAAATTTAAGCAACTCTATGAAAAAGCGCCAATTCCGTACCATACCTTGTCACCAAAAGGAGAGATAACAAACGTCAGTGATAAATGGTGCCAGATATTAGGATATAAAAAAGAGGAAATTATCGGGAGATCGATCTTTGGGTTGATTGCAGAGGACGAAAGGGGCGTTGCAAAAGCTTCATTTGAAGAAAAAATTAGAAGTAAACAAACCTACACAGGCGGCCACGAGCGTGCGTTTATCACAAAGAACGGAGAGAGACATATCTTTGTCATTAATGATTTTTTTTCAGTTGACGAATGGGGAAATGTTTCCTCAGTGCATACGACAATGGAGGACATCACTCACCGAAAGGAAATCGAAGAAAAGCTGAAAAATAGTGAGAAACGATTCCGAGATATCTCCCACAGTATGGCAGACTGGATCTGGGAAGTTGACA
>JAFGDG010000020.1 GCA_016932245.1 Thermoplasmatota archaeon
CCAGGAAATAGATGAGCAGGGAACTGGTATCTTTGTGCTTCCGCCGGGGACCTATTCTTGTACGATTACCACCAATGGAAGTACTATCGCGATGCGCGATATTGACGTTACCAATGAAAAAACAGTACGTATCGTAACCACCGCTGAACCACTACTACCGACTATTATCGTGGTAGTGCTTAGTGGTGTACTCGTTGTTATGGGGCTCTATACCGCATATCATCCTAAAAAACTCATCTTATTCATTATGCTAGTAGCAGTATGCCTTTCCCTCATTGCAGTGGTCTCTCCCTGGTGGGGGATTGCAAATGCAAATAATACTACGGATATTGAAACGTCTACCACGTTGTTTTTATTGCCAACAGAATTAGTAACAGTAACATCCACGGACGAAGTAACGGCCGGAGAAACAGCGGTACTTGATGATTTATTTCTACAAGCCATGACAATTGTACAATGGACAATTATGGGGGGATGTCTCTTACTGATAACAAGTATTATCGTAGCAAAACAAAGTGAGAGAGAATGGTGGTCTTCTCTGCTGTTGGGAGGTAGTGTTGTTCTGTTTGTTGGTTCTCTTGCTCTCTTTATCTATAGCACGTCGCAACTTGCAGAAATTGGGGTTGGTAACTTTAGTGGCTCAGGAGAGATAACCGTGGCCATCCCGGGTCAATCCACCTGCGAGATAGGGTGCATATGGGGGCCAAGCAGCGGATTTTATCTGTTTGCAGGTGCCACCAGCATCATACTTGGTCTCACTATCTATAAATGTTCTCAATATCTTAAGAAAAAAGTAAAAACTGTTTAATACAGTGGTTTTTTGAATTTCCGTCGTTGTTTTTCTTGCGCACGTTTCGCCTTGAGAATCGCCTTTAGTCGTCGTTGTTTTTCTCGCTCTTTTTCATAATCAATAACAGGCTCTTCTTGCTCCTCTGGTTGTTCTTCTAAGTGAATGGGTTCAGGCTCTTCTCGTGATTTTTCTAGTGTTTTCTCAGGCTTTATTTCCTTTTTCTTTTTTTCCTTTTTTGGCGGTTTCAGTGGTTGTTTCTCTTTTTCTTTTGGAGGGTGTGCTCGTCTTTTAAATAGAGATGCAAGAATCGTTATCAGGCGCTGGAAGATGTTTTGTTTTTTACCTTGCTCTTTCTCCACCATTGCCTGACAATATGTCTTATGCCACAACAGTGCTGATTGGTATTCCTGTTTCATCATGTCCAAAACGTTAGTATACTCTTCTTTATTGGTCTCCTTCAATTGCTCGAGATGTTTCTTTTCTTCAGGGAGAGTCCATGGTTTGTCTGGTTTTTGACAGAATTTCTCATATGTTTTTTTACGCCTATAGAAATAAAATCCTACAATCATAAGGAGCAGAATAGCACCAAATCCTGCGTACATGACATTCATTTCTGAAACATACACTCCTCGAGTAATGATGGTAACCGTATTATTGAACGTTTTTTCTGAGTCGTAGACTGAATAGGCTTGAATGATAACAGAATGAGCAGTGCCAGGATCCTGGAAGTACAGTGGAGAGGCAACACTTAGCGATGTTATACCGACTTCGCCAGGGCCTAACGTAATTGTTGGAGGCGCTGAAACCAGAAGTTCGGTTCCGTCCCTTACAGAAACATTAAATCTGAAGGTATCGATGTGACTTCCAAGATTCTTTATAGTGATGGGGATAGTTGTTAGTTGATCTGGTTTAATTTCAGTGGCAGGTGGTGGAACCATCTCGGCAAGATGGAAACGATTCGTTCTCACTAAAATATCAACAAACACTGGAGGGTCGTTTAAACGCTGTCCGCTATATTGGGCAAATTTTCCTATTGAAGCTAAAGGACCCCAGCTGGGAAAATTCCAAATGAGATTTCCATAGGTAATAAATTTTGTGACGTTAACCCGTAAAACAATATTATCAGGAAGAACAACACTTTCTGGGATATTAGTTGAAATTCGGAGTGTTGTTTTAATGTCTATATCAGTGTCACTGTGAATCCAGGGCGGATCGAAACGAGCGGTGAACACACCATCAGGAACATCATCAGGAAGTTCTAACGAAAATTCATAGTCCTGTGCCTGTATAAATTCGGGACGGTCATCAAACTTTTCCATAGACACGTAGGTTCCATCAGGATTTTTCATACCGATGACAATCTCTGTGGTATTCAGAAATTTGATATCTATGTTACTTGGATCGGCAGTAAAAAAATCGGGCTCTACAAATCGAAAGCCTTTCCATGGAGCAATAAATGGGGAAAATAGCAAACCGGCGATAGGTCCCTGACTGTACGTATATCTCAGAAAACCAATAGCAAGTCTATCAAACAACCGTTGTGGTTCGGCTTTTGCAGTATCCTGAAAGCAGATGGATGAAAGAAGGATAAAACTTACCAAGGCAATGGTCACAAATTTAATTTTCATACTCATCCTCCTTCTGCCTTTTGGAGCAGGTCATTATTTTTCTTTGTTGGTAGTGGAATAAAAATAAAACGCAAGCAAATCCAATAATGAAGTATGCCCCTTCAAAGCCAGGAGTAGAAAAGCCTCTACTTTGCACAATGAATGAAACAAGATATTCTTCACCCGTCAACGAGTCATTGCCAAAATAAGAGGGCGTAATGGATAGTTGAATGACTTCGCGATCATGATGATATCCAAAATTAAAGGGCGGTTTTACTACAACAGACATTTGGATTAGATCATCATCACCTGTTGCCTTTGATCCTACCACTGCCTTTTCTTCAACAGCAACAGTCCAGTCTTTTGGCTTGTCAACAACGTTGCAAAGAAGTTCTGTCTTTGCATTTCCAAGATTTTGAACTTGAACAGTAAACATTGCTGTTTCCTGCGGGTTTATCTGCTTAACCGTTGTCTCTGATGTTGATATTTTGAGAAGTGGCAAAAACCCTGGTTTGAAGGGTATGTCTTGATAGAAGGTCCCGTTATTTATTGAACCGAAACGTTTAAACTGAATTTTAACTCGAATTGTTCCCTCACTATAGGCTTGAGCGTTTTCATTGACTTTGATGCTTAACAGACATTCTTTTGTGTTCCACTCAGTTCTAGGAATAATATCAAATAGTGATGGAAGAATTGCTACAGAGCACCATTCTGGTTTCGCTTCAATGGATGCTTCAAATATAGGGCCCTCAGTATAGTACTCTAGAAGTTCTTCAGCGTAATAGCCTTGAACAGAAAAACTGATATTCAAGGGAATTTCCATAACCATATCCACGGGGAGGAACACCTGCTCAACGGTGTTTTCATCGTATTCGATGCGAACGGCCCCTTCACATTCATAAAGTTTAGCAATTCTCCCATATAATGCTGAAGAGGCGGGCGTCACTGATAACACAGTGATGAATAGAAGAAAAGCAATCATGACCGTTTTCATAATATGAAGTGTATGATAGTTCATGGTTAACTCGCCAACATTAATATTTTTATTATATTATTTAACTTATGTCTATTTAAATATTTCTGTACAACTATGCTTCTTTTAGCTATTACTGTTAAAAAATATATGAATTAAACATTATAAAAATATTTCCTTAAAAAACATAAATAAAAAAGAAGAGAATTATAAAAGAATTATTCTTCTCTCTTGGTTTATTGTTTACGCTTGTGTGTCTTAATGATAAGAGCGATAGCAACTAATGCAAAGACCACAAAGCCTGCTTCAAAGCCAGGCGTCGAAAATCCTCTACTTTGCACGGTAAAGGTTTCAATTTGTGGTAAACCAGTAACTGAAGGGTCTCCAGGAGATCCATAGTATGACGGTGTAATTTCTACCCGTATCGTCTCTCTATCGTTGTGATACCCAAAACCATAGGGTGGTTGAACTACCATTTGCACGGTTGTTTTTGGATCTTCACCAAGTACACCAGCACCAAGCGTGACTCTAGATTGTATGTTGGGGCTCCAGTCCTTCGGAATATCTAAGATACGAAAGTCAACAACCGTTTTTGCATTTCCGAGATTTTCTAATTCAATGTTAAACGCAGCGGTTTGTCCGGGACCAATTTCTTTGAAATTTCCGGTTGGTGTGTTGACACTAATAATGGGAAGGTACCCTGGTGTAAAACTTACATCACCATATGATGTTGATTCTGTTACTTCAAAGAGGACGCCGGGAATCTGTCGTGCGTGCATCTTAACTCGAATAGTTACTTCTGCACGTGCAGGAACATTCTCTTTAAAGGATACCCATAATGTCGCTGTTGCCGAACTCCAAGCTGTGCTTAGATCAGGGCTCACGACATTTGGTTCAATCCACGCAGTTGCATAGTCTGGTGTTTGTTCAACAGATAGCTCGACCATCGGTGGAACTCTACCCTGCAAGAAATCAACTGTTTGTCGGGCAAAGATACCACTTACGAGATATCCAACGCTAACCGTAACAGGTCGTGGGCCGCCAAGCGGCTGGACGTTCTCTTCAAGTGAACTGGCATCATATTCTAATTTCAAATTAGATGAAGATTTGATAATACCCGCAGACGCTGAAGGCATAAATGCAACAATAACACTAATTAACAAAATGCCCATCACGAGGCTTGCTTTCACTGTTCTCAGCTTTTTGGTCATTTTTAATCACCAATTTTTATATTTCCACTATATTACTTACATTTTCCCCTATTTAAACGTTATTGTACACGTCTTACAGACTGCATGAATCTCATGCCGCCCATAATATAGTAATATATATAATCTTCATTATATAAAAGTATTTGCTTTTTCTAACCAGATAAAAATAAAAAAAGAAAATAAATCAACAGGATGAACTATCGATTTTATTGTATGACATCAATATCTGCATCAGAAGTATTTTCCTCTGTTTTTTCTTCTTTTTTCTTGGTGGTAACTCGCTCAGGAAAGTGAGATAAGATAATGATATCGCCAACGGCGTTGACCCATCGGTATGGCACAGCAACATCAACAGTACCTTCGACCAATACTGGATTAGTGTTGGTGACTAGAAGACTGCTAACGCGCTTTTCATCCATATCGATGAATATGTTTCGCACATGACCAACATAGGTCCCCTCACGAGTATAAACCGGTAATTTCAAAAAAGAAGTGACTTCTTCAGCGGTCGTTTTTGTTTCTTTTTCAATCATGTAATCAAAATACATTTTCCTATATTAAAATGTATTGTGCTAATGCTGCATGGCAATCTTTCCAATTTATTAAAAGGTGATGGGGGCATAAGCGAAATCTTTTTTGTGGGGTGTAGTATGAGGGGTACTAATGAGCAATAAAAGAGTTCACGATGCTAAGAATGAAATTTTACAGGAACTTACTCGATACCAAACACAAGATTTTAGCTTTACCAGTGGCCACATTCTTGGTTCAATGTGCACACAACCTCATCCAATTGCAAAAGAGGCATACATGAAATTTCTTGAAACAAATCTTGGGGACCCTCAGCTCTTTCCAGGAACTAAAACAATCGAACAAAAGGTGCTTTCCTTTTTGCTAGACTTGACTCATGCACCAACGACGGCTGCTGGGCATATTGTAGGCGGAGGGACTGAAAGTAATATTACTAGCATGTGGATTGCAAAGGTGCTGACGGGTAAACGTGAAATTATTATCCCAGAAAGTGCCCATTTCTCCTTTCAAAAAATTGCATCATTGATGGATATGAAGCTTAGTTCTATTCCATTAACTACCAAGTTTGTTATGGACATTACAAAAGTTAAACAAGCGATAACACCTGAGACAGCAGCAGTGGTTGGTATTGCCGGGTCAACAGAATTAGGAGCCATAGACCCCATTCCTGAATTAAGTGACCTTTGCCGTGAAGAGCATCTGTTTTTCCATGTGGATGCAGCCTTTGGTGGTTTTGTAATTCCCTTTCTTAAGCGCCTTGGGTACGATGTTGTTGACTTTGATTTTCACCTTCCAGGCGTCAGCAGTATTTCTATTGATGCGCATAAGATGGGTTGTGCAGCAATTCCTCTTGGAGCATTGTTATTACGAAAAAATATGTGGTTAGATGCCATTAGTGTAAAATCAAATTGTGTAAGTACAGAATGGCAAGCAGGCATTCTAGGTACAAGATCAGGTGGGCCAGTTGCTGCTGCGTATGCAATTATCAAGTATCTGGGGAAAGAAGGGTATACAAACCTGGTAAAGCAGTGTATGGAAACAACCTTATACACAGAAGAGCGTATTCGCCAAGTAGGACTTGAGGTAATGATGGAACCAACGATGAATGTAATAGGAATACGGCTGTCCCACCCTAGAACCATAGTGGAAAAACTTACCAAGTTAGGATGGAAGGTAAATAACTTAGATCGTATTTCTTCCATCCGTGTAGTGATTATGCCCCATGTCACAAAACCAATAATTGATAAATTTATTCCTGATTTACAAAAAGTATGTCAAGAGAGTGGTGAATTATGAGCATCAAGCGATTACAGGAGACACTGACGCAAGTGCCCATTGTAAAGAAAGGAAACTATCATTATGTTATTCACCCCATTACCGATGGGATTCCTTCTATAACCCCAGAGCTTCTACAAGAAGTAACAGATGAAATGTATCAACGAATAAAAAAATATGGAAAAATAGAAAAAATTGTTACCATGGAAGCGATGGGTATTCCTCTTGCTGCCGCGTTATCGTTGAAAATGAAGTTGCCATTTACCATTATCAGAAAAAAATCATACGGGTTACCAGATGAGATTAGTGTCGAACAAGTAACAGGATATTCGAAAGCACACTTGTATGTTAACGGGTTAAAAAGGGGAGAACGCATTGTTATCGTTGACGATGTACTCAGTACTGGTGGCACGCTACGAGCAGTACTTACAGTACTTAAAAAAATGGAAGTGAGGGTACAAGGAGCCATTATTGCAATAGATAAGGGAGATGTTGCGGAAAAAATAGCGCAAGAATCTGGTGTTGCTATTGAAACACTGGTTAAAATTGATGTTGTTGACGGTAAAGTAGTATTTAAATCCTGAGAATGACTTTTATAAGAGAATCTTGTTAGGAGATGTGATATCTATGGCTGAAAAAGTCGCTCAACACACCCATTGTCAGATATGTGGGAAATCCATTCCTGTAAGTGAGACACTCTGTTCTGAAGAATGTAAACAACGATATCAATCGCTCTTGAAAAAACGGAAACTCCTAGTATACCTTATGTATGGATCAATTTTCGTGGTATTGCTCCTCTTTGCAATGAATATTCTTGCATATTAACACAAGAAGAACGACAAGCTTTAAATTTGGGTGTTCGCTCATAGGCGGGGAAGTATGATAGAAGTTGTTGATTACATCATCCCTGCTGTTATTACGCTTGGCGCGATTATGATTTTAGGGTTTCTAGGAAACTTTATTTTTAATCGGACGCAAATCCCCAGTATCGTCTGGCTACTTCTCTTTGGGCTAGTTGTTGGCGTCGTTTTTAACATCCAGAATATCAATGAAACTATTTTGATGGCGGCATCGCAATTCTTTGGTGCCGTTGCTATTGTTATCATTTTATTTGACAGCGGGATTAATACCGACCTTTATCAGCTTTTTCGAGGTGCTCCCAGGGGATTGCTCTTGTCCGTCAGTGCCTTTACCCTCAGCATTCTAGCAACCATGGCCATTGTAGTGGTGCTCTCAGCAACCATAATGCCCTCCATTCCGCTAGAATATAGCATAATCATTGGTATCATTCTTGGGGCAATGGTTGGTGGTACCAGTAGCCCCATTGTTATTCCTTTGGCAAGTCGGTTACAAAATTTACAAGAAAAAACAAAAATGGCACTGTCTATAGAAAGCATCATCACCGATCCGCTCTGCATTGTCATAGTGCTTGCTGCCTATTTTATGGTTATAGGACCAGATTCAAGTGGAATAGATATTGGTTTAGGGGCAAAAAATGTCATTAGTACGTTTTCTGTGGGCGCGGTTATGGGATTTCTCCTGGGACTATTATGGCTTCCCGTGATGAATAAAATTCGTAAGGAACAGTTTTCGTATGTGGCAACGCTTGCTGTTGCCTTTTTAGTCTATTCTATCACAGCGCTTATTTTGACTATTGAAGGAGGGGGTGAAGGAGCAGGCGCCATTGCTTGTCTAGTGTTTGGATTAGTACTGGGCAATGGAAGAAAAATACTCAAGATGCTTGATTATGGGAGTAAAAAATTCGAATTGGATGAAGAATCGCGACATTCGCATGCCCTTATTTCATTTATTATCCGTACGTTCTTTTTTGTGTTTTTAGGTATGATGGTTAGTTTTCAACGGCTCGAATTCATCTTTATCGGAATTGGTGTTCTTGTCCTGCTAATCACAATGCGATATACTGCCATTCAGTTGGCAACCCACCATGGAGGTTTTGAACGTGATGATAAACAAACCATGATTGTGATGTTACCAAGAGGACTTGCGGCAGCTATTCTTGCATTGAACTTTGGCCCCTCGATTGTTGCTGATCTGATGCCAGGCATGCACGGATTTTTTGCCGACATTGTATTTGTCATCATTCTTGGAACTGCCATTATTTGTACCATTGGTGTGTCAATTATCTGTCACTATGAAAAGAAAAAGCTTGCTGGTAGTGAGAAACCTCAACAAGACGATGAGACTTGCTAAATACAACAAAAAATGGTTGATATAACGATTTATGATTCTGAGAGTTCTTCCTGAAGATCGATGACCATCTCTGTTAACACGTCCTCAAAGATATGATGCCGGTATTCTTTGGTTGCACCATTTGAAAGATGTGCGCGAGCGACAAAATCTCTCCCATCCTTAATAATTTCAATATAACAAACGGTCTCCATGATTACCCCTATCGAATCTTAATCTCGAATTAAGCAACGGTATTTATATTTTTTGTGGACAAGATTAATGTGTGCTATCACGAATATAGTTGGGGAGAGAGACCATGGCTACCATTCGGACACCTGCCGTAGCAGGACAATTTTATGAGAGTGACCAGCATGCCCTTCTAGAAAGTATCCGTTCCTGCTTCACTGATGAACGCGGGCCACAATCAATACCTGAGATAAAAGAAGGGAAACAAAATCCTAGAGGAATCGTGGTTCCTCATGCCGGCTATCCTGCTTCAGGTTCTATCGCCGCACACGCCTATCACTATCTTGCATCAAACGGATTTGCTGACACGTTTATTATCCTTGGACCAAACCATACTGGCATGGGTTCAGGAGTCTCGATCATGACTGAGGGCGGGTGGAAAACACCGCTTGGCATCGTTCCCATCAATGAATCAACTGCGACGAAATTACAGAAAGATATCATTGATAATGATGAGGTTGCTCACATCTACGAACATAGCATCGAAGTACAACTCCCTTTTCTTCAATTTCTCGCCAATGGTAAATCGTTTGATTTTGTACCAATCTGTATGGGAATGCAAGATGTGCAAACTTCCCAAGAAGTAGGGGGCATCATTGCTGACGTGATAAAAAAGAGTGAGCAACGCATTTGCATCGTGGCCAGTAGTGATTTTTCTCATGCAGGGTTTAATTATCAGAGTATGCCTCCCACAGGAACACGGGTGAATACATATTGTGAACAACAAGACAAATTAGCAATAGAAAAGATACTTGAGATGGAAGTAGAAGGGCTCATCTACACCGTGCATAAACATCATATTACCATGTGTGGATACGGGCCTGTTGCCGCAATGATTGTTGCCGCAAAAAAACTGGGGGCAACAACGGCAGAATTGCTTAAATATGGGTCCTCATATGAAGTCTATCCAGGTGGCTCATGCGTGGGGTATGGAGCCATCGCAGTTTATTAGGGAGAGAGCACTATGAATGAAACGCCAGTCAAAGATATTCCATGCAATACCATGACGGTTAACGAGCTGATGAAAGCACTATACGATGCGGGAGGGTTTTCGGCAAAAAAGGTAGCGACAGGCGTCAATATCCTGGAGACTATGGTTAAGGATCGTCAATGCACACGATTTCTCTCATTTCCTGCCTGTATTTGTGCAACAGGAACTCGGGGCGTTATCAGAGAGCTGCTTAAACGGAAGCTGTTTGATGTTGTCATTACAACTGCAGGAACACTTGATCATGATTTAGCACGCATTTGGAAAAATTATTATCATGGATCATTCATGGTAGACGATCGAGCGTTGCATAAGGAAGGGGTTAATAGATTAGGCAATATTTTCATTCCCAATGAATGCTATGGCGCTATTCTTGAAGAAAAAATGCAGCCCATTTTAGAAAATCTCTACAAACGAAAAAAAACTTGGTCGACAAAAGATTTAATTTGGGAATTTGGAAATTTTGTCGCCAATGAAGAGAAGGGCAAGGATTCCATTCTGTATTGGGCTTGGAAAAATAAAATACCCATCTATGTACCAGGTATTACCGATGGAGCATTCGGCTCGCAATTATGGATGTACTATCAAGAACATCGTGATTTTATGATTGACCTCTTACAGGATGAACAAGAACTTTCAGATATCGTGTTTGATGCAAAGAAAACGGGAGCATTAATTATTGGTGGGGGGATTTCGAAACATCACACTATCTGGTGGAATCAGTTTAAAGATGGGCTTGACCATGTGGTGTACATCACCACAGCAGTAGAATATGATGGCAGTCTGAGTGGTGCACAAACAAGAGAGGCCATTTCTTGGGGAAAAGTAAAAGAGCAGGCAGATAACGTAACCATTGAAGGGGATGCAACAGTTCTTTTGCCATTGATGACGAGTGCATTATTTGAACGGCTATAATACAACGTTTTATTGCCAGAATAATGAATGCATTAACGCTTGCGTCTTTTTTGGCAATGTTGGTAGTGGCTTGCCATCATATAACGCAAGTGCTGCTTTGGCATAGACATTCACGGTTTCCGAAAAAAACCACCGACCATAATCAGCATCTGCTCGTGCAGGACTGCCAACATAACCATCCTTTAATCCAAGTTGCTTAAATGATTTTCCGAGAACCTTGGGCGAAGTGAGGTCTCGATAAATACTTTGCAAGGTTTTGTATGACTCATCTACAAGATAGGGGTACTGATATTTCATCAGGGACGTTTCCCGAAATCCAGCATGCACTTCTTTACTGGTGTCAAATCCCAATTTTGGCTCCCGTTTTTCTACTTCGTTGTGATAAAAATATGGTCCCCATGGCTCACAAATTTGCATATCGTATGCTTTCATCGCTTTTTTCATGCCTGCATAAATGCCTTTGAGGTGCCCAATAGCCATATGATAGGTACAGATAACCACAAACTTAAACCCATGATTTCCCAGTGAGGAACAATAACTATACACAATATCTTTGACTACCCGTCCACTTACGGAAACGCTTCCCGGAAAATCGGTATTAAACTTGCAAAACCCAACAGGGACGGGAGGCAGTAACACGTAGGTCAGCTCTGGTCGTTTGTACTGTAACCACTTTATCGCTTCGTTCGCTGCAACCTGGGCCGTTAAGATATCAGTACCGATGGGCAAATGTGGGCCATGCTCTTCAAGGGGGCTAATCGGTAAAAAAAAGATAGTTTTTTTTCTATCTAAGGCATCAATCTGTTTCCAGGTCATTTCTTCAAATTTAAGAAGTTTGGCAGGCGTACTCTTTTTTTTCTGAGATTTCTTGTTCACGTGGTTACCTCACAGTCATTTTCATGAATAATAACGGTATGCTCTGCCTGTGTCACAATACCGTGATTGGCATCAATCAGCTGAGGGTACTGTTTAATACATCCTGCGAAGATAAGTCGCTTTAAAGAACTATCGGGGTGTGAAGATATGTCCGCACACCAACGCTCTGCAAATGGTAGTTCATTAAACCGTTTATGTATCTTTGTCGCCAAGGATCGTGCTTTGGTGTCCCGTATAAATCGGGCACGAACAGAAGACTGATATCGATAAATATTACTGCTCTGCCCAGAAATCACATGACCTGCACCATCAGTGGCGAACGGCTCGATAGCCAATACATCTTCTAGATTGGGCTTGCTCCGATTCAACATATCTGCGACATTGGGGATCGAAAGCCCTGAATGCAAGGTATAACACTGAAGACTGTGGCCAGTTAAATTGTCAATCGATTTATACCCGAAAGAAGCAATAGTGTCCTCAATAATTTTACCAATCTCGCAAAGGGGAATGTCTGCTTTTATGTGGGCAATAGCATTGTTCAGTGCCTCTCGTGATGCGCGAATCATCTTATCGTATGTATGCGTGCCGACCTCAACAGTCTTTGCCGTATCTGCAATATACCCATCCACATGTGCGCCCACGTCAATTTTGACCACATCACCCTTCCTAAACACTAAGGCCGTATCATCGTGTCGTGGACTGAAATGAGCAGCAAGTTCGTTAACTGAAATATTGGCAGGAAATGCAATACCTGCTCCTTGTTCCTTGATTTCAGATTCAACCGTAGTAACAACATCAAGATACGATGCTCCTTCTTTGATTAAGTTGGCACCATGCTCACGGGCACTTGAGGCAATAGAGCCTGCACGCTTGTATTTTTCATAGATTGCTTCATTCATCAGAGATTACCTCAAGAATCGCTTGTGTAGATATAGTGCCCTCTCTAAGTATTTTCGGTTGAGTGGTAGTGAGATCAACAATTGTTGAGGGTTGGCCTCTCAATGTTCCGCCATCTACATACTGAGCAATGGCATCACCAAACTGTTTTTTGAGTCCCATAATGGTAGAAGGTGTGTGTTGACCATGGATGTTAGCACTCGTAGCCGTGAGTGGCCCACAGGAAGAAAGGAGGTGTTGCGCAAGAGGGTGATTAGGAACACGTATGGCGATAGTGGTTTCTTTACCAGTAATGCTCTCAGGGATATGCCCTCTCTTCGGCAAAATAATTGTTAATGAGCCGGGTAAAAACGTAGTAAGCAGCGACTGCGCGTACTCAGGAATGCACGCAATGGTGCTGATATCGTCAACAGAAGAAACGGCAACAGAAAGAGGCATGTCCAGTGGACGATGCTTAATGGCAAACACCGTTCGCACCGCATTGTGGTTAAAAATATCTGCACCTAACCCATACAAGGTGTCAGTAGGATAGATGATAACCCTCCCTTGTTGGATTGCTACAATTGCCTCGGAAATATCGGCAGGTGTCATGGCTACTTCTTTTCGGTTTTGATAAAATCGCCTAAGGTCAATCCCTGTCCATGAGATCCATACGAAAGAGGTGTCGTGTCTTTTACTTCTTCAACAAGAGTGATCTCCAGTTCTTTTTCTAGTTTTTTAACAACTTGATCTGAAGGACGTAAATCGCCATTTTCAATCTTTGCAATGGTAACTGTTCGCTCGCCAATCTTAAACCCGAGATCCTCCCGACTTATTCCTTTCTTCTCGCGGGCTCGTTTAATACGCTCATTCCAATCAGAAACTAACTCTTTGTCCATGTCTTTGTAGACATCTTTTACCTTTGGCCGTTTTATTCGTGAAAGCAGTGTTTGTGAAGAACTATCGGTCGTTGGCCGTTCAATTTCTCGTACACCTTGGCCATGTCGCATGCACCCAGGGCACAACATCATTCGCACGCCATCAACAAGGGCAGGTCGACATGCACATTCTCTACCACAAAGTTCGCATTGTGTAATGCTCATCCCTCCAAAATTTATGATATTAAATTAATCCGGCTTTCTGTAACGCCATTAGATCGTCTGTACTGAGTTTTTCACCACGTTTGAATCGCTCAAAGATTTCATTAGCCTCTTTATGCGCGGTGCTTGCTTCAACAGTTTTCTTTTTCTTATAAGCTTTTTCATGCATTGAAGAAATCTGGCGCTCAAGTTCATGAATGGCATCAACACATTCGATGAACTCTTTATGAACCTTATCTGCTTCAATCTTTGTCATCACAATGGTTTCTTGAACCTGATTCACTTTTTGGACATAGTTATCAAGCTGCCTAATAAGTTTAATCATGCCTTCATGCTCTTCTTGCGCCCTGGTTGCTATTTTTTCAACAAGATCATGTTGTTTTTCTGCTTTCTGTTTGATTATTTTTTCTTCTTCAACTGCTTTTTTGAGGTGGGGGTCCTGATTTAACAACTGTTCCTGTTGTTTGATTTTTGCATGCAATTCAGAAATAAGTTCGATGACTTTTTTTTCCTTTTGAGGGGTCATGGGTTGTGTCATCTGTTCATTTTCTAAATTTCGCAATTGTTTTCTCAGTTCGTTCAAATTTGTGCCTGATGCAGACGAACGTTTTCGTTCCAGTTCTTCAATCCGCCTTTTAATTGTACTATATGATTTATTGAGCTGGTTGCGCTGCTCTTTTGCATTTTTGACTCGTTCATTAAATTCGTCTCGTTTTTTCTTATGATCAGTTATTTTATTTCGCATCTCTCGAATAGTAGAATTTAATTGATCTCGTTCATCAGCAAATTGTTTTGACTTTTGGTGAAGCTTGTTTCTTTTTTCTTTTAATTCGTTTGCTCGTTTCTGAAATTCATCTTTTTTCGTCTTCATATCATCGATTGACTCGCTCATGTAAAACCCCGAAAGGTAGTCGCCTTAAGTAGTAGGTAAAATATAAGGTATTTATTAAGTATTTCGAAAGATAACACTTTCTTATGGTTTTGCTTCTTTTGATCGCTGATGGTACATTAAGATACCATCAAGGATGACTGCTAGTATCCCTGTAATGTATACCATATCAAAAACGTTTGCACCGCCAACAACGGCCATGGTTGTCGATGTCGTCCGTATTTGGAGAAGTTGGGGCAAATGAAGAAAGTCTGCACCAATCAACACACCAATGGTTCCAGAGATATACGCAAGAGGGGCAGCTTTACTAAATGTTTTCCACGAGAGAATAACGGATATCAGACTCGCACAGACCGCGGGAAGGAGCCAATACGGAAACGCAGAAACAATACCTTTTCCAGCCACAGGCCGGGTAACAAGGAAAGTAATAATGGTAACGGTAACGATTCCGATAAGTAAGTGTTTAGATGCTAAATTCTTTCTGATAATCAGATAAATGCTCAGAAGAATGGGAATAACTGCTCCCCCCATACTAATGCCAATTATCCAATTTTCATAGGAAAAAAGGGAGAGGGTGGAAATATTGACTCCAAACAAAATAATTTCAAATCCAAACAGAAACGATACAAACACAATGATAACAGCTTCTACCGTAGTAAATCCCATATCTTCAAAGGCTTTAGTCAGTGTCATATAAATGATATAAAACGCCAAGATGGGGAGAAGAATGTAGAGCAGATACAGGCCAATTTGAACCAAATCAACAGGGAAAGACATACAGAAAGTACGGATAGTAAGACAATTTATAAACCTTCGTTATATTCGGTTGACGACGCGTGATAATCCATGGATTCTTTCCTAAAAAAAGAATGTGATCTTGCGTTCTTCCACGAAAATGGCTTTATCCGAAAGAAATGCTCTACCTGTGATGCCTATTTCTGGACATTAGATTCATCGGCAACACTCTGTGGGGACCAACCCTGTGTCCCATTTAGTTTCATAGGCAAACCACTGACCAAAAAATCATTTTCACTCACTGAAGTTCGTGAGCAATTTTTATCCTATTTTGAGGAACATAATCACACACGACTTCATTATCCTGAAACGGGAGAACGATGCCCTGTTATTGCCCGATGGCGGTCGGACATCTATTTGACCATTGCATCAATTGCTGATTTTCAGCCACATGTTACCTCCGGAGAGGTTCCCCCTCCCGCAAATCCTTTAGTGATTTCACAACCCTGTATCCGATTAAATGACCTGGAAGAAATTGGTGTCAGTGGCCGTCATTTGAGTATGTTTGAGATGATGGGGCACCATGCCTTTAACAAATGCACTGATGAAATTTATTGGAAAAATAAAACCGTCGAATATTGCGATGATTTTTTTGTAGATCGCATCGGCATCCCTCGAAAGAAGATCACATATAAAGAACAATTATGGGATGGTGGTGGAAATGCAGGTCCCTGTCTGGAAGTACTTGCCGGAGGACTTGAGATTGCCACGCTTGTTTTTATGAATATGAAGGAAGATGATCGTGGAGACTTTGAAATTAACGGAAAAACTTACTCCCCCAATCCGCTAAATATTGTTGATACCGGCTATGGTCTCGAGCGGATTGCTTGGTGTTCTCGAGGCACTCCAACAGTCTATGAAACCGTCTCGCCAGAAGCAATACAATGGATTACCACTCATGCGAAGAATTCATCAGATAGACAAAGTGTATATTCATTAGCTGATCATTCGAAATGTCTTGCGTTTATGTTAGGCGATGGTATTGTCCCCTCAAACGTAAAAGCAGGGTACTTGGCACGCCTCATCATAAGACGAGCGCTCCGCTTTATGAACAATGTAGGACTTGACATCCCTCTAAAGAAACTTGTAAATTTGCAACTTGATCACTTGGAACAAGATTTTCCATCATTAAAAAAGCGGAAAAAACAAATTGACGAAATTTTAGATCTGGAAACAAGGCGGTTTAGAGAGACCTTGGCTAAAGGAGAAACTCTTATCAAAAAAATTCTTAAAGAAAGTGGCACAATTGATACAGATGCGTTAATTAATTTATATGACACTCATGGGATGCCTCCAGACGTCGTACAAAAAATTGCTGAGGAAGAAGGACTAACCGTTCATATCCCTGATAATTTCGAATCGATGATTGCAGAGTTACACTCTCACGAAAGCATAACTGGACCGCAGGAAGAACCATCTACCGATCTCCCCTCCACAGAGGCACTGTATTATGACGATCATTATACCAAAGAGTTTGATGCAACAGTGCTGTGGAAAAAAAAGACAGCACAGGGAACAAAAGTTGTACTCGATAAAACGGCATTTTAC
>JAFGDG010000021.1 GCA_016932245.1 Thermoplasmatota archaeon
ACCACTAGCATTCATCGTAAATCCGCCAGTAGATATGCCCATACGCCCCATATCTTCCAACAGTGTGGTTTCAATGCTTTTGTTATCTTTCAAAGATACTGCAAAAAAAGAGAACCCTTTGTGTGCTTTCTTTGGATCTGTACGAACTAGCGTGAGATGAACTCCTCCCCACCTCTTTGACTCAGAAATTCCGCTGATAAACATCTTTTCTCCATTTAACACCCACCGAGCTCCTTGCTTATCGGCTGTTGTTTTTACAGCACCAACAATATCGCTACCACCTCCCGGCTCTGTCACTGCAATGCCACAAAACGCTTTGCCCGAAGTAATCTTTGGGAGGTATTCTTTTTTAATAGTCTCTGACCCATAGCGACTAAGAATAAAACCCCATGCGGCCTCCACTAAATACAACACAGGAATGGCAAGGGAAATATCTGCACGACCGAGTTCCTCTGCTGCAATTGCTGCCATCGTCCAATCAAGATCAGCACCTCCAAACTCCTTTGATACAGTCGGCGCAAGCAACCCCAATTGTCCCATTTCCCAAATAAGCTCTTCAGGGATTTTTTTGCAGGTATCAATTTCTCGTATACGCGGTTTAATTTTTTCCTGTGCAAAGTTCCTGACCGTTTTTCGCCACAATTCTTGCTCTTCACTCCAACTAAAATCCATTCAAGCACCACCCAAGTAGGGAACAGTGAGACTTCCTGCAGGCATAACAATAGTTTTTGGTTTTTTTCCTTTTTTCTTCATGAGTTTGACTGCATCATCTATCGCCAATTGGATAGTTTTGTACGGTTTCAACTGTGATTTTTTGATAATTTCATCGTCGAGATCGGTAACAGCCCACATGTCTGCCCGTATTCCAATTTGTGCCATCTTTGCTGCTTTGTGATATCCAAGTTTGTATTCTTCACCAAGTATGTCCATTATTCTCTTTGGGCAATCTGCTTTTCCCAACAGTTCAAGAAAAGCATCTTCTCCCACACCATCGCGGCATTTAGAAATAAGGATAATGACGCCTCCGTCTTCAAGAGCTAATTTGCCGTTGTCAAGTGCCTTTTGAGATTGATACAAGTCGATATCCATAGGGTACGGTGCAGCAGTAATGACAATGTTGCCCTTTTCTTTTAAAGGAACGCAAAAAACTTGATTAGATTGTTCTATTGCTGCATCAAAAGATTGGTGCAAATCACCTGCAGTAACCGCGTACAGCTTATGGTCGCCAGTCAGTACCGTTTGAATAGAAAAAACATTGAGGTCTTTCAGAACGTGCATGGCATCAACCATATCTTCATGTACAGGATTTCCATCAAGCGCAAGAGACCGTGCGTTATCACTTAACGCAAGTTTGTGATTCATCTCAATCGTTTTGTAGGAAGCAACTCCAGGTAAGAATGACTTTCTTCCGCCGGTGTAACCTGCAAAATAATGTGGTTCAACACTACCAATAACCAGGATATTTTTGTATTCGGAAACAAGTTTGTTGATATACATTTCCGTTCCATTTTTTGACTTGCCAAGATACGTCATATCGTCATCATTTCGTGCATCATGAGCGTATGTCCTTCGTCTAAACACCTCATAGGTTTCTCCAAAAATAAATCGATATTCTTCTTCAGTTGGAGGTCGATGGACACCAGTAGCAATAAGAAATTTTACATCAGGATGTGAAGCTAAAACAGGCAAGAGATATTCCAAGATCTTTGCTGTAGGGGTCGGTCTTGTCGCGTCGTTTATTATGACAAGTAATCTATCAGCACGTTCAGCAAATTCATCGTAGGACTTAAACCCTAAAGGGTGTTCTAACGCATCGTTTATCAGTGTGTCTTGATCGTTTACTATTACCTTATTTGGAACTAAGGTGTGACAAGGTTCAGGAATAGTAACAGCAATGCGTTCCTTTCCGTATGGAATATGTACCTTCATGTTTCTCCCTCAAAGTGACAGATTACTCGCTATGGTAAATAGACAATCACCTAATATATTTATATGAAACGGAGCATTCTCCGAACAGATGAAAAACTTCCAGATTGCTATTATTGGAGGGGGGGTCGTTGGCTCTGCCATTGCATGGGAGTTATCTAGATATAAGGTAAATGTTGCGGTATTTGAAAAGGGGAGCGACGTTGCATCTGGTGCTAGTAAGGCAAATAGCGGTGTTATCCACAGTGGTATAAATTCCACTCCATCGTCACTCAAAGCGAAATATTGTGTAGAAGGGAACAAACTGTTTCAATCTATAGCTGATGAATTACATTTTCCAGTACGATGGGTTGGAAAGTTCGTCATTGCAAAAGATGAAGAGGAAGTAAAAGAACTCAAACATCTTCAAGAGATTGGTAAAAAAAATAACGTTCAAAATTTAGAAATTCAAGATGGATCGCATGTACAGAAAAAAGAGAAAAATGTCTGCTGTCATGCGGCACTCTGGGTCCCTGGCGCAGGCATTACTGAACCGTATAAATTTACCATTGCCTTGGCTGAAAACGCAGCTGAAAATAAGGTATCCTTTTTTTTAGAAACAGAAGTAAAAGGCATGAGAAAAGAAAAAGATTTTTTTAAACTGCAAACAAATAACGGTAGTTTTCAAGCCCAGATCACCATAAATGCAGCTGGAATCCACTGCAGGGAAATTGTTGGAATGGTTGAAGAACCAGACTTTCAAGTGTACCCTTGTCGTGGGGAATATCTGGTATTAGATAAGAACTATGCGTCATTGATCGCTTCAATGATTTATCCTGTTCCTGTAAAAGAAATGGGCGTCCTTGGTGTTCATCTCACTCCCACGATTGACGGCAATATTCTTCTGGGTCCAAGTGCAGAGTTTATCAATGACGTTGAGGATAAAAAAACAACCAAAGAAACCATGAAAACATTATTCGCAGAGGCAAAAGACATCATTCCAATATTGCCAGAACGAGCAGTGATTAATGCTTATGCTGGCATTCGTTGTAAACTTGCATCTCCTAGTAAAGGTGGATGGGCAGATTACCGCATTGAACAAAGTGAAATAACCCCTGGCTTGATCAATCTGCTGGGAATTGAATCACCTGGACTTACCGCTGCCCCTGCTCTTGCAAAAGATATTGTACGGATGATTGGAGAATCAATACCACTCAAGACCAAGGAAAAAGTTAAACATTCTATCAAGAGAACACGATTCGTCGACTTGCCTCAAGAGGAGCAATCACAATTAATTGCTCAGGATGAACGATGGGGGAGAATTGTCTGTCGATGCGAGCACATTACTGAAAAAGAAATCATCGATGCACTTGCAAATCCCCTTGGGGCAAAAACCATCTCTGCAGTCAAGTATCGTTGTCGTGCGGGGATGGGGCGATGCCAGGGTGGATTTTGTACACAGCATATTGTAAGAATTATGGAAGAACAATGTAGGATGGATATCCACGACATCAAATTACGATCTCCTCGATCTACTCTTTTTTATAATAGAACCCGAGAGGCAAAACATGGCCGATGAAGCTGTTGATGTCGCAGTTATTGGTGGTGGTCCTGCAGGATTAGCGGCAGCAACAGCAGCAAAAGAACATGGTTCTACGAACGTAGTAATAATCGATAGAAACAGTTGGCTTGGTGGCATTCTTCCGCAGTGCATTCATGATGGGTTTGGTCTAGAAGAAACGGGGGAATCAATGACTGGTCCCGAATATGCAGAACGGCATATCAAAATGGCTAAAAAGCAACATGTTGCGGTAATAAAAGAAACCATGGTACTACAATTGAACAGAAAAAAAGAGATACTTGCCGTCAATAAGCAAGGAATTCATAACATACGAGCAAACGCAATTGTTCTTGCTATGGGGTGCAGAGAAAAAACCAGATGGCATGCTCTAATACCTGGTGATCGGCCCAGTGGCATCTTTACGGCAGGTATGGCACAGGCATTCATCAATCTGTATAATATCATGCCTGGAAAAAATGTGGTTATTCTTGGGTCTGGCGACGTGGGTCTGATCATGGCAAGGCGCTTGAAGTTCGAAGGCGCTAATGTATTGGGTGTCGTAGAGATTTTACCTCACGCAAGTGGCCTCCCAAGAAATGTTGTACAGTGTCTTGATGATTATGATATTCCGCTCTTTCTCAATCATACTGTTACCTTCATAAAGGGCAAAGAGCGGGTCGAACAAGTTACTATTGCTCAAGTCGATGAGCACATGGCGCCAATTGCAGGCACAGAACAAGACATTATCTGCGATACGCTTCTTCTCTCATTAGGACTTGTTCCCGAGAATGAATTATCAAAGCAAGCTACTATCAAAATTGACTCTGCAACTGGAGGGCCTGTCGTCAATCAACATTTAGAGACGTCTGTGGACGGCATCTTTGCTTGTGGCAACTGCCTCCAAGTATATGACGTCGTAGATATGCTTTCACATGACGCGAAAAAAGCAGGGAAGTATGCAGCACGGTACAAACCAAAAAAACCATCAAAAAAAGCAATACCTCTTGTGGCAGGGAAGGGAGTTAGACAAGTAGTTCCTCAAAAAATAACTGAGGTGGGTAAAACAGAAATAACTGTGCGATCTGAAAAAATTCAAAGTGCGTCAACCTTGCGAGTTTTAGTTAAGAGTAAGGAGATTTTCAAGAAAAAATTGCCATTCGTCAATCCTGCAAATATGATCAAAACATCGATAGATATTGACCCACAAATCATTGCATCGAGACAATCGTTGGAGGTGATGATCGATGACTGAGCGAAAAGACATCACCTGTATTGTTTGTCCAATAGGTTGTAAAATGTTCGTAACAACAAAAGGAAAGAAAATTCAGCATATTGATGGATGCAAATGCAAGCGAGGAGCTGAATACGCAACATATGAGGCACTTGATCCACGGCGAATGCTTACGTCATCCGTAATCGTTCAGGATGGTGAATGGCCTCTTGTGAGTGTAAAAAGTTCACAGCCGGTTCCAAAGGAACAGGTGTTTACTGTGCTCAAAGAAATTAAAAAAATCACAGTAACGGCTCCCGTTAATCTAGGACAACCCATATTAAAAAACGTGGCCCGTACTGGCATAGATATTGTTGCAACAAAAACTGTTAAAAAAAGGTAAGAGAGGAAGTGTCCTCTCATGTTTACTTCATCTTTTTATCAAGGTTTTTTGCAATGGCCTGAATGAACTCTTCCGTATTAGCAACTTTTTTTGCTGGTGGATTTGATATTCTTGCAAGATCTCCGGTCATGATGCCGTCTTTCTCGACCGTTTCAAGAGTTGCTTTTTCAAGGTTGTTTGCAAACGTAACAAGTTGGGGAATGCTGTCAAGTTCTCCCCGTTTTCGTAATGCGCCTGTCCACGCAAAGATAATTGCCATAGAATTGGTAGATGTTTTTTCTCCCTTCAAATGCTTATAATAGTGTTTTTGTACCGTCCCATGGGCTGCTTCATATTCAAAGTATCCGTAGGGAGATACGAGTACTGAGGTGAGAAGCGCTAGACTTCCGTACGCAGATCCGAGAAAATCAGAAAGGACATCGCCATCATAGTTTTTGCATGCCCAGAGAAATCCTCCTTCAGAACGAACCACTCGAGCGACTGCATCGTCAATAAGAGTGTAGAAATAGATAATCCCTGCTTTTTCGAATTTATTTTTGTAACTTCCTTCAGCATATACTTTTTCAAAAATTTCTTTAAAATTGGCATCGTAGGTCTTTGATATGGTATCTTTTGCTGCAAACCACAAATCAACCTTTTGATCAAGAGCATAGGTGAAACATGCTTTGGCAAAACTTGCTATCGATTTGTCAGTGTTGTGTATTCCTTGAATAACCCCTGGTCCCTTGAACTCTTGGATTATCTGACAGTGTTCGTCACCATTTTCAGATGAGTAAACAAGCTGTGCTTTTCCTGGTTTTTCTACCTTAAATTCAACGTTTTTATACACGTCGCCATACGCATGTCTACCAATAATAATAGGCTTTTTCCAAAAGCGGACAGCGGGTTCAATGTTCTTGAGCATCAGTGGTGCTCTAAAAACAGTCCCATCGAGGATTGCTCTAATCGTTCCATTGGGACTTTTCCACTGTTTTTTCAGTTTGTACTCTTCAACTCGTGCAGCATTGGGAGTGATCGTTGCACATTTAACACCAACGCCGTATTTTTTGATTGCCTCAGCAGCATCAACAGTAATTTGGTCATCACTTTCGTCTCTTTTTTTGAGACCGAGATCGTAGTACTCTGTCTTGAGGTCTATGTAAGGCTCCAGGAGTTGTTTTTTTACCATGGCCCACATGACCCGGGTCATCTCGTCTCCATCCATTTCTACAAGTGGAGTATTCATCTGTATTTTTATAGTCATTTTTTAACCTCTCTTCTTTTAAGTGTCTATCTTACCTTTTCCGGTTTGTCAGGCATCATATATTGGATATCATCCCACGGATGACGATACAATCCTGCCTTCATACGTTTCTGATCTATAATATGGCCCATGAAGCCAATACTTCTTCCTAAAACAAATAACGCATTCAATACCCCGAGATCTACGAATTCTCTTACTTCATTTCGTGAATATCCTATGCCTCGTAGCATATCACAACAGAGAACACCGATACAACCGTCAACATTGAGAATGAGATTGTTTCTCTTTGCTGTGGTGAGTTTTTGAACTTCAAGAGCGTAGTCTAATGTCTCAGTTCGGGGGAAATTCTTCTTGGCAAACTCTACCATAACGGTTACTCGAACATCAGGGTTTGTTACTGATTTGATTCTATGCCCAATCCCCTGAATATTCACATTTTTGTTTTTCATATCTTTGACCATAAAGGCAGGTGTTTCGCCAGCATAGAGATACTTTGTAAAATGATCTGCTGAACCCTGTACTGCCCCACCAAAACGAGGACCAATAGTCAACAGTCCACTAACAAGCGAAGAAATCAAATCTTTTCCAGCCCGTGCCGCAACAATGCTATTGTGTGCGCCTGAGACTGCTGGTCCATGGTCTGCAGTTAAGAGTACAACGCGCTCTAAAAATTCTCGTGCCCACATCGGAAGCTCTTTTTTAAACCAGAGGAGGCCGATAACCCCGCCCAATCCCCATTTCTCTTCAAAGATTTTTGAAATCTTTACGCCGCAATATCTAAGTTCATCACCACGGTCATCAGAAATTGTGCTGATGAAATTTGCTGATCTTCGTATCACACCTTGTTTAAGTGCCACATCATAGTCAAGTGGTATCTGTGGTGGTTCGACATCAGGAATGGGTTTGTGCTTACCTGAGCTCACAAGTTTGGTAAATGCTTTTTTAATCTGCACATCAAAGTCATCAAAACTTGCGGGAACATAAGCTCCTGCTTCCCTGAGAGCTTTATTCTTTGCATCAGATGTTTCCCTATCGGCACCAGCTCGTGCCCCTGCATGACCAAATTGAACTTC
>JAFGDG010000022.1 GCA_016932245.1 Thermoplasmatota archaeon
AAATATTTATATAAAAATATGTCATTGCTGATGTAAATGAAATACAAACTGAAAAAAATCGATGCTATCATGGTTGTTATCCTAGTAATCATAGCAGGGATAGTCTTGTTTAAAGTTGGCTATATCGAGGAGGATGGGTATCAAGAACCGGAAGAAATCCTCCCCGAAGAACCACCAGAAAAACCAATCGAACCGCCTACATCATTTATTCCCGGATACATGAAAGCAGTCTCTCCTGAAGATGAGGGGGTCCATTTTAATGAATTACGAACGTCTCGTGAGTGGTGGTACTTCAATGCCGTTTTTGATGATCATAGTGAACTTGCGGGATGGAGCGTTGCAATCAGCTTTAATCATATGGCTCGCAGTGATCTCTTAGGAACATTGAAGCCAGATTTATTGGTAGTCACTCTCCACGGACCAAACGGAGAAGAATATGGGGGGATGATTAACAAACAACGAGGGTTAGGAATCATTAAACCTCCAACCTTAGAAGCATATTCTCCAGGGGTTCATGTAAAATATGAAAAGTCCTGGGCAGAAGGAAAATCGCCTGAATGGCATGTTCATGCCGAAGATAATGACATTGATAATGAACATGAAATTATTGTTGATTTGACCTATTTTACTCCGTCAGGACCATTATGGACCATTGGTGAACGATCGTTTGATAAGTCAAAGAGCAATATTGCCAGTTACGTTTTTATGGGGTGTAATGTCACCGGAATCGTCAATATTGATGGAACAGAATATGTCGTACAAGGATTAGGACATCATGAACATTCGTGGTCTCCCCATATCGTCACCCGAGGATTGATCAATGGGTGGGATTGGTGCCATATGACATTTGATAACGGGTGGAATATCTACTTCAGCAGTTACTATCCAACCCCGCAAGTGCTTTCAAGAAAAACTTCACGCATTAATCCGTTTGGATCATTAGTTATCACCACTGATCAAGGACGAACCATGACCGTATTGGATAATGTCGACCCGGAAATCATTGATTCAGATACACGAGTATTTCCCTTTGTGACAGTGCCATCAACGATTCATGTGACAGCAAAACCAGGACTAGGTCAACTATTATTAAAATCCTACGACGTTCAGCTTGACATCACTATCGTTGCTGACAATACGTATGAAAAAGTGTGGAAATTCCCTACGTATGTTGGTATGAAAGTAGGAAGAAGCACAGTCACGGGAACACTCTTGTGGTCTGACGAAGATGGAGAGTATGAGGTTGAACTTAATGGCATTGGTACGCTATGGAGTATGAGTGCACTGTTTTAATTAGTGTGTACTTCGACAGTAGCGTTATCAGCATCCAAGACAACAGTTGCTCCGTCTTTAATTTTAGTAATGTCAATTTGATCAACACAAGGAATACCGGCAAGGATGACACCGGTGGCTACAATCGTCTCAGTCTCTCTATTAATAATACCTAGAGGAGCAACACCATTTTTTTTCAGACCGTAGATAACATAAGAACCAACCGTTGACCCTTTACCACAAGGAAACACCAGAATTTTATCAGTTACCTTCTTTCCTTCAAGTGGGTGCCCCCTTTCAATAACAATACCAGTTTTTGCATCGATACCACCATAAAATCCAATGGGTTCTGTTGAAACAATGGCATTGCCTTCTACTTTTCCAGGAGATATCATTCTTCCTTTCATGATTGCGCCTCCACTAAGTCATCGATAGTAGCAAAACACACGTCTTGTTTACAAAAACCAGGCAAATAGTTGGCCGCTTTACCAGAATTCACTCCTGTTGTTTTGTATCCCATGTCTTCAATTGGAGATACTACCATGCAGGTATCGGCAATCACACTTCCGCCTGCTTTTGTGATGATTTCGTTGTATCCCATTCGCTCTGATGCCTCCTTGATCATTCGTGAAGTACATATCCATACTGGTTTTTTTAACCGTTTACCCTCAAGTTTTTCTGCAAGAGCAGAGATCTCACGTAGAGAGGCGTGTGGACATCCAAAAATAACGATATCTGGCTTTTTTCCTGTATTTAATGTCTTGTAGGTTTCTGTTATGTCTTTTTGAGTCACTGAGATTGTTTCAAGATTTTTTTTCTCAACTAAATCTGCTTCAGGAGTGAGCCCTTCCACGTGATACAGAGCAACGGCACCTGATGCAGCCATTGCCGCACCCAATGCCTTAAGATGGTCAGTATTGGCATCTTTTATACCTGTGAAATAGGGGATTTTATTTTTTACTTGTTTCCCAACGTAATATCCTAGAGCGCCGAAATCGGCATTGAATGTTAAATCAGCATCAACGGTCACTTTGATAGTTGGTTGTCGGTTTTCCCACAAATGAAGGCCGTAATTAGGGGTGACTCCACAAATCGCTGCGGCAAGAGCAGAAGGCCCTCCTTCTCGGTTCGTTCGTGCACCAATAACAGAGTTTGAAAAAGAGACTGCTGATGACTCTGACCATGCAATGTGTTCGCGAAAGCGGGGAAGGTTGCCTGCAAGATAGGGAGTGCAAGTCGCCGTTACCACGATACCCATTCTTTTAAATGCATCCATGATTCTCAACTGGTTTTTCGCAAAGTCCTTTGGAAACCCATACTCCCTCCAGTTCTCCAAATCCATCCCCGCAGGATTCAGATAGGTAAGCACTTTAACCTTTGCTCCCTTTGAAGCCATGTCTTCCAAGAATTCCATTCCAGGACCACCAATAGATTTATATGATACTCCTGCAACTTGAACAGACCCTACAGAAATCATGGCATCTGCACCATAGATGTCTCCTAGGCGCACGAGAAGTCTGAACATGCGTTCCATAACTTCCCCGTGTTCTCCATTAAGAATGCATTCTTCTTGTTTTGTTAAATACATGCTACTAGCTCCTTACAGTTTTTTACCAATTGATCGATCTCTTTTTGTGACGCATCATCGACATGAATACCACCAACGGCAACAACTGTGGTGTGGTACTTGGCACATGCAGCTAAAGCAATCGGTTTTAACACAATATCGTCATAATGGCCTTCAAGCCGAACGATTTGAGGTTTTTTTCCAACCTCACAGAGCACCATGCCTCCAATATGGGATCGTTCTCCACCCCCAAGAATATACAGAAGATGATCTCCTATCTTTTCTTGTTTAAGCCAGACGGTATATTTTCCGTTACCTGCAGTAATCATCAAGATTCACTTTAGAATAGTGTACAACTTCATACTTACTCTTATCAATATCTAACGGTATCGTTGCATCGACTCCTACTTTTGTGGTAAGTGTTTTTTTACCAGACTCATGTTTCCCCGACGGGTCGAGAGAGCTTCCCGGTTGATTTGATTTGATAATAAGATCTTCGTCTCCCTGAAATCGGGTGGCAAGTGCCCACTCAAGAGCTAAGGGACTGAAAATATCTACATCCTCATCAACAATCATAACGTGTTTCATGCTTTTATGACCTTTAAATGCTGCTTCAATAGCCTTTTTGGGGTCATCTGCATGTTTTTTCTGGATTTGCACTACCCCATGCAACCAAGAACCGCCCCCCATAGTCACCAACACATTCTTACAGGAGCATACGTTGCTTACCTCATTGTAGATGGTGGGTTCTTTTGGCATACCCATAAGAATCTTGTGTTCAAGTCTTCCCGGTATGAGGGCCTGATACATCGCATCTTTTCGATGAGTGATACAGTCCACAACAAACACGGGTTCTTGACGTTCAAAATCACGGGTTTCTGTTAAATCAACAAACGGTCCTTCACGATCGAGATCTTTCGTGAGCCTCCCTTCGATAACAAATTCAGACTCGGCAGGCACCTCTAAATCTTTGGTGACACATTTTACTAATGGTGCTTCATCAAGAGCATTACCAATGGAAAACTCATCAACACCAGAGGGAGGACCAAGAGAGGCGGCAATCATCGTTGCAACAGAATTGCCGATGCACACTGCCATTTCCAAGTCACCTTCAACTTTATCATAGGTTGTTCGGGTTTGTCTGTTTTTTATTAGACGTGCCGTAAATTTGTTTTTACCTACTTGCATGAGGCGATGGTACGAAACATTTCTTCCAGTCTCAGGATCCTTAATCGTCGAAACGGTAGCCGTTGCATATCTACCTCCATCCCCCTTTAAATGTAACAATAGGGGCAGCATATCAAGATCTGGATCTTTACTAACAACTTCTTGGCAGGGAGCCTTGGCAACCATTTCTGGTGGTTTTGGGCGACGGAGAGCATCAACCAGCTTGAAAAGCAATTGCTCTTTAGTCGTACCAATTCCCTCCGCGATAATATCTCTATTTGAAGTGATACCGGAAAATACGGGGAAGTCATATCCTTTAACATTTTCAAAAATCACTGGCTGTTCGTTCAATGAATAAATGATATTGGCCATTTCATGTTTGAGAGAGACTTCCTTAGTAATGCGTATAAGTTTATGTTCTTGCTCAAGCTTCGAAAGAAACTTGCGAAGATTCATACCCCTATGCCTCCTTTCTTGACGCACCTACAACTGTTTTGACAGTTTGAAATCCTTCCTTTTCAATAGCATTGGCAACGGTATCTTGCAATTCTCTACCAGGTGTAAGGGCAATCATATTGCCACCAAGCCCCCCTCCTGTAAGTTTTGCGCCAAGAGCACCTGCATCTCTGGCAAGTTTTACCATAAAATCAAGTTCACGAGAGGAAACTTCGATTTGTTGGAGAAGCTTGTGGTTTTCATTCATGAGTTTTCCAACTTCTTTAAAATCTTCCTCTTCAAATGCATCTTTTGCGAGATATGCAATATTTTCAGCACGATCAAAAATTGCTTGATATTTTTCAGGTTCTTTTTCTCTTCGTTCCCGAACACCGGCAACGGCAGCCTTTGTATTAGCAACTTTACCCGTGTTTCCTATAACGATTTCGATGGGATAATGAAGAGCAATTTGCTCAATGGCTTTTTCTTCTCCCTTCTGGAACCAAATAAGACCTCCATAAGTAGAGGCGGTGTTATCAACTCCTGAAGGAGTCCCATGATAGCCTTTTTCACCTTCATAGGCAATGTTATTGATTTCTTCGTCAGATAAATTCATATCAAAATAATTGGAGAGTGCTCTTGCAATAGCCACACACGACGCAGCGCTGGCACCAATACCACTTGCTACATAGAGATTCCCTTCAAGAGTGATTTTGATGCCGTTTTTAGACGGATCGATATTCATTGTTGCCATCATCCTCTTCAAGGAGTCTTGTTGCTGCGTCAATTTCTCTTCCTTATAATTAGGAGTTGCCTTTCTGTTGTCTACCAGTTCAACTTTCGCTTTGTCGTACGGTTCTATCCGAGCGACCGTATAATTTCCTATTGCCGAAACAATAGATGGGATATCATAGACGACAAAGTGTTCATTAAACAAAATAGTTTTTCCAAAACCGATGCCCTCGCCCTTCATAACGATCACATAAACTCTTCATCAAATTTTTTGTTAGAATACTGTAAATAGTATATGGTTTTTATGATTATTGGGAGCATAGTTGCTTAGAAAGGTATTTAATACCGTTATAAATAAATATCCTATAAAGTAGTTGACCATTATGGTGGAGGCGAATCACTTCCATACGTTTGAGTGTCTAGGAGATGCCAGTAGGAAAATAGCGAATGTATTTTGGACTTTTTTGGATTGTCTCTCGTGCAAGATGACAAAGATTTCACAGATATACGAGAAAAGTATTGGAGAAAAATACAAGAGGGAAAGTCGAACGTTTGATATTACCGATAGTCACCATATTCTTCATATTGGATGTGGAGCATATCCTATAACCGCACTGACTCTTGCGAAAATGAATGGGTCAAAAATTGTTGGTATTGACAACAATCAAAAAGCAATTAGATTAGCAAATGAAATTGTCAGAAATCAACAGTTAGATGACCGGGTAACAATTACCTATGGCGATGGTACAACTTACCCTGTTAACCTGTTTGATACCATCATAATTTCTGGATGCTCATCGCCAAAGATGCAAATACTCGATCATGTCATCAACACGGCAAAACCGCAAAGTAAAATCATTGTACGCGATATTAATCTGAATGCCAAAGCAGTCAGAGAAAACATCACCGCACATCATAATATTATATGGGCAAATACTCTAGGTAACTACCCCATTCCCTGGTTAGGTTGGCAATCCTTTTATCTCATAAAAAAATAGAGTGGTATTATGCAGGTATTTCTTTTTGTCTTGCATCTGCTAGCGATAGTAGAAACCCAACAAAACTAACTAAAATATAGGTGATAATAAAACCTAGTAATGAAAGAACAAACACTTTTTCTTCAGCAACCCCAAACAACGTGGAAAATAGAACAATTGCCGTTAGCTCTCGAGCACCTAACCCTGCAAAGGTAATAGGCAGATATCCTGCAGAATTGGCAATAGGAAACAACAAGAGGAAATACACGTAAGGGATGTTAAGGTTCAATGCAAGAACGATAAGATACTCTTGGGTAAAGATAAGAATCCAGACAATGACCCCCAATACTAACGGGAGAATCAAGGCACGTATGCGAGGGAAGTCTGTATAAAATGTCTCAACAAACTGATAAAATTGCGATTTCCATCGCTTTGGTACAACGTATGAAACGAGGAGACGCAACAGTTTTTCTCCCCGTTGTTGTTTAAGAAAATACAGGACAATAAGCACCAGCAGGCCTACCCAAAATATGGTAAAATAGAAGAGCTCGGGGAAAAGCGAAACAACAAGTACAGCACCAAGAATCATCATCACATAGAGTGAAAAGGATCGAAGGAATGTATCGATAAAAACATTGATGAATAGTTTGCCGTAGGGTTCACCTGTTTTTTCTTTCATGTATGGAACTTTAACGAGCTGGCCAAGATATCCTGGAGAAATTGTTCCGTAAAAATAGCTAATGAGTAAGATTTTCAGAGAGGAAAAAAACCCAAGAGAGATATGTTGTTCTCTCTGAATGAGTTGCCACGCATAGTTTCTTAAGAAGAGAACAGGAATAGTAAGCAGGATAGCAAGGATGACATATTCCGGTAAAACTGACAAAAACGCTTCTGTTATTTTGTCGACATCTAAGGAATAAATAACATAAATAAGAATAAAAATTCCTATGAAAGGCAAATATTTCTTTGCTTTCTGAAAGAATGAAGACGACACGTACGGCCCAATAGAACTACGGTTTTTATGTATTTGTTTTTTCGAACCATATTGTTGCTAAGGCGCATAGTATGCAAATAGATTAGTAAAGAGAGTGGATATACCTGTTGGTGTAATGGCAAAAAAAAGTATTATAACCACCTTAGTCAAATGCATTCCCTTTATCGGTGTTCTCTTATTTCTCTATATTATATGGGATGTTGGTATAGAGAAAATTGGGCAGACATTTCTGTCCATTCCTCTCCAATATTATCTCCTGTCCCTTCTTGTCTTTGTTCCTCGGCTGATGTTTTTTGTGTATAAATGGAACTATATCAACAGAAAACAAAAGATCTATGTCGATTATTGGTATCTTACAAAGATTTTTCTTGTTTCCATGTTCTATGGTAGTGTTACTCCCGGCGGTATCGGTTGGCATATGCGGATTTTTTATTTAAAAAAGAAAAGTGGGGTTTCGTTTGAAAAGTGCATTACCAATTCGCTGATAGATACTGCTACAGGATTTATAATAGGGCTTTCGTTGGCGTTACTTGGATCCATTCTGTTTTTTGAGCATTTTTCAGGATTTTTACCAATAGTTCTAGCAGTGCTCATATTGTATGTTAGCGCATTTGTCATTTTTATGAAAAAAGAACGGGGAAGTAGGATTTTTACGTTTTTTATTCGCCCATTAATCCCTAAAAAATATCGAGAAGTTGTTGGACAGTCCGTGTCTTCGCTGTATGAAGATCTGCCACGTATACGAGACATGGCACTACCTATGGTTCTTGAAGTATTGGTCTGGTTCACTGCAGGGATACAAACGTACATTATCGCATTGGCCTTTTCTATCGAGATTCCTGTGTTAACGTTTATATTGCTCAGCATTATGGCTGTCGTTTTTTCCAATGCATTGCCTGTCACGATTGGTGGCTTAGGGGTTCGAGAAGGGGCTTTTGTCATCATCTTAGGATTTTATGGCGTATCCCCGGAAGTAGCATTCGCCATCTCGTTTGTTGGCTTTTTGGCAAAGGTACTTATTCCTGGATTAATTGGACTGGCTCTCTCGTTTAATATGCATTTAAAACCTCTTAAACAAGTATAGATTACCTATAGGAATTAAGAGGGAGTTTTTGCACTAAAAATTGAAATTTTCCTCTGTTTGTTAGCGGAATGCAATCAATAATGCAAATTGTCAGTGTAAATCCATCACCCAATATCTTGTGAAATTCCTTGTGTATCTTTTTACTGTCAGCATCAGTATACCGTGGCGCTACCACCAGGCGCAATACCAGCTCTCCTTCTGTATCTTGATAAAATTGACATGCCTTTACCTGCTGAGATGACTCTGCAACAAGATGATGAATGCGAGTGAGCGGGACAAGAGCATGTGTTTTTGAAACAACAAAATCTTGCACACGTCCCTTGATTTCTTTTACTACTGGAAATGCCCTGCCACAGCGACATTTCTCGGTGGTATAAACACCCAGATCGCCGGTTCGATACCGTATAAAAGGAAAATGATACGTATGAAAACCAGTTCCTACAATCTCGCCCACCTCCCCTTCTTTGGTTACTGGATTTCCTTTGCCATCAATTAATTCAGTGATACCATACTGCGGAAACAGGTGAAAGGAATTGTATTCGCACGTTCCACCGAGTGCTGCCTGCTCTCTCAATCCATAATGGTTATGAACGTTGCATTGAAAGGTATCTTCAATAAGCTTACGTTGCCACTCATACAATGTCTCTGCATGACAGATAACAGTCTTCACACCAAGAAACTTATCAATTTTGTGGTTATTCACGTACGTAGCAAGAAGAGTAATTGCAGAAGGATACGTCAGGATGTACTTTGGTTGTACTGCCTTGATTTTTTGGATAAAATCTGGCAGGTGTTCTTCATTCATATAAAATGAGGATAATACCAACATCCTCCCAAAGAGTTGGTATTTCCACGGTTCGGTTCGTCCAGTAATAAAAACACTTCTGTCTAAAAAGGAGCAGCCTGCCCAACCCATGAGAACTTTTGTGTATGCCATCAGTCGAGTCAACCAGACCCCTTTCTGTTTATAGAATTGTAAAGGGTACCCTGTTGATCCGCCCGTTCTTGTAAGTTCAAATGATGATTCAGGGTAGTTTTTAGCCTTGATTTCCCCGAGATGCTCTCGTATGAGGTCTTTTGTCAAAAAGGGGAGTTTTTGTAAGTCGGCAAGCTCCTTGATATCTGTTGGTTTCAGCTGTAGACTGTCAAATAGTTCCTTATAAAATGGCACATTGGCATAGGCATGAGAAAGAAGTGTACGTAACTCTTGCAACTGGTATGCTTCTAATCGTTCTCTGCCCCACCACTGTGATTTTTTTAAAAACTTGTACGTTTTTCTAAAGGAATTATAGTACCATGCCGTTTTAAATGCCGTTGCATTCACTGAATAGTTATTTAGGGCACGATCTAGCATGGTATGCATATGTAGACGACTCCCCTACTTGGTTTCTCATTCAATAATGTGAAAGATGATGGATGATGGATGGAAATCGTCCCACAAAGGGAAGGGGATCATCCCATGAAAAGATTGCGTATTCTTTTTTTCCTTTATAGGATCGAATCCACTCGTTGAAGGTGAGGTCTCCGCAGGAAATACCACGAAGTGCTGCAGGAATATCCTGAAGTATAAATGTCCATGTCGCATTCGTTACCGAAGGAGTACTCGTGTCCAGAGAGTATCCTACGGCATCAAGGTACGCAAGATAGGGGATATTATTTCCATAAGCTAATGGAAAAGTGACTTGCATCCAACAGCGCGGATTAATCTCGATGAGTTTAAAGGTATTGTCGCGTGGGTCCTGCTTGATTTCAACATCAACAATACCGTGGTATTGTATCTTTTTCATAAAAGAGGAAACAAGCGGTTCAAATTCTGGAATAGAAACATGCTCAATGCAAACGCCATTGCCAGAAAGAGGCGGCCATTCTCGTATTCGTCTGAACATGCAGATACCGTGAGGTGTAAAGGATCGATCGTAATAGGCATTGAATCCATACATCTGTCTCGCATCACCAGGAATGATTTCTTGGATGATTACCTCCTGGTTTTTTGAGAGAGCTTTTTGGTAGTTTTCGAGAAGTTCTTTCCGAGAAGTTGCTCTAAAAAACTTAGTGTTAAACGCGACTCGAAAGGATTCAGAATTGACTGGTTTAAGAATACATGGATATGACATTTCTGCACTAACAGAAGCAACGTCTGATTCATGTTGCGGAAAAAAGGTGAGAGGATGAGACACGTGGTATTGCGCAAGTGTTTGATAGAATTTCTTTTTGTTAAGAAGCAGTTGAGTAATAGAAAAATCTGCTCCAGGAAAATGATAATACTGCTGCAGTCTTTTTTGAGATTTCAACAGGGCAGTCAATTCGATATCGCCAAGCGGAAAAAGCACGCCTTTGTGTGGAAGTTTTTCTCCCACATCAACAAGGAATTCAATATAGGCCTCTTCATTTTCTTTTGGATGGGGACAGGTCAGTGCTGCCGTACAATATTTTGAGAGAAAGCCAGTCTGTCTTGGATTTGTATCAATCCACAACGTAGGGACATTTTCTTTCCCAAAACATCGGCATACGCCTAAACCCGTTGTTGCATATTTTCCGAGAATGACTGCAGGAGGTTTGCCAGTAGAGGCTATGCTGCTGATGTTGCTGAGGGAGGCGTTCAGAATAATCACCACAGGCGGCATCTAGTATCAGTACCTATAACACATAAACCCCCTGTGCATTAAAGAATTTTGTCCGATGTTGTTTGGTAGAAAACAGTGAAATGCTAAATATGGTCCCAACAATACATTACCACATGAAAGATACGCTTCGTCGGGAAGGGTTACGTAAACGAGAAAATCTTTCTGCTGCTGAGGTTTCGGAAAAAAGTAATCTCATTAAACAACGCTTGTTTTCATTACCTGAGTTCATTGATGCACAGGCTACCTTATTTTATGTGTCGTATGGAAACGAAGTGCGCACCCATGAGATGATTCAAGAAAGTATGACAATGGAAAAGACTACCATCGTTCCTAAATCAAATACCCAAGATAACACATTGATATTATCAAAATTGACTGCCTGGAGTGATTTAAAGCGAGGTACATATACTATCTTAGAGCCGATATCAGAAAAGGTCGTTGAAGTTGTTGCCGATGTTATTGATCTTGCTCTTGTTCCTGGTGTCGTGTTTGATCATCGAGGAAATCGCATTGGGCATGGGAAAGGGTACTATGATCGACTGTTACAAAAAATAAAGGGCATATCAATAGGGCTTGCATTTGAAGTACAGCTCGTAGACAGCATACCGGTAGAAAAACACGATGAAAAGGTAGATAAAATTATAACTGAAGAAAGAGTAATTGAGTGTGGGCCTTAAGTTACTATATCGCCTAATCGGCCCGCCTTTATTGCTTTTTTAATTTCCATTGCAATTCTTTCGCCATAAGAAATCGATTCACCATACAGATAACCAGAATGAGGGGTAAACCGGGTTAACGGGCTGCCAGGTATACGCATGGAAACGTCAAACACCACCATTTCTTCTTTTCCTTTATCTGCAGCAATGGCGCCTTGAAGTGCAAAAGGACCAATGATTCCTGGCGGGCATTCTTTTTTGGTGGTTTTCACAAATTTTTCACCAATATCAAAGATTTTCTCAATAATCGATTCCTTTGTTGTAGCCGCAATGTGACCGGTTTCAATAATTTTCGGATTCAGATATTTGAGCACCTCAAGTTGTTCATTTGCAGGAAGTCTAATAAGCCCATCCAAATTAGTTTGCCTTCGGGTGTCTGTTCCCATAATTTCTAGTTCGTCATCAATGACCGAATAGAAGTAGTTGAAATTGACTTGCGCGCCAATGACATACTCTTCAATAACTGCTTTGTCAAGGGCTTCTTTTGTGATCATCTTCTTGTTCAGGAGTTCACTCGCTTTTTTCTTATAGTCATCGTAGGTTGTGGCATAGAAAAATGCTCGTTCATACCCGCGAATTGCTTCATTGACTTTGACAATAACCAGGCGGTCAATATCCTTCGGAGAGGTGATAATCTTTGGAAAGCGGATACCTGCTTTTTCCAATAGATAATACTGGTTTTTTGGAACATCTCGTTCCTCAAGTTTGAGCATTGATCGGGTGCCGAATATAGGAACGTTGAAGGTGTTCTCAATGTCTTTGAAATCAAAATACACCCAGAAATAGCGATTATGAATGAAAATAGTATTTTTCTCTCTCAACTCTTTCTGGACTGCTGGTTTAGTAATGTCAGAAAACTTGTCAAGAAGGATGGTTTCGTCGATACATCCTTTTCCCTCTCGAGTTTTATAATATCTGGTATACGTCTTCTCTCGACCTTTCTGACAGACGGCAAGAGTACTAAAACCATGCTTTTTTGCCCCGCGACAGACGTCAAGACCAGAGTGCCCTCCTAGAACACCTATGGTGATACTATCTTCATCATATGAATTTACCAGCGTTTGAATGTCCATCCTTTTTATCATATACATCTCCCCAAATGAGAAATTATTATTTGAACTTTGGCCGTTTTGATACATGAAGAGGCAATGGGAGCGGTTTCTGCGGATACCCTGCATTGTGTGAACTGACGAGAGAATAGAGTTCATCAAGAGCATACGAACGATTTTCTTTACCAAGAGCAGCGTCTCTGAATCGTGGTGTAAACGTTTTGCTTTTGCTTTCTTTTTCCCCTACCACAACAATGATGGGGATCCATTCCTTTTCTGCATCACGTATTTTCTTGCTAACGCTTTCCTCTCGATCATCAATATCTGCTCGTACATGAATGTATGACGATTTCTTGGTAAACGCTTCAACAAATGTTTCACAGGTGGGCACAAACTCACTACTGACTGAAATAAATCTGACTTGTGTTGGTGAAAGCCACAGCGGAAGCATCGGTTTTTGCCCTTTGTTCATCTTCATTGCCTCTTTTTCAAGCAGTGCGTATATCACTCGCTCAATTGCCCCCGAGGGACTGCAATGAAGTATCAGAGGATGTTTTGGTTTGCCATCTTTATCCGTAAAGGTGATATCATATCGCTCGCCATTCTCGATGTCGATCTGGTCGGTAGAAAGTGCAGAAGCTTTTTCTGATGCGTCAACAAAGTTAAATTCATATTTTAAAATAAAGTAGAAGATACGCTCATCCCACATCTCCAGTAGCACTGGTTTGCCTAGTTTTTTTACGAGTGCTACCATAAATTCCTTATTGTTTTTATAAAACTCTTTGGTGGTTCGTAAGGCCATTTCAATATCATCAGTGTCGATGCCAAGATGTTTCAGAACATCGCGAGACATGTCATATCGAACATTAAACTCATCCATGGCCATAGGTAAATCAGAGGTAAAGGCATGAACATCTGGCATAGTAAATGCCCGCAGTCTTCGCAATCCAGCAAGTTCTCCCGATTGTTCTCTTCTGAACGAGTACCTTGTCAACTCATAAATCTTAAGTGGCAAATCCTTATAACTAATCGTGGCATCATGAGCCATCAGAAATTGGCCAAAACAAGCGGCAAATCGTAAGAAAAAGTTTCGTTTATCACTTTCAATTTGGTATTGCCGTGCAGGAAATCGTTGTAAATATTCCGATAGCGTGGGGTGGTCCATATCATACATAATAGGGGTTTCTACTTCAAGACCACCATAGGCAACGACTCTTTGGGTCACGTAGTCTTCAATAAGTTTTTTGATAAAGCGGCCTTTGGGATAAAAGCGCATGTTGCCGCCATCGGAAGCAGGCTCATAATCAGCAATTTCCAATTTTTGCATCAAGGAAACATGAGGCGGCTCTCCTTTCACTGCTCGTGATTTTTCTTTTTCGTAAAAAGCAAATGTTTTGAGGTTGTCATGTCCTTTAAAATTGAAGTCCCCCACCTCTTTTAATGTTCCATCTTCGGTGAGAATATACCATTCGGAACTCAATTTTCGTTCTTGCTTCAAGGATTCTGTTTCTTCTCCCCCAGGAATAATTTCTCTTGAAAGTTCTGATAACGGATGGCCTTTGCATGAAATCTTAAACGCTTTATACCAGCCAAAGGGAGACCGTTTGACCGAAAACTGCTTGTTTCGTAATTCGTGCTCGATTTTAATTAAAATGTCTTGTGCTCTTTTCGGGCTTGCAAGATTTGAAGACAAATGGGCGTACGGGTACAACATAATGTTTTTGACGTTAAGTTGACGTGCTGTTTTGTCGATTTCCGATACCGTCTGTTGAATTGCTTTCTTTGGCGACTTTTCATCAATTTTTTCAACAGCTGTAAAGACGGTGAGTGCTTCTTCAAACCGTCCGCTTTTTACGTCCGTCTCTTCAGGATTTTTAATGGCTTTCTCTTTAACTTCGTATTCAATGTAGTCGCTGTGAATGAGCAAGAGCTTCATATAATCAAGTCCTGTAAAACAAATAATTATTCTTAAACATACTGATTAAATGAGTAATGGGGGAGGCGGCGGAGGTGTTAAACACCGCATTTAAAAAATATTAGTTTCACTTGCAATCCCATCTCTCCGCCTAGTTGGTTGAATGTATTAAACAATATAAGAATATTTCGGAAAAAAAGTAGTCAACTTTCTCTCCTTATGTGTAAGAAGAGCCATATGAACGTGATAAATTGATGAATGGTGCTATTGAATAGTTTTTTTGTACGACGTGGCATCAAGCAAGGTGCTTGTTTCTTTTGGATTTTTTATTTCAAGTTCGACGAGCCACCCATCATCATAAGGACTTTTATTGACTTTCTCAGGTTCATCATCCAATGCGCTATTGACGTTGACAATGGTTCCACTCAGCGGAGCGTAAATTTCAGAAACCGATTTGACCGATTCCACGACGCACAGTTCATCACCTTTTTTCACTTCTTTGCCGACGTCTGGCAACTCCACAAACACAATATCGGTCAGTTCTTCCTGTGCATGGTCGGTGATGCCAACAACGGCTTTGCCATTTTTTTCTTTCACCCATTCATGAGTTTCAGTGTATTTTAACTCATCTCGTACTTCATCTGCCATTTCAATCAATCCTCCTGTATTTTCTTGTTATTTTAAACATTTTCTACGGTTTGTTGTGCCCAATCCTTGGGAACAATAGGCGGTTTGACAACAACCACTTTTATGGGTTTATCGCGAATGATGATTTCAAGAATGCTGTCTTTTTCTCTGAAATCAGGATGTACATAGCCCATGGCAATCCCCGTATTTAAGCAGGGGGAGAGTGTACCACTGGTGACCTTTCCTACAGGTTTTCCATCCTTTCGGATTTCACATCCATGCCGAGGGATGCCTTTTTCAATGCATTTCATGTTTGTTAACCGTTGGTAGTCTCCTTGCTCTTTTTGTTTCAATAAGGCATCCTTGCCGATAAACTCATGATCCCAAAAAATTGCCCATGACATCGCTGCTTCAAGAGGCGTTCTCCCTCCTTCAAACTCATTTCCTGCCAGAATGAATGATTTTTCCAAGCGCAAGGTATCCCGGGCACCAAGGCCAATCGGTTTGATGCCGTAGTTCTTTCCCGCATCCATAATCTTTTGGAATATTTTCTTAGGATTATTGTCAACATGAACCTGTAATTCAAAACCAAGTTCACCGGTATACCCTGTATGTGAGAGGATACACGTCTCGCCTGCCATGGTGCAATATTGACATCCAAAGAACTTTACCTCGCGGAGATCGGCTTCCGTCAACTGTTGCAGAACGTCTCGTGATTTGGGGCCCTGAACAGCCAAAATGACATACTCTTTGGAGACATCGGTAGCAACAGCATCAAGAGCATGTGCATGTGCCTGTTTGTTTAGCCAGGTTGTTACCTCGGCATTCATGCCTGCATTGGGAATCATCATAAACTTGTCACCAAGATGCATGAAAATGGTGTCGTCGATCACCGTACCGTTTTTTCGCAATATTGCCGTGTATTGGCTTTTGGCATCATCAATGCGTGAGGCATCTTCCACCGTTGTCAGACTGATGATCTTTTCAGCATCGGGGCCGGTAATCCAGACATTACTCATGTGAGAAACATCAAAAAGTCCAACAGTCTTCCTTACAGTAAGATGCTCTTCTTTAATACTGCTGTACTGTATAGGCATTTCATAGCCGGCAAATTCAGTAAACTTTGCCCCCAATTCCTTCTGCAAATCATATAAGGGAGACCGTAGCGACATAGATATCGAATCGTGTATCTCTTAACTATAGTTTAACATTTCGACAAAACATTTATCACATAACCGTGATAACCCCTTCTATGCAGCCGGTACATATGCCAGGAGTGTACAAACATCAACAGAAGTTATTTACCGAAAATCTCACCGAATGTAAGGGAGTGAAGGTCTATAATGAGCAGTTACGAACAGTAAAGGGAAAAGAGTTTCGATCCTGGAATCCCTATCGAAGTAAACTTGCTGCTGCACTGCTGAATGGCATACAGGCCCCTCCCATAAAACAAGATTCAGCCATTCTGTATCTCGGGGCAGCAACAGGAACAACCGTCAGTCATCTTTCAGATATTGCCTGTGGGGGAATTCTCTATGCTATTGAATTTTCTCCTGTTGCCGTCAAACACCTTGTTACTGCAATGAACAAGCGAATCAATGTCGTTCCTGTGCTTGCCGACGCCAATCACCCTGACCGCTATGCTGCCATTGTCTCATCGGTTGATTTCTTGTATCAGGACATTTCACAACGAAATCAGGCCGATATTTTTGTACACAATGCCCAGCAGTATCTCAAACCTGGAAGGCGGGGAATCATCATGGTGAAAGCGCGTAGCATCGATGTCTCTATAACGCCAAAACAGGCATATCAGCACGTTATTGACCATCTGAAGGAGCAGGGATTGAAGATTATCGAAGTTATTGAATTATCACCGTATGAAAAAGATCATGCGGCCATATTAGTCTCGATATAACGAAAAAAAGAGTGTGCAAAGAGTATGAGTGTAAAAGAGGCTTCGAACATTCTTATACGACTGGCTAAATTCTTAGTTCCGGTGATAATGGGATTGGGTGTACTAGCATTCATTGGCTTGCTCATGAATGAAACGATGAGGATGCAATACTGGCCTTTGATGACAGGGTATTTTTTCCCACCGTTAGGCAAGGAATCGATTATTCCTGCTGGTGTGCTTGTGGCAGGAATTCATCCGCTCGTCATGGCACTCTCCATTGCTTTTATTGACATCATTATCGCGTTATTTTTAATATGGAATTATGACTTGGCAAAAAAAATTCCTTTTGTCGGAACATTCATGAACAAAGTAGAACAAAAAGGAAAAAATGTTGAACAGAAATATGGCTGGGTAAAACCCCTGCGATTTATTGGTATTGCTCTGTTTGTGATGATTCCGTTTCAGGGATCTGGCGGCCTTGTCGGCTCTATCGTGGGTCGATTAATTGGTATGAAACCATGGAACACGCTTTTGGCAATCAGTATTGGTGCCATTGTTGGGTGTACACTCATTGCGTTTTTTGCCCAGGCGTTTTTGATTTTTGCAGAAATTAACACCATGTTAACGGTAGCCCTCGTTACCATCATTGCTCTTATCGTTCTTGTCTATTTTCTTTTCAAACGAAGGAAAAAGAATTCAGCTACACGCTGAGATGATTTTCTTGTAGCATTTTATTAATGATATATGTAGGCGCTTGCTTGAGAAGTTGTTTATACGGCGATTCATGCACTAGTGTTGATGTGCTCAGTTTTTCAGCTCTCCGGATATGTGTTTTAATCTCTTCCAAATACATCTCTTGAATGTGGTTGGCGTGTTTCGTCACAATCTTCTTGATTTTTCTTTTCGTTAACCGATTAGGCATGATAGTCTTGTTTTCTAATTTATTAATCAGTGGGAGAACAACACTTGGTAAGAGTTCCCCCTTCGTTAAATCAACCAAATCATCGGCAAGTTGGTATGCCATCCCAATTTCCATGCCATAGTGCGCAAAGACTTCCAGAATATCCCCCACCATATTGGCCTCAATGGCACCAGCTCGACATGCTGACGAAAATAACGAAGCAGTTTTCCGCTTAATGATATCGCGGTAGGTTTCAAAAATCCGAGAAGTGGCAAATGATTCAACTGCTTCTTCAATATCTTGTTTGTTGAGTGTAACTTCATCCAATTCTCCAGAAAGAATATCATTCCACGTATTAACGTATAATTTCGCAACATCATTACCGTGACTCAAGGCGATATTAAATCCAGCGGCAAGTAATTTATGACCCTTCAAAATAGCAGTATCAACGCCTTCTACCACATGAAACGACGGTTTGCCTCGGCGTTCGTTATCACGATCGATAACATCGTCATGAATAAGAGAGGCAGCATGAGCAAGCTCGATACTAACCGCCCCTTCCAATGCCCTCTCGTACTCTTC
>JAFGDG010000023.1 GCA_016932245.1 Thermoplasmatota archaeon
CTGAGGATTCATTCTTGTGTTCTACCATACTCAATCACTTTTTCGTCGTCTCCTAAAAACGGAGGGTAGTGCAGCGCCGTCCGCCGGCTTATTAGGAATAGTTACATTTTTAAGGCATTAATACATTCTTTCTTCGAGGTATTCCCATGATGTATTATGAGGACAAGCGCCTTTCATCAACAAAACGTAACTTATTGGAAGATAAGAAGGTTTCTAAAAATAATAAAGATTTGATATTCAAGTTCGCTGACGAACTGACTGCCGCAGGTATCACGATCGGCAGAGTGCAGAAGTACTGTTACTATCTTTCTCGCATCGCAAAGATACTCAACAAGGATTTCAGCAAGGCGACAAAAGACGACATTGTTAACGTCTTGAATGCCATTGAGAAAGCAACAGTCACCGGTGGCGCCACCATCGGCAAGCCGTTGAGCGACTGGGGTAAGCATGATTATCGTGTCGTTTTGAAACGGTTTTATAAATGGTTACGGACGATGGAATATGAACAGCAGCATAAAGGCAAACGACTCGCTCGTCGAGAATATCCCGAGGAGGTTGACTGGTTCGCCATTAGTTTTCCACGCAGCAAACGACGTAAGCCAAGGAACCTGCTTGACATCGATGATATTGAAAAGATGGTTAATGCTGCGAATAATACCAGGAATAAACTGTTTGTCCGCATGTTGTATGAGACAGGCGCCCGCATTGGTGAAATGTTGAGTCTGACATTGGATGGTGTTGAGTTTGATGAGCATGGGGCGACTGTGCAGATATTCGGGAAGACAGGTGAACGAAAACTCCGGGTAATTGATAGTGTGCCATTGCTTGCAGCATGGCGGAATCGGGAGCATCCACATCGAAACGATAAAAAATCGTTATTATTCTGCGGTTTGAGTGGAAATGACGTCGGTTATGATTACTACCGTATCATGTTGCACCGGCTTGCAAAAAAAGTTGGTATAAAGAAACCATCGAACCCGCATCATTTCCGACATAGCCGAGCGACTGAGCTGGCTAAATACTTGACTGAGGCACAGCTATGTTACTATATGGGATGGGTGCCCGGGTCACCGCAACCTGGAACATACGTGCATCTCAGTGGCCGTGATCTTGACGCTGCCGTTCTGCGTATGAAAGGCATTGAGATCGAAAAGCAGAGGGTTGAGAAGAAGCAGCCTATTACTTGCCCAAATTGTCATACGGTTAACGACAGCCTTTCACATTTCTGTCTGCAGTGTGGCATGGCGTTGGATTTGAAGACCATCATGGATTTTGACAAGAAAAAAGAGCAGGATGTTGCAACCGTCGCCCTTCTTGAAAAGAAATTGGGTAAAGATGCATTGGAGAAGCTGATCCGGGAGCAAGTCCTTAAGGTACTACGAGAATCCGACTCCCAAGCATAATCTAAGAAATATATTTTATTCTTTTTTTATAATTTATTTTTTTCCTAAAGGTTGGATCATTTGCAAGGTTATCAACTGTTTTGCATAGTGACATACCTGTGAATGCAAGGTTACGAAGTAACGATGCATCACCATAGCATGCAACTAGTTTTTGCCGTAGGCCACTCCCAAGATCAAAGAACATCAAGAGCATACTTTGATAGTCAAAATCCAATTTTATGTTGGACTCCTCTCTAGATAACTGACGATTTATTTTTTTATATTCATTGAATATTGTACGTTGCATACTATTAGATTTGAGATATTTCAGGAAAATATATTTGCATTGTTTCAATGTCAATGTTGTACTATTGACGGCATAGTCGATGAAAATATTCGTGTACACTGCAAATAATCCAATGTGCCACTTCAAGAAGTCTAAATCTCTTACAGGCCGCTGGTCTGCAAATTGTCCAACGAATTTTTTAAACCCAAGGGTAGAAAATAATGTTTCAAGTTTTTTTCTCTCTGAGGGTTTCAATGGGGTTTCCTTGTCAACGCTATCAATAATTGCCTGTGGCATCGAAAAGTAGTAACGAAACCGTTTATCTTTTTGTGCGCCTTTGTGATACCTCCAATAATCCGTATCTTCTTTTATCCACCCTTTTAATTCAAGAGTTCGAAGCCAAGTTGACACATGTGCGTTTCTATTGGTGTTGTATAGTCTTCTGGTTATTTCTTTCACATTCAAAGATTCATTATAAACGAGAAGGATAATGGCTTCTTGGGGGTTGTCAAGCTGTTTTGTCAATTTTCCCAGTCCTCCTGTGATATGTTTACTTTAAGGAAGTAAATGCGGAATATGTATATATTCATAATGGTGGCTGTTTGTTCGTGAAACGAATATGACTTGTGTCAATGTTTACCTTGATGAAAAAACACTGGCAAATGTCGACCAGTTTGCCATGGAGAACTCATTGAGTCGATCTAGCGCGATGAAATTCGCCGTATGCCAGTTTCTGAAAAATACTTCGGGGGGGAAATCGTGAGCGACGACTATGACAACATGAGTACTGAGGATCTTGTTGAACTAGCGAAAAAACGGGGTCTTTTGTAAGGAATCATTGTCACCGGTGATACAGCTGTGGTGCGGGGGTCTCGTGTTTTACCGCCGCACCATCGGCTGAGAAACAGTAATAAAATTTCCGACGAGGTAATAACATGAAAAATAATAAACACAACAAAATAGTAGCAGTAACAACTGCAGAGGCCGGCGATCCACAAACATTGTTCCCCAAGAACAACGACTTTTTTGACCACTGGGGGTGTGCATCCTGAACAGTGAAAACGAGTACCAGCAACATATCACAGACGCCTGGCAGTTTGCTTCTACATTGGCAGCGAAACTAAGTACTGCTAACGAGGTTGTCCAACATCTTGCATTGGTGATCTTTGAGAAATGCGTCAGTCCACACCATTATTTTTTGCAGAACACTGAGATGGTGCCTCAACCGAAGCAGCCACTGGTAGTCAAACCCACATCACGACAAATCAAATATGCGTTGAGTCTAGGCATACAGAACCCAGAGGCGTATTCAAAGGAGCAGCTATCCCAACAGATTCAGAAGGTGGTTGATAATGGATAACCAAATTTTTCTCGCCAATGAAATCGGCTGCAGCAGCTTTGAGTTGAAACGTACTACAAAAGCGTACTGTTGGACTATCAAAGTCTACCATCAAGACATCCAACAGTCATACAACCTAGTGAAAGACATTGACAGACAAGCGACACAGGACTACGGAGCTACTGCTTTTACTGTAAGTGAGGAGGCTAATTCATGATGCGCATCGGTGTTGCTATGGTATTCCTCACTGACCCGGATAAAGCAGACGATATTATTACAAAAATTCAACAGCAATTCGATATTCAACTCCTCTACGCCACCACCAGCTATTCAAAACTATGGATAAAGAAAGAATCGGGGGGAGAAAATGGCGAAGACTAAGCCGGCAACCTCTGACGCAGAACCTATTGTGAATGAAGCAGAGAAGACAGCTCTTCCTGGATTCGACATGAGTAAGTACGTCGCACGACCTATTGCTACGGGTATCGTATTGAAACGGAAAATCACCACTATACCAGTACAGCGTCCTAACAGCCAACTTTACTTCCGGGCGCATCCCTCAGAAGAAGTTCTCGTGGATTTATTGGAGTTCAGAGAAGAAAATAAATTATATTTAGTGAACCAGGAGAAAATCGGGGAACTCTTCGATCAAGTGAAACGCTGCGTTCTATACCTTTGTGTGAACACAAAAGGTGATCCATTCCTCTTCCCAGTGCCCCAGCCAGATGAAACAGGTCGCTGGAATTCTTGGCATGAGTCCTCGAAAAATTGTGTGCTTGAATCACGCGACCATTGGATACGCATGCAACCCAACCGCAGCATTCAAGGCTACGATGTTCTCATCGCTGAAGGAAATCTGGCGCCACCGAAATGGCCAGATTTGGACATCGCACAGATTCTCAGCATAGCGTTTCGAAACACCACCATCGACGATGAAGACCATCCAGTGGTACGACAACTCCGGGGGCTGATCTGAGTTGAAAACATGGGGTGATTTTGAAAATATCGTTATAGTAGACTATGAGTTTCGCGGAGGCGATGGCAACACCCAAAACCCTATCTGCTATGTCGCTTTGGATGTGAACTCCGGGGCGACTATAAGTCATTGGATTACTGAGAAAGACACGGCACCCTCCTACCCCATTGATGATAAAACACTATTTATTGCATACTATGCAAGTGCAGAACTCGGATGTCACTATTCATTGAATTTCAAAATCCCTCCTTATGTTTTAGACCTCTTCGCAGAGTTCCGTTGCCTTACCAATGGCGGACGCATTCCATCCGGCAACTCGTTATTAGGCGCCTGCAGTTACTATGGAATCACCAACACAGATGCCACCTACAAAAACACCATGAGAAACCTCATTCTACAACAACGCTATTACACTGAAGCAGAGAAACGAGATATACTGGAGTACTGCAGAAAAGATGTGGAACTCACAGCGACTCTCTTTGACCGTATGAAACCGTGTGTAGACCTCCCTTATGCATTACTCCGGGGTCGTTACATGGCAGCAGTCGCAGCAATGGAATACAACGGTATCCCCATTGACACAGGAAAATTAACAGAACTCAGAGACCTCTGGGGCATCCTCAAAGAAGAATTAATCTGGCGTGTAGATCAGCAGTACCATGTGTTCGAAGGCACCACTTTCAAAATCGATAAATTCAAGGAGTACTTGGCAGAACATCAAATCCCCTGGGATTACACCCCAACAGGCCTGCCAAAGACTGATGAATCATACATGCAAATGCAAGCAAAAGTACACCCTCAACTCAAACCACTTCAAGAACTCAGACATGCCTTAAGTCAATTAAAATTGAATGATCTACAAGTCGGTACTGATGGAAGAAATCGTTGTTTATTGAGTCCCTATCGCAGCATCACAGGACGAAATCAACCAAGCACAAGTAGGTTTATCTTTGGAAATGCCACATGGCTACGTTTCCTCATTCGACCACCACCAGGGACAGCGCTCGCCTATATCGATTATGAACAACAAGAAATTGCTATCGCTGCAGCGTTAAGTTGCGACAAAAACTTGTTACATGATTACAATACAGGAGACCCCTATCTTGCGTTCGCCAAAGCAGCCAAAGCGATACCCCCAGAGGGAACAAAAGAAACTCACCCCGAAACCCGGGAGACCTTCAAACGATGTATGTTGGCCATCAATTACGGGATGTCTACTGAAACATTCGCGGACTACGCACAAATCACGATCCCACAAGCGAAGTTGATGATTCGATGGCATAAACAACGTTATCAACGTTACTGGGAATGGAACAGTCAATTTATCGACATTGGTATACTATCCGGGTTAGTTGGGACACGATTCAACTGGTATTTTCAGACAGCACGAGCAAAATATCGTACGTTAATGAACTGGCCAATGCAAGCACACGGTGCGAACATTCTACAGCTCGCAGTCCCCCTATGTGTTGATAATGGGATAAAGGTCATCGCACCAGTACATGACGCCATACTCATTGAGGCACCAATTAAAGACATTGAAAACAAAGCAGCACAAGCCCAATATTACCTGAGACTAGCTTCCAAATGGGTGATTAATTTTGAGATAGCAACAGACGTGAAAATCATTCGTTATCCTGACCATTACACAGACCCTCGCGGAGAACTCATGTGGAATAGTGTTTGGGATATTATTAACAACATGGAACCTGCAGAGAGAAAAGCACGTCTTTTAGAAGCCGCACAAACAGAAATGGCTACTCATAATCTAAGGGACGCCAAACACAAGGCTCTTTCGACTATGGTGTCGAAAAAACGACAGCATCAACTTTTACTACAAGCAGCTTCCTCCTCTGAGAAACAAATGGTACAACGAATCAGAAAACAAAGCGGGCTGTCCCATGTGGAAGTTATGCATCTCATTCGACAAGCACGAGACACAGATTTTGACTTAGAACATGAAGTAGACTGGGATCAGGGATACACTGCTGCTAAAGACACCATTGACAAAGGAATTGACCCGCTACGCAAAAAAACACTACGAGAACTTTCAGGGGAGCAACAATAACAATGCCTAATCAATTTTATGCTGGTCATGACATCCAGTGGATGCAACGCTTTCTCGATGCTGTCCCCGAGGGTAGACGATTCCAGAAGCCTATTGCTTATTGTCTCGCATGTTGTATCCACCATCATTTCGTGTACACCAAACACGATGTAGTGCGTTTGAATCACGAGAAACTTCAACAGTTTGGGTTAATACGGCAAC
>JAFGDG010000024.1 GCA_016932245.1 Thermoplasmatota archaeon
ACCCAGAGGGGGGAGGACAACCAGGAGATAAGGGGACCTTCAATGTCAAAGGAAAAATCATTCCTGTCACCCGAGCAGAAAAAGAAGGAAATGCCATTGTACACCTTATTGGCGGAGATGTGGCGGTTGGCGATACTGTACATGGTTGCATTGACTGGGATCATCGATATACCTTAATGAAACATCATACCGGGACACATCTAGTGAATGGGGCACTTCGTCAAATCTTAGGTGAGCATATCTGGCAAGCAGGATCACAACTTGGGATTACTGAAGCGCGATTTGATTTTTCACATTACAAACCAATCACTGAGCAAGAGAGGAAAACCATCGAAACAAAAGCAAATACATTTATCACCAAGGCAGTTGGGATAAAAAAGAGAGTTTTAGACCGTAACAGTGCAGAACGGCAATATGGCTTTCGATTATACCAGGGAGGGGTTCCTCCTGGAAATAGCATTCGGGTACTTGATATGCCTGGTATCGATGTTGAAGCTTGTGGTGGTACACACTTAAATAATACCAGCGAAGTAGAAAAAATCAGAATCATAAAAACCGAGCGCATTCAAGATGGTGTAAATCGCATAATCTTTGCGGCAGGGAAAATGGTAGATGCCTACCAACAAGAAGAACAACAGCTCTATGATCAAATTGTTACAGCGCTCAGTCCAGCATTTAAGATTACCACTCATGCCCAGATTTCGCAACAACTTCAACAATCTGCTGCATTATTTAAAGTTCCTCCCAACCAATTAGAAAAGACCATACAACGATTTTTATCGGAAACTGAGTTGAAATCAACGAAGTCGGCAGTTGATTTAACCTCAGCATGCAAAATGCTTTTTAAAGAATGGAAACAAACTAAAAAACGACTGAAGAAGCAATCAGCAACTGTTGATGTAGCAAACAAGCAGACTTTTCAGAAGGAGTGGGATATTTCTGGCAAAAAAATCCGGTTTATTACTCAGGATCTCAAGCAAGGTCTTGATACGGTTGCCCGTGCTGCAGAACTGATTAAACAAAAGGGACATATTGTGTATATCAGTAGTGGAAATCGGGTAACGCTGGCAGCTTCAGAAGATGTTGACATCGACCTTGCCTCAATCGCAAAACAAGTAGGAAGTCTCCTTGGTGGTAGTGGCGGAGGAAAACCACGGATGGCTCATGCAGGTGGAAAAAAACCGGGAAATATGCCAGACGCTCGACAAAAAGCAGAAGAACTACTAGAACAACAGTTGAAGAAAGGATAAGCTAGAACTGTATGGCAACATGGACAGCAGTAATGATAACAATAGTTGCCACGCACATAATAATAATAAACCATGGTGGTATCTTTAGTGATGTCTTCTCTTCTGCATCAAAATAGCGAATGAGTCCTGCTGCAGAGTGAAAGCCTTCACCTTTTTTCTGTTTGGCCATGATGGGTCACTAACCTACTTGTAGTTACTACAGCACATACCATTACTCTATTTTAGCTTTACTGTTAGTTGCCGAGTACGTTTTACCCTCGGACCAAACATCTAAATATTGCATAATCATACCTTATGCCAAGGGTGTAAAAATATGAAAGAAGTGGACACACTCATCACAAAAGCATTGAAGTATAAAGAGGGCGGATTGACCGATCACGAAATTGCCGAAGAACTCAATGTCTCAAAAGAAACCGCAATGTGGTTGCTTAACAAAGGAAAAGAAAAAAAACCAGAAGGAGACGTAAAAATCGGTTGGCGTTCTATTGGCGTGTATCCTTCAAGAATGGGGTTTATTGCAGATGCGTTATGCGATATTATCTTAGAAGAGTGTGAACAAGTAGATACCATTGTGGGAATTGCCATTAATGGCGTTCCCTACGCAACGTTTGTTGCTGACAAATTGGGGTTAGAGCTAGCTATATTTAGGCCGCATCATGAAAAAATGGGGGCATTTTCTTCCAACTACGCATCAGTGAAAGATAAAACGGTTGTATTCATCGATGATGTAGTCGGAACAGGTGAGACTTTTAAAAGCGCCATTAAAGCCACTAAGGCAGAAAAAGGAAAACCCGCACTATGTGTGGCACTACTAAACAAGAAAACACAAAACAGTGTTGCTGGCGTACCGCTTCGGGCACTCATTAGAGCGCGAGTTATTTAAGTTCGTTTTTATTGAGTAGGGAAGGAGCCATGCATTGGGCAGATGTTTTAGCTGAGGAGTTATTAAAGGACAATAAAAAGCACGTGCTTGCTACGGGGATAACGCCGTCTGGTCCCATTCATATTGGGAACATGCGAGAGGTGCTAACAACAGATGCAGTGTATCGGTCCCTGAAAGAGAAGGGGGCAAAAGCAGACTTCATCTATATTGCCGACGATTTTGATAACCTTCGAAAAGTATACCCTTTTTTACCAGAAAGCTATGAAAAGTATGTTGGCATGCCAATTTCAGAAATCCCTTGCCCTTGCGGGGAACATAAGAGTTACGCTGATCACTTTCTTATGTCCTTTTTAGACTCATTAAAAGAACTCGGCATCTATCCTATTGTTCATCGGGCAAGTGAGATGTATAAAAGCGGAATGTACGAAGAGGCGATAAAAACCGCTCTGGATAATACGGAACGCATTAAAACCATTATTGAAACCGTCTCAAAAAGACAACTGCCTAAGCAGTGGATACCATTTAACATATTATGTACCAGCTGCGGAAGGATTACGACCGCAAAACCCGTCCTATATGAATTTCCTTTTGTTGAATACACTTGTGAGTGCGGGTATGAAGGCAAAGTCGATATTCAAGAAGGAGGAGTAGGAAAACTACCATGGAGAGTAGATTGGCCTGCTCGATGGAAAATTTTAGGGGTTACCTACGAACCATTCGGTAAAGACCATGGGGCTGCTGGGGGAACACATGACACTGGCGCAGTCATAGCAAAAGACATTTTCAAGTATCCTCCTCCAAAATACACCACGTACGAGTTTATTTTACTCAAAGGAAAGGGAGCCATGCATAGTTCCAAAGGAACCGCGCTCAGCGCTGGAGAGATGTTATGCATGACGCCGCCAGAAGTGCTGCGTTTTTTATTAATGAATAATCAACCAAATAAGCATATTGTCTTTGACCCGGGATTGGGATTGTTATCACTAGTAGATGAGTATGATCAACTAGAGCGTGTGTATTTTAACGCAGAGAAAAAAACCAAAGGGATGAAAGATTTAGAGAAAACCTATGAATTATCGCAACCCTATGAGGTACCCAAACACCTCCCTCATCAAGTTCCCTATCGACATCTAGTAACAGTGGTACAAATTGGAAAAACATGGAAAGATATCAAAAAGATTCTACAGCGAACAGAACAAATTCCGAACGATATGAGTACAACTGATGAAGCACGCCTCAAACAACGGGCTGAGCATGTTACCTACTGGCTCGAATATTTTGCACCAGAAATGCTGAAATTTGAAATAAAACAAAAATTACCGAAAGTCGATCTTTCCTCCGAACAACACCGTTTTGTGACCTCATTCCTTGATATACTTTCTTCCCTTGAATGGGATGGAGAACACATTCATAACGCGATTTACGAGATCGCAGAAACGGAAAACATCCCCATCAAGACAGCATTTACTACCACATACCAGCTCCTTCTTGGCCAGGAGAAAGGACCCCGCGCAGGATACTTTTTATCAAATGTAGACAAGTCGTTTGTCCTAAAGCGGTTTAAAGAAGCAGTTAAATAGGTCCTGTGTTTTTTGCCACGAATAGTATGAAGGTATATCTTGAAACCTATGGTTGTACTGCAAATAAAGCCGATGCATGTATCATCGAAGGGTTGCTACAAAAAAAACAGCATCAGGTTATCCCAACAGCAGATGCTGCTGACGTCCTGATTCTATTGACGTGTACGGTTATTGGAACGACAGAACAGCGAATGCTTTCCCGCCTACGAGTATTAAAACAAGTGGGAAAACCACTTATTGTTGCAGGGTGCATGGCTGCAGTCCAACAAAAGTTAATTCGTAGTATTGTACCTGACGCACAACTACTGCCACCCCCACACATCCATCATATAATGGATATTATAGAAGGAAAAACTGTGACGTTTATCACTAGACATAAAACAAGGTGCCCAAAACAGTTTACCGATGTAGTTGCTCCCCTCTCCATTGCTGAAGGATGTCTGTTTTCGTGTTCATATTGCATCACCTCACAAGCACGTGGACCGCTGGTCAGCTATCCTTTACAAGAAGTCATCCAGGACATGCAAACGGCTCTTGATCAAGGCTGTAAAGAAATCCAGCTGACTGCTCAAGACACAGGATCATATGGGATGGAAACGGGAGAACAAAATCTAGGTAATCTCTTACAATCAATATCATCACTCAAGGGAGCGTTTCGCGTTCGTGTAGGAATGATGAATCCCTATACTGCACACACACATCTTTCTAGCATACTACAGGGTCTTGCAGATAAACGAATCTACAAATTCGTACATCTGCCAGTACAATCGGGGGATAATGACCTATTACAGAAGATGAATCGGCGATACACGGTTCAAGATTTTATAACGATTGTAGAGCAATTTAGGAAGAGATATCCTGAGATTACCCTGTCAACTGACGTCATCATCGGTTTTCCTACCGAAACAGATGAGTGTTTTCAACACACTATTGAATTACTTGAAACGGTAAAACCAGACATCACTAATATTACGCGATATTCGGCACGCCCTCATACCAAAGCAAAATCAATGAAGGGGCGCATCGCAACACATGTTGCCAAAGAGCGGTCTAGACTCCTAACAGACCTATGCACCAAGATATCATTTGAGAGAAATATCCAACTCATTGGAAAACGGTACACTGTACTTATAACTGAGCAAGGAAAAAAGAGTACTATGATGGGCAGAACTGAAACATACAAACCAGTAGTAGTAAGCGAACAAGTTGGACGTGGTAGTTTTGTGCCTGTAAAAATCACCGACGCAGCACCGACATATCTCGTAGGAAAGATTATATAGAACCAGGGTATTTGTAGCAACGTGGAAGGGATGATTCGAGTAGGAATCAATGGTTTTGGACGGATAGGAAGAAATACTCTTCGAGCGGCTTTAGGACATTCTCAGTATGGAAAAAAATTCGAAATTGTTGCCATAAATGATCTTGGGAGCACCGAAATACTTGCTCATCTTCTCAAATATGATTCGATTTACGGAAAATTTGACGGTGAGGTAGAAACCACAGACGATGGTCTCACGGTGAATGGCAAACCCATTGCCTTCTTCTCGCAAGTAAACCCTGCAAAATTACCATGGAATAAGCTTAACGTTGATGTCGTTATCGAATCTACAGGCATATTCCGCACCCGCGAAGGTGCGTCAAACCATCTTGAAGCAGGAGCAAAAAAGGTGGTGATTTCTGCACCAGCAAAAGATCCGGATATCACAATTGTGCTTGGTGTCAATGAACACCAGTACGACACACAGCATCACCACATCATTTCCAATGCATCATGTACCACCAATAGTCTTGCACCCCCAGTCAAAGTGCTCCACGATTCCTTTGGCATAGACCAAGGGTTCATGACTACCATTCATTCATATACCGGAGATCAGCGTATCCTTGACTTTCCACACAAAGATTTGCGGAGGGCACGGGCTGCAGCGGTCTCCATCATCCCGACCACCACAGGTGCTGCAAAAGCAGTTGCCTTAGTTATGCCTGAGTTAAAAGGAAAAATTGACGGGATGGCTGTACGGGTGCCAACTCCTGACGGTTCATTAACTGATTTTACCTGCCTATTGAAAAAAGACGTGAGCGTTGACGATGTGAACAGAGCGCTGAAGAAAGCAGCAGAGCACAAGCTTCGAGGCATCATGCAATATTCCGAGGAGCCTTTAGTCTCGGTAGACATTGTAGGTAATCCTCATTCATCCATCATCGATGGGTTGAGTACTCGAGTCAATGGAGAGAACGGAAATCTAGTGAAAATACTCTCATGGTATGATAATGAATGGGGGTACTCGTGTAGACTGGTCGATCTCATCTATTACATGTTTTATCATACCAAACCATCAACCGCCACAGAGCCAGTAAAAGTGGTGTATTAGGCGAACTTTCATTTACCACCATATACGTTTAAATAAACGGGTTTGATATCTGATTTTGGAGGCTTTATGGTATGAAAGAATACAATACGTTAGATGATGTTGACGTGACACAAAAAATCGTGTTATTGCGTGTCGATTTTAACATGCCACTCGATAAAAAAACCTTAACAATTTTAGATACTACCCGAATAAAACGAGCGCTTCCCACCATTAAAGAACTTATTGAAAACCAGGCAAAAACCGTGATCATTGCTCATCAAGGACGGCAAGGAAGTTGGGATTTTACCAACCTTCATCAGCATGCACAGGCATTAGAAAAACTTCTAGCGAAGCCAGTACAGACTGTTGATGACCTCCATGGAAAAGAAGCGCAAGCTGCCATTAAAAACCTCAAACTGGGAGAGGTGTTGTTGCTTGATAATGTACGGAAGCTTGATGGCGAAACCGAGAAAAAATCAGCGACAGAACATGCACAATCACCACTTGTCCAACATCTGTATCCATTGGCAGATTTATTTGTGAATGATGCATTTGCCGCCGCTCATCGACCGCAGTGCTCGTTGATTGGATTTACTGCAGTGCTTCCTTCATGCGCAGGAAGACTATTGGAATCTGAACTAGAAACGTTAGGAAAAGTAGTCAAACAACCTCTAAAACCCTCTGTTTTTCTCTTTGGTGGCGCAAAATTTTCTGATGTTGTAATTACTATTGAGAGATTACTGGATAATAACACCGCCGATAAAATTATTCTTACGGGATTGCCTGCAAACGCTTTTTTGAAAGCGCAAGGTATAAATCTGGGTCAAAAAAATGAGGAAATCCTTTCCAAAGAAGGAAGTCCAGAACAATATAAAGAAATTAAAAGACTTCTAAATAAATATTCTCAGAACATTTATCTTCCTACTGATTTTGCTATCGAGGATAACGACCAAAGAGACGAAATTACAACTGAAGAATTGCCCTCAAATAAGACGCTCTATGATATCGGTACACAAACCATCAAACAATTTAAACAGGTCATCGATGACGCAAAAACGGTGTTTTTATCAGGACCCTGTGGCGTTTTTGAAAATCCCTTATTCATGGAGGGGACAAAAGAGCTCTTTAATTTCGTGGCCAATTCTGGTGCATTTACCATCGTTGGTGGCGGACATACTGTTGCAGCAGTAGAGCAGCTTGGCCTTGATGACAAAATGTCTCATATCTCAACTGGCGGTGGCTCTCTTGAAAAATTTATGATGGGGGAAAAATTGCCGGTAGTAGAAGCATTAAAAGCAGCAAAAAAACGGATGAAATAAGAGAAACAATCAAATAGCGCTTTTATGTACGGTGGCTACTAGGGGCTGGTAGATCAGTGGTAGATCGCCACCTTCGCAAGGTGGAGGCCACGGGTTCAAATCCCGTCCAGTCCATACGCTATTGATAATAACTCCTTATATTTCTCTATAATAAATGTTATATAATTGATGTCTATCTTATGAGATACGCATTCCTATGAATATTCTTCTGATATTCCCCAAAATCGAGCATGGCGCATCAACATATACTGATAAGGGCTCATGGGGATCAATTCTCTTTGGGTATCCTGTGATAACACTGCCTCATCTAGCAGCCATTACTCCACAGGAGCATATCGTACAGATTGTAAATGAAAATTATGAAGATATTGATTTTGATGCGGATGTTGATGTAGTAGGCATCACCTGCTACACAATGACTGCGCCCCGAGTATATGAAATTGCTGATGAATTTCGCCGACGAGGAAAAATCGTTGTTCTTGGAGGCTATCATCCTACTGCATTACCTGATGAAGCAAAGCAACACGCCGATAGCATCGTGTTTGGCATGGCTGAAGCAAGTTGGCCGCAACTTCTTGCCGATGTTGAACACGGAAAACTGAAGCAGTTTTATGAGTGGGACACTGATTTTGATATGGCCGATGTTCCGCCACTTCGTCGCGATCTTATTACTCACAATCCCATCATGGGTGCAGTGCAGTCGACTAGAGGATGTGCAAACCGGTGTGAGTTTTGTGCCATTAGTACTTTTTGTAAGCATGGTGTTAGGCAACGCCCTGTAGAAAATGTCGTAGAAGAAATTAAACAAATACCCAATAGAATCTTTGTCTTTCATGACCCGCATCTTACTGCCAATCCTCGCTATGCCAGAGAACTGTTTAAGGAACTTATCCACCAAAATGTCAAGAAATCATGGGTGGCAAACGGCACAACAAATGTGCTGGGAAAAGCAGATGATGGGTTTTTGAGTCTCGCACAAAAGTCAGGGTGTGTGGAGTGGTTTGTGGGATTTGAGTCAGTGAGTCAAGCAGCCCTCGACGGTATTAAAAAAACACACAATAAGGTTGAAAACTTCAAAAAGATGATTGACCGAGTGCACAATCATGGAATGGCGGTACAGGGAGGCATTATCTTTGGGTTTGATGAAGATACGCCTAGCGTCTTTGACATGACCCTTGAGAAACTTTACGAGCTAGAAATAGATGTATTAGAGGTCAATATCCTTACCCCCTATCCTGGAACCCCACTCTATGAACGATTAGAAAAACAAGGCCGCATCCTTACCAAAGATTGGTCACGATATAATCAGGTTGATGTGGTATTTCAGCCAAAACACATGAGTCCTAAAGAACTCTGGAACGGGGCCCGAAAGGTGGCAAAAGAATTTTATCACATACCTAGGATTATCCAACGTAATCTTCATATCATCTCTACCACCAAAAGTCTAGGTGCTATTGCACCATTTGGTACTAATTTTTCGTTTCGAAGATATTACAAGAGAGATTTTAGGTTTTGAAGCCAGTGTCAATGAGATGAGTACCACACATCAAGGTACGCATGATAAAACGCAAACAGTGCATGCTTTCCAATATGACCGAGAACATTGCTCATATGCAGAAAGGTTTTTCCTAATACTTCCCACTTGATGAACGCTTGATAAATCTTATAGGGATACTGCTCAGGACGATGGCGTACAAGACATTTTGCCGCAATCTCTCCACTAAGAAGAGCGCGATAGATACCTGCTCCTAACAATGGGAAGGTCCCTACACCAGCATCTCCTACAAACAAAATATTACGATGCCGAAGTGGCCTCTGAAGACCTGCAGGGATAAGCCCACCTGTTACATAATTAACCGTACCTTCGATCTGATGATATGATTTAAAATCCTCTAACATCTGTTTCAAGTTCTGATGGTGCCCGCTTACAATACCCAGTCCCAGGTTAATCTCTCGTTTTTTGGGATCTCGAGGGAATACCCAATAATAGCCGCTGGCATCAAAAAAGATTACTTTGATAACATGGGGAGTAAACCAATTACATCCCTCAATCGTTTGCTGGTATGTACTCCCAACAATCCCTTGATGCAACCCCAGCGACTTTTTTATGGTGCTTGGACATCCTGAGGCATCAACAATGTACTCGCCATCTAACTCATCGACCGAATGTATCTTATCCCCTGTATTGATCTCAACATCAAGACCTTCTGCGTCTCGTGCTAACTGGCAAATAAACTCCTGTCGGTTGAGCATATAAAAAGTACCTGGGGGTTGATGAGCCCGATATGTTTTCTTCCCTACAATGGTTTCTATCTGTTGTATGTGGTTAAAAATACTACGCTCTGTCGGCTGCCAGTGGTTCCAGTCAGGCTCAATTTCATAGCCCTCACCACATCGTCGTCCTTCATGGTTATATCCTATGGCATTATACTTTTCATGCACGACGACATCAAGAGTGCGGTCAAGTCTTTTAAGCGAAAGGGCTGCACTCAATCCTCCTAGACTACCACCAACAATGTCAATACGTATGGCTATCACCACATACCGTAGTTTATGAAGTATGTATATTCTATAGAATAAAATACTTTATAGTATTGCACAAAAGTCATAAAGCTATTTATATCAGGAGTAAATACAGCAGTTTAAGCTATGGCAACAAACAAAAATCCCTGGACCTCGCAAGATGAACAAGAACATTATCCCTGTGTTATGGAATGGTGGTGTGCCGAGGCATTTTTTTCATCGTTGAAGAACAAGAACGAGTGGAGTGTAAAAGTAGCATTTACAGAATGGTTTGAAAAAGCAAAAACTATTGGATCCATTCAAAATATGACCTTGTTTGATCATGCTGCCAATACGCACTACATTTTATATGAACGAGATGACACCAAGAAATTGGATGTTAAAAAAAAGACCTTTAACGTACGCTATAAGGATTCGTTTATGAAAGGATCATATCCATCATATGTCATGCATTTTCATGATCCCAACCACGATATCGCCCTCGATCTTACCTATAAGGCCGCATCCTTACCTCATTGGGTTGCCCAAGACATAACAGACGGATGGCTCCCCATGGGTCTAGGGGCATATCGCTATGGGTTTATCCCTCGCAATACGGCCTCAGGAACATTGACTATCCAAGGAAGAACACAGGAAATCAAGGGACAAGGCTATTTTGAACACGTGTGGGGTGATTTTCTGTACGACAATCCACTCACCAATGCAGCAGACCTTGGCCATACGATACGAACGTATGCCAAACTCATCGGATGGTGGATGAAAAATCACCATCCACGCATTCCTTATTCACTTATGTTTAGTACCGAAAATAATCCCTTTGGCTACGATTGGGTCTGGGCACTTCTTGATAATGGATGGAGCCTATTTCTAGGCAACATTATGTTTTGGCTGATGGAAGGACCTGTCACCGGGATCCTCATTCTGACAAAGGATGGCGAAACATATACTGAATTTAGCAATGTGTCCTTCAAATATAACAACCTGCGATATGGAAAAGAGTACGATTTTTATTACCCTTCAGAACTGGAAATCATCGCTACACAAGGAACCGAACGCTTGCATCTAACCTTTACCATGACTGTTGAACCTCGCGAGTATTTCACTAGGTTTTCAGGAGGAAAATATTGGACGGGACTGGTCATTTGTGAAGCTCCTGGTGTGGTGAAGGGAGAATACACAAACGGAGAAGACAACATAACGCTTACTGGCATCTGTAAAATTGAGCCTCAGCGACAATTATCCATACTTGGCCACAATTCACTACAAATCGATATTACAAAACCTCCTAAAGGAGTAGGAATGGATCTTACCCTAGTATCACATTAC
>JAFGDG010000025.1 GCA_016932245.1 Thermoplasmatota archaeon
GGAAAAGGAAGTGATATTGATATTTGCATTGTTCTAAAAAATGAAAATACAAAAAACAATATATCAAGTAAAATCCTGGATATTGAAGAAAAATATGATAAAAATATCAATCTAGTTTTTACAGATTCTTCGTTTAGGGACTTGGATAGACAGTTTATTGAAACAATATTGCGAGAAGGGATTACAGTTTATGGAAAAAAGCCTGATGCATCTATAAAACAACTTGAACTTGAACCATATGAAATTATTAAATTTGATCTTAGCAATCTTACTCAATCAAAAAAAATGAAAATCAAGAGATTGTTGTATGGCATCAAAACTAAGAAAAAATACAAAGGAAAAATTTATACAAACAAACAAGAAGGTTTAGTCGAAAAATTAGGTGGTTTACGAATAGGAATGGCCTCAATATTAATTCCTGAAAAAAAATCATGGGAACTTGAAAATATTCTGAGAGAGAAGGGAGTATCTCTTAGAAAAATAACAATTTGGCTATCTAATCCTTAATAGCTATGTTTTTTTTATTACCACAATCTTTAAAATCATTGAGCCGTTAGCCTCCTTTTAATCGCAAATTTCTCCTGTAAGGGCTTGTAGCTCAGCTAGGTAGAGCAATCGGCTCTTAACCGATTGGCCAGGGGTTCGAATCCCCTCAAGCCCGCTCTTTTTCGTAACATATTGTTGTAATATACCTCATCCTCCTCGAATATGTTCCATATATTTTCTATACCCCCCTCCCCTATTTTTAGATAGTCTTATATGCTAATTTTACATACTTTTTTTGGCGTTGGAGGATACTGTGAAAAACATCACTACCTTTTTCGGGGAGAATGCCGGAAAAATTTGGAGGACATTAGATGAACACGGCCCTCTCTATGAAGACGAAATTGTAACGTTAACAGAACTCAATGACCGTGACTTTCATGGAGCTATTGGCTGGCTTGCACGCGAGGGTAAAGTACATAAGGACGATCGATATGCTCTGGACCGTACCAATCTTACGCCATGGATAGGTGCAAACGCTGGGAAAGTCTGGAAAGTGCTTGATATCTGGGGCGCAGTAGACTTTCCAACTATCAAACGATTGGCAGGCATTAGTGAAGAAGATGTACATGCTGCACTTGGCTGGCTTGCTTGCGAAGATAAAATTCGCGTGGATGACTGTCAGCGATATGCATTGAAATAGGTGAGGATTACTTTATAAGTAGCTATGCAAACTACTGAGTCCGAATGCATGGACCCCTCTATAGTCTGAGGACCTTTGATGGTGTATATAGGTATAACACATGAAAGTAGCGATGATTGGTTGGGAATATCCGCCGTTCAAGGCGGGTGGCTTAGCGACGCACTGTTATGGGCTTACCCGTAGCTTAGCTGATAAAGATGTACATGTTGATTTTTACATGCCCAAAACCAAACATAGTACCAGTAGCGACAAGCCAAATTTAGTCATAAAGGAAGTTGGTGAAACAGATATATTCCCATATGACCGCCCTGATGACAAAGCACTGGAAGGCCAATTTTTTGAAAGCGTCTATCGATATAACGATTTAGTTGTCGCAAAAGTAAAAGGAAAATACGACGTTGTTCACTGTCATGATTGGCTTACCATGAAAGCAGGCATTGCCATAAAAGAGCAGACAGGAGCACCTCTTGTACTTACCATTCATTCAACAGAGTACGATCGGTCAGGATGGTTGCACCCTAATCAATGGTTTATTGATATCGAAAAAGAGGGGATGCAAAAGGCAGATAAAATTATCGCTGTCAGTCATTTCACCAAACGGGTCATTATGGAAAAGTATGGCATACCTAGTGAGAAAATCCAGGTAGTTCACAATGCCGTGTACCCCCTTGGAGAAGGAAAGAAACAAGACATTGTATTATTCCTTGGAAGGTTAACGATACAAAAAGGTCCCGAATTTTTCCTTAGTGCTGCCAAACGTGTGTTAGATCATGGAGAAGAGTGTCGATTTGTGGTAGCAGGAGCCGGAGACATGTTGCCACGGCTAATTAACCAGGCCGTTGATATGGGCATTTCTGATAAGGTCATTTTTACAGGATTGCTTACCGAAGAGGAAGTAAAACACCTTTATCAAATTTCAAGTGTCTATGTCATGCCTTCTGTCAGTGAACCCTTTGGCATTACCGCGTTAGAAGCAGCTTCAGCAGGAACGCCAACCATTGTATCGAAAACAGCAGGCGTCTCAGAAGCATTACGCCATTGTTTGCGAGTCGATTTCTGGGATACCGATGAAATGGCAAACAAAATTGTTTCCTTATTGCAATACGAGCCCTTGCATTCGACTATGACCGAGTGCAGTAAACGAGAGATTGAATTATTTACCTGGGATAGAGTTGCCGATAAGACGATCGAGGTCTATACCAAGGTGTGTTAGTAATGCCTTCAGTCTGCCTGTATTTCGAAGTTCATCAACCTATGCGGTTAAATCGTTTTTCTGTGTTTAATATTGGAAAGACAAAAGATGCCTTTGGAACATATTTTAATGATGAAGTCAACCGTTGGATTTTTGAAAAGGTAGCAAAAAAATGTTATCTTCCTACCAACAAATTGCTACTTGACTTGGTGAAAAAATTTGATGGGCAGTTTCGCATTTCATTCAGCTTGACAGGGACCTTTGTAGAATATTGTGAGCGTTACCTGCCACAGCTTCTCGAAAGTTTTCAAGAGTTATTTGCGACAGGATCCGTTGATTTTATAGAGGAGACTTATTTTCATTCGCTCTCAAGCCTCTATGATGACCTTGATGAATTTGAAGAGCAAGTAACGATGCACCGCCACATGATTAAGCGTTTATTCAACTATCAACCGACGGTTTTTCGTAATACGGAAGCCATTTTTGATAATCGCATTGCCAAAAAAATTGCAGAGATGGGATACCGTGGCATCATCACTGAAGGAACTGAAAAAATCTTAGGTTGGCGGTCATCCAATTATTTGTATAAGCCAGTGAATGCCGATATCAAGGTTCTCTTGCGAAATTACAAACTGAGCGATGATATTGGCTTTCGCTTTTCAGCTCGCGAATGGCCAGGATTTCCGCTTACTGCAGATAAATATGCGCACTGGATGTCCCAGTGCGAGGGCGATGTAATTAACCTTTTTATTGACTATGAAACATTTGGTGAACATCAGTGGATTGAAACAGGCATCTTTGATTTTCTGAGCCAGCTTCCTTGGGAAGTGTTGCAGAAAAACAATCTTGATTTTGTGACTGTGGGTGAAGCTGTCAATCGTTATAATGTCGTTGGAGATGTTGATGTTCCGTGGGCGGTTTCTTGGGCAGATGCTGATAGAGATGTCTCCACATGGCTGGGAAACAACATGCAAATGGCGTGTTTCAATGAATTAAAAGACATTGGAAAAAAGATACGACAGACAGGAGATCCCGACCTCCTTCGTGTTTGGCGATTTTTGCAAACCTCTGATCATCTGTACTATCTGTCAACCAAAGGTTTTGAAGATGGCGATGTGCATGCCTATTTTAGCCCATACGATGCACCGTATGAAGGATTTATTAATTACATGAACATACTACAAGACTTGAAACAACAAATCTAACTGAAATCAGGTGAGGAGATTATTATCATATGAATATTGTACACTTTTCCTGGGAGTTTCCACCAGTCATCTATGGGGGATTAGGAACCTTTGCTGCTGAAATTACCAAAAAACAAATCTTCTTTGGTAACAATGTATCGGTATTCTCATTAAACAGAGATAATGCCCTTGACACCTATGATCAATGGAATGATATCTCTGTCTATCGCCCAAAAACACTTGATATGAGTTCAGCATTCTATTTGTTTGCCGACCATGAGCTTCGTTCGTGGGGAAATCATTTCAAATTTTTTGCTGATGTGGTCAGCTATAACCTTCTTTCGGCTTCGCATTTGGTAAATCAGGTTGTCAGGTCAGACGAGCATAAGGTTGACATCATCGATGCTCACGACTGGTTAGGCATTTTGGGAGGCATTATTGCCAAGCGGGAACTGCATTGTCCCTTGATGTTTCATGTGCATTCAACAGAAACAGGTCGTTCGATGGGGAGGGGATCACATGCAATCAAGGATATTGAGTTTGAAGGTGGTCAAGAAGCAGACGGCGTAATCACTGTTTCGCATGCAATGGCTGACGAACTACAAAAACTCGGTTTTCCCGAAGATAAGATCCGTGTGTGCTGGAACGGCGTTGACCCCAACAAATATAATCCTGCAAGGGTATCTCATGAACAACGACGGCACCTGAGGCAGCGCTATGGTATTGCTGACCAGGATCATTGCATCTTTTTTGTTGGCCGTTTGGTGAACGTTAAAGGCGCTGACAATCTCATTCGGGCACTGCCCTTTGTCCTTGCTGAATTTCCGAACACCAAACTTGTGGTGTTGGGAATTGGCGATATGGAGCAAGGCCTTCGATCGCTTGCAAAAGAACTCGGTGTTCAAGATCATGTTATTTTTAGAACAGAGTTTGTCAATGAGGATGAGCGTATTGTACACTATGCTGCCGCCGATAGCGTGGTTCTTCCGTCATTGTACGAACCTTTTGGTATTGTATGCACCGAGGCCATGGCTATGCAAAAGCCGGTTGTCGTTGGTGCGCGGGGGACCAACGGTATGCGAGAGCAGATCATCCCAAATGGTGAGAAGCAGTGCGGATTACACATTAATCCTTTTAGCCCCGAAGATATTGCTTGGGGAATCAAACAAGTGATGAAGGATAATGAAAAAAGCAAACAGATGGGCATTCGTGCACGTGAGCGTGCTATTGAACAATTTAGCTGGGAAGCAGTAACAACAAGAACCCTCGATATTTATAAGGAATTTTTATGAGAGAGTGGATCGTGACCAATGGTCTTGGCGGGTATGCATCTCTTACACATCAACAGACTAACACACGGAAGTTTCATGGGCTACTCGTTTCCAGTTTACATCCTCCTACTGAACGGTGGGTGTTTCTCACCAATATTTTTGACACGCTAACTATTGGGAATAATTCATATGCTTTGTATGAACAGAAAAATCATGCGACTTTTAACCTCTTTCCTTCATTTACCTACCACCTGGAAGGAACTACGATTACGAAAACCATTTTTATGGAATATGGAAAAGATACAACTATTATTAAATATGAAATCACCACCAAAAAACCCGTCTCTCTCACTCACAGCATCATTGCAAACTCAAGACACTTCTATGATGTCAATAGACAACGGTATTTATCATTTTCACAGGATGTTTTTGATGGCGGTGTTCGTACAACTCCTAGCAATAGCAATAAAACACTGACCCTTCTCCTTGAAAAGGCAACCTATGAGCCATCACCTTGTTGGATAGAATTCTTCTACCAAACTGATCGCGAACGGCAAGATTCATGGATAGATAACAACGTTCATCTCGGCGATTTTCATAAAAAGATCGCTCGTTCGGTCACCTATTATCTGGTAGCAAGTCTTGAAGACACGGTCAATATTGATTTTACCGCAAGTTTGGCTCGAGAACGAAAGCGAAAGGAGTCTCTGCTGAGTCAAACTCAGCTTCCCAATAAATTTGACCCCCTTGTCCTTTCATCAGATAATTTTATTGTGCAAAAAGGAAATGGTACGTCAATTGTGGCAGGATACCATTGGTTTGGTGATTGGGGGCGAGACACGCTAATTTCATTGCCTGGCCTTACTCTTATTACGAGACGATTTGATGATGCGCAACGTATTTTGTCAACATTTGCCGAGCACGAGTTCCACGGTCTTATTCCCAACGCATTCATGGAGAGGGATTCTCACCCCATCTACAATGCTGTTGATGTGTCATTATGGTTTATCGATCGCGTCTGTCAGTATTTGAAATATTCCAACGACAGTGAGTTTCTTGAAATGATGTGGCCAACAATGACCTCCATTATTGAGTGGTATAAAAAGGGAACGGAGTATCATATTCACATGGATCACGATTTTCTCATCAGTCACGATCCCGGTCTTACTTGGATGGATGTGAAAATTGGTGAATACTATCCTACTCCTCGAGCACATAAAGCAGTTGAAATCCAGGCGCTTTGGTACAACGCTCTGAAGAGTATGGCCCGTCTTTCTTCACTTGTGAATGCTGATGACCCGTATGCTGATTTAGCAGACCAGGTACGCGACAGTTTTTCGAGTCAATATGATCAATGCTACGATGTGATTGATATAAAAGACACCTCATGCAGGCCAAACCAATTATTTCTTGTTTCCCTTGAACATTCTATGATTGATAAACACCTCCAACAAGAAATTGTTTCCCAGGTTCAGGACCGTCTTGTTACCCCTTTTGGCATACGAACGCTTTCTCCAGATGATGCTTCATATAAGGGTTCATATCTTGGCAATTATAACAAAGATATTGCATACCATAATGGCACGGCATGGCCATGGCTTTTAGGACCATTTCTTTCGGCATTTGTAAAAGTGAAGAAACGAGAACAGAAATGGCGGCGGTATGCATATCGTCAGTTTTTACAGCCAATGCTTGCTGTCTATGGTGATAAGTGGGCTGGTTCAATTCATGAAATCTTTGATGGGGATCCTCTCTATTTGCCTCGCGGGTGTATTGCCCAGGCGTGGAGTGTTGCAGAAATACTCAGAGCATGGGTGGAAGATGTCGAGAATCTCCGTCCATCTTATGAAAACACAAACCTATATGAAGTATGCGTTTAGGACGTATTGTTGAATCATTCTATTGGTGTTAAAAAACGAGGCATTAATAGCAATGCAACTTCTCATTGTGCGTATCCAATTATCTCGATCGTTATAAAATTTGGGAATAATCCATTGCTCTAATTTCCTGTATAACTCATTTCGATCAACATCATCATCTGACTCTTTTTCTTGTGTCTTCCTCGGCCCAATTGACCAACCAGTGATATTTTCGATACATCCTTCGATCCACCACCCATCAAGGGTACTTAGTTGAGGGACACCGTTGTGTGCTGCTTTCATGCCGGATGTTCCAGATGCTTCTTTTGGTCTACGAGGGGTATTGAGCCATAAATCAACACCTGCAGTCATCATCTTGCCAATCGTGATGTCATAGTTGTGGATAAAGGCAATTTTCACTTTTCCATCAATGTTTTTCATCGTGTCAAATATTTTTTTAATAGCTTTTTTGCCCCCCTCATCCTTCGGATGTGCCTTTCCAGCATAAATGATTTGGACGGCTCCCACTTTTTCGGCAATGTTCATCAATCTTCCAGGATCAGAAATCAGCAAGTCTGGTCGTTTATATGCAGTTTGTCGACGAGCAAAGCCGATGGTAAAATAATCGTAATTCATTCCTACATTGTATCTATTGTTGACAAAATCAATGAGATGTCGTTTTGCGTTCATATGCGCATCCCAGATTTCTTGTTTTTTAATGCTGAAGGCCGACCGTAACGTATACGGATCAGAACGCCATCCTGGCATATGCTTATCAAATAATCGCTCAAATGGTTCTGATACCCATGTCGGGGTATGGACGCCATTGGTTATGGCATCAATAAAATATCCAGGGAACATCTGTCGTGAAATCTCTCCGTGCTTTTTGGCCACACCATTGACATAATGGCTGAAAAAGAGGGCAAGACGCGTCATATTCAACTTATTCTCGAAGGTAATTTCATGCAAAAGTGACTCAGGCATGATGTCACCAATCATGGGCATTGCAAACGAAAGATCAAATTGATCATGCCCTGCAGCAACAGGGGTGTGGGTGGTAAATACACATTGCTGTCGAACCTTTTCAATATCGCCCAACTGACGATACAGTTCTAATGTACCAAGGGCAGCATGCCCTTCATTCATATGGTACTTATCAATCGTCGAATAGCCAAGCGCTTCAATAGCGCGGACACCACCAACTCCCAAAACAATTTCCTGTGCGAGTCGATATTTCTCATCACCACCATACAAATATTTCGTTAACTCTCGATCCCATTCACTATTTTCCTCAAGATTAGTATCTAAGAAAAAAACGGGAACAAGATAACCCCCTATGCCACTAATGAGATAATACCAAATACGGATGTTTACTGTTCTTCCTTCTATAATTATGCTTGCTCTGCTTGGCAACAACGTAAGAAAATCATTAATATTAAAGTTGAACGGCAATTCAATCTGATTTCCTTCTTCATCAAGTTTCTGGTAGAAATATCCGCTTTCAGAAAGAAGTGTGATACCAACAATGGGAACATTGAGGTCAGCACATGATTTTAAGGTGTCGCCTGCTAGGATGCCAAGTCCACCACTATAGGTAGGAATGTGTCTGTCTAACCCGATTTCCATTGAAAAATAGGCAATTTTTGGTTTTCCCCCAAGCCGCTCAAGAGAATGTTGTTGAACCTGCTGCAATTCCTCTTGCATCGCCCTCGTTCCACCGTTCATCGTAATGGCACATTACTCTTATAAACATTTATCATTAACTCGTTTCGTGTAAAGGATTGCATTTATAAACGTATACGAAATATGACATAGATGTGGCTTTGTGTTTGATGGTGGTTAGATGAGCGAAAAATTCTGTTTTAAATGCAACCGTACTATTTCTTTGACCGAACACCCCTCCGGATTAGTGTTTAATAACGAACATTTTCTCTGTGAGGATTGTGCCCAAACGACACCCGAAGAAGATCTTGCCATCTGGTCAAGAAGTGTCATGCAAAAACCACAATCTGGCATGCCGATTGCTCTCTGGTTAATTCATGAGCAAAACAAAGATAAAACGATGATGTCTATTAAAAAATAAATTATTGATGTCATTTTTCCAAATTTTCTATAAATAAGGATAGATAAAAATAACAAACTATTTATAAAGAGAAGTTATTATTAATTAATACCATTAAAATATTCTTAACGGTATACCTACATTGGGGGATATAGAATGAATAATCAAATCTCTAGCATGAAGCTGCTTTTTTCGATAACAATATTATGCATGCTGCTGGTCGGTACGGTTGTACCTACTGTTCTTGGAGCATATGCCGATAGTATACAAGGGTGTGATAAAGGTCCATCCTATCAACCAGTTGTAAATCTCAAAAAGACCACATTCGTCAATTTCGATGAAGAAAGTTACCTTGATGACTATGCCTATCTGGCAGCTGTCCCTACAACAGTCTTTAATTATGACGACATGCTATTTTCGTATCCGTTACTCTTCTACCAGGATGAGTATCCGGTAAGCGAAGATAAAGAACGGTCATTAAACGCCCGCCAAGGAATTGATTACTTTATGGAAGACTGGATGGGCTACTGTAACGGCCAACTTGATGATATGACACTCATTAACGTCCCCAAAACCAAACTGGACAGCAGCTGGCAGGCAAAAGAATATACAATCATTGAAGGGGATGACCCCTATAGCATTGCAAATGACCTTGCCTTGAGCGAATGGTCATATAGTGATAATGCAGTCGTCGCTGTTATTACTGATCCTGAGCAGCTTAAAACCATTGATGGGCATACCGGAGGAACCCTCCAGGGATCTATTCAACCATATAACATCGGCCATCAACAGTTTGAGATGGATGAACCCATCATTGGGACTGGAGGAACCTACGAAACGTTTGAAATTACCGACAACAAGTATCATTATGTCATTGCTGAAATGTCCTGGCCAAATCGTATTGATCTCGATTTACAACTTTTTGATCCTGAAATTGGCATGGTTGATAACGCAGCAGGCGATTATAAAAATCCCCAAGTTGAAGTGGTTGGGTCATTCATTCACAATTATGGGAAATGGCAGATAAGTGTTTCTGCCGTACCAAAAAAAGCGATTAACGCACTCATGGACCCATCGACAAGCGAGAATACTGATATTTTCAAAGGCTCAGCCTTAAAAGAACTGGCAAGAACGATAAAAAATAAAGGAGACGTCAACGTCTGGTTATATCCTGGGTCGGTTGTTACTGTAGAGCCAACCCCGTTCGGTTGTCGCAATGCTAAATTTACCTTGTCTTGGGACGACCCTAACATCAATTTAGGGTTCACTCTTCTTGATGCTGCCGGAACAGAGATTTGCTCAAGCCTTTCTAAAAAAGAAATTAGTTCAGGGGAGTTACAATCAACAGAAGCAAAAGCTGAACTTGAGGTCCCCATGTTGGGCGAAGCAGGTGAGGGAGAGCAGTATCAAGTCTGCGTCTTTTCCCTTCAAGATGTTCCCACTGAAATCGATTTTACCCTTGATTACGAATGGGAGCAAAAGTACGATCCTTTCTATGGCAATAGTATGGTATCTGCCACCAATGGTGCTGTGCTTGCCAGTACCTTAAACGCTCCCTTGTTGTACACGACCGCAACAGAGGTAAGTGAACAAACAAAGGACACCTTGTATACATTAGGCGTCGAACACATTTATCTCGTAGATATTGGTGGCCATCTTTCTCATGAGATCGCAGATGAACTTCATGCTATTTCTCCCGTTGCAGATCGTTATACACAACCACAACAGATTTATGAAATGATAAAAACTTCTACAGATGGGAATGCTATTGTCTTTACCACTATTGATCCTTGGTCGTATTGGTATGTTGAAGGGCTGCAACCTGCTGGTGAATATGAGGGAGCACTGTTTGTTGGTCCCGCTACCTATCTCGCTGCTCATCACGGCAGTCCTGTGTTTATTGTCGACGCTCATCCCGAATTGTCTCGTGCAGTCTGCTACCCTACTGCGTTTTGGCAAGAAACGTCACCAAAACGACACACGGCAGAGCCGGCTGCAGCCAGCATGGTACTTTCCGGGAGACAGGTCTATTCTTTGCTTGAAGAATATGGATTTGGAAAAATTGAGGAAGGGGGACCTGCACAGCAAGTTCAAGAAACGATTATTACGGTGGCAGGTCAGTATGATATTGGTATGCCTTGGGATCGTATCTTCACTGGTGCTGCGTTAAATGGACGATTTTGGGCATCTCCTGTTGATACTGCCTATGCAATATCTCGCAGTATGTTTTATCCGGGACTCATTTATCAGAATCCTGCAATGCAAGGAACAGTATCTCTGGTTAATGGGAGTACGAGTAAAATTCAACGCATTGGTGGGCGACTCTTAGAACCACGAGGTGTCACTCTCGTACAAACAAAACCCTCCAGGGAAGAAGACTACACATATCCAACTTTACAGACGTTTAATACCTATGCGTATCGGTTCAATCAGGAATCGTGGACAACCTGGAATTTCAGATACACTCGAGCTGATGGCGTCATTCCGTGGGTAACAGATTCACCAGATCCTATTGATGAAGGTGCTGCTGTTGGTAAATCAGGCGCCTATTATCCTGATATCAGTGAGACAGAAGTCGTTCCCTTTTATGCACGAAAAGCAGGGTATGACAGCGTCTTTTCTACTGAAGGTTCTGCGGTTACTGAAAATCTCAACCGTGGTGTTATTTTATGGGTGTTAAAAGGTCATGGATGGTTTATGAACAGTGGGCAGATTTCCATGTGGGATCCCGAGAATCCGTATGCATATGAAGAGAATCCGTGGCGCGTCTATGAACCCGTGCTTTTACAGCCTGGTAATCTACGGGAATTCATTCGTTGGGTTATTTATGCTTCTTCAGGAGAAACGCCATCAAAATTAACAGATGGATTCGTAAAATTCCACCTGTTAAGCGAAATCGGCTCAACGGAAAATCCTGATGTTGCTACCATTAATCCTCAACTGCTACTGTTGAACAAATACGTGGCATCATTGCTACCTATTGATTTATGGGGTGCAAATGGAATCATGCTCTATCGAGATCGATTGAGACATCCTCTGCAGGCCCTCAAAGCCGGACTGCCTCTAGTCAACATCTATGATGGCGATGGAAAGGTCATCATCTCTCCAGCAAGCGGTCACCAACCAATGACTGCCATAACTGGGCTAGAATTTGATGACGCACTTGGGAATGTGCATTCATGTGGTTTGAATACTGGTGCCTGTTTACCTGCAGGGACCTACATGCATCTTACTTGGATGCGCCATGGTATGGTCCATCAAATTATTGATCCATGGACGACTTCTGACTGGAATGGAGTGTGGAATCAACTGATCATTAAACGACTTGCCATGGGAGATACAATTGGCCAGGCCTACGAACGAGGTATGCGTGCGACTGCGCCTGAATTACTTGTTGGCCAATGGTGGTGGGATACTTGGGAAAATGTTTGTTTCTTTGGCGATCCTCAGCTACGAATTTTCGTCCCTGGTACTGATTACAGTGACAATAACTACTGGACACAAGAAGAAGTACAACCGTTACGATATAATGAGGCACTGAATGTGGATGGTCATATGCCTTTTGGTGCAACCAGCTATCCGCATCAGAAGGAACCCGTCACCTTTATCCAGCAATACTTCGTGCTTATCGTAGCTCTTGGGCTGATTATCGTCCTTTTGATAGCAGCAATGCTCATCGGACGAAAGAAATAATCTCCCCTCTTTTTCATTTTTTCTTACCGGTTCAACTATTGCATGAAAATCCTTTTTAGAGACTAATTGATGTAGCAGCATATGTATTTGATTAAACTTGGCGGTAGCGTCATTACCGAGAAAGCAAAACGATATACCTTTAGAACTAAGGTTATGGACCACCTCGCCAGAGAGTTAAAGAAAGCATCTCAAGACATGATTATTGTTCATGGCGCTGGTTCCTTTGGCCACATTCTTGCTAAAGAGCATGATTTGGATAAGGGGTACAAGCAGGATACCCAGCGCTTTGGTTTTGCTAAAACACAGGCAAAAGTTCAACAATTAAATAATCTTGTTTTAGATGCTCTTCATAACTACAATATCGTTGCTGTTTCTCTTCCTCCCCACAGCACAGTTACTTTTAATAATCATGCCATTAAATACATCGATTACACTCTCTTCGAGCGCTATCTTGAAGAGGAGTTCACTCCAGTAACCTTTGGCGATGTGGTTCTTGACGACTCGCGAGGTTTTTCCATATGTTCTGGTGATGTATTGATGCAAGCACTAGCAACTCATTTTAAACCAGAAAAGGTCATGTTTGTTATCGACGAAGACGGCCTGTATACTGCAAACCCTAAACTCGATAAAAAAGCAACACTTGTTACTTCTTTAACAACACAAGAGCTCACCACGCTTTCTACTGCTGCAGATACTCATGCTGATGTTACCAAAGGAATGGGCGGAAAGCTTTCAGTCATTAAAACTATTGCCAACCAGGGAATTGATACGATGTTAGTAAATGGTAATAAACCAGAGAGAATATATCGACTGCTTGTTGGAGAGGAGGCAAAACATACGCTTATTCATGGAGGAAAAACATGAACCAAACAGAAATAAGGAAAGATGATCATGTGCGCATTTCATTAGAAGAGCACATCGCTGCTCATCACAACTATTGGGATGAGGTTAAACTTATTCATAATGCACTGCCTGAAATTAACAAAGATGAGGTGAATCTTTCAACTACTCTGTTTGACAAGGCGCTTGGCGCACCAATTATTATTTCTGGTATGACTGGCGGATATGCAAAAGGAAAACGCATTAATGAACATCTTGCAGTCGCAGCTGAACATTTCCAACTGGGGATGGGTGTTGGCTCTCAGCGATCGGCGTTGGAAAATCCTGCACTGAAAGATACATATGGTGTAATAAAAGACTATGATATTCCTCTTCGTTTTTCCAATATCGGAGCGTCCCAAATAGTGTTATGGGGGCCGAAAAACACCCTTGATCATGCCCACGCCATGATTGACATGATTGATGCCCATGTCTTTATTGTTTGTTTAAATTTTTTACAAGAAGTTTTCCAACCTGAAGGGGAAGCACATGCAAAAGGGTGTCTCAAGGCTATTGCTGATTTAGCAGACGATCTTGACATTCCTCTTATTGTGAAAGAATCAGGAGCAGGTATTTCCTCTGAGGTGGCGTGCAGACTCGCACAAACAAAAATTGCTGGTATTGACGTTGGTGGTGCAGGAGGGACCTCCTTTTCAGCAATTGAGCATTATCGAGCGAAACAAATACATGACAAATTACATGCACGAGGTGCAAAAACCTTCTGGGATTGGGGTATCCCTACGCCTACGTCTATTCTTGAAGTTGGAGAGGCAACAGACTGGAAGCTACCGATTATTGCTACCGGCGGTATCAGAAATGGACTTGATGCGGCAAAAGCACTCGCTCTTGGTGCAAGCGCAGCAGGAGTTGCTCGTGCATTCCTTGAACCAGCAACAAAGGGAAAGAACGCAACGATGTCTGGTGTTGAAGCACTAATCAAAGAACTTCGAGCCGCAATGTTTTTAGTTGGTGCGGGTACGCTACAAAAAATGAAAGATATTGGTGTCGATTTATGGATTTAAAACAAGAACTCACCATCCGTGCCACTCGCTTTAATGAAGCATTAACAGACTATTTACAAAATGGTGAACCGAAGATACTATATGATGCGGTTCGTCATCTTCCACTGGCCGGCGGGAAACGATTGCGACCTGTTATTGCTATGATTGCCTGCGAAGCTGTTTGCAGCGACCCTGGGCATGTTATTCCTTTTGGTATGTCGCTTGAACTGTTACACAATTTCACGCTTGTTCATGACGATATTATGGATCATTCTCAATTGCGAAGAAACGGGCCTAGCGTCCATGTAAAATTTGGTGAACCAACAGCCATCATGGCTGGTGATCTTCTCTTCACGAAATCCTTTGAGGTGATGCACACTCTTGATGTTGATGATACTACCTTTAAGAAACTCGATTATCTTCTCGTTAATTGCATTCGAGAGATATGTGAAGGACAACAGTTAGATATGTGGTTTGAACAGCAAAAGCAGGTTACCGAACAGAAATACCTGGAGATGATTCGGAAAAAAACTGCGACACTCTTTAGTTTAGCGGCAGAAGGGGGTGCCATCGTTGGAGGTGGCACGACAAAACAAATCAACGGTTTGAAAGACTACGGAAATTCATTAGGGCTTTCGTTTCAGATATGGGATGATTATCTTGATATCAGTAGCGATGAAGAAACATTGGGCAAGGATATTGGTAACGACATTCGCAATGGTAAAAAGACACTTATTGCCGTTCATTCGCTTTATACGGCAACAGGAGAACACAAAAAAGTATTAGAAAAGTTCTTTGGAAACAAACACGCATCAGAAAAGGAAGTAAAAGCTGTATTTTCCATCTTTCAAGAATTAGGATCCATTGAATACGCAAGAAAAACAGCACTAGAGTACAATGCTCAGGCAAAAAAGGCGCTTTCTGTTGTGAATGAATCTCATGCAAAGCACATACTTGAATCACTTGCCGATTACGTCATGAAAAGAGAGAAGTAGAACCATATGTCAGAGGATGTAATTACTAGCACTGCCCGCATACATGCCTTGCAGAACGCGGTACAGTTTAATGGTAAGGCAAACATAAAAGCAGTAACTGGTAAAGTCATTGCTGCGTTGCGAAAAGACAATATCCCTCCGCAAAAGATCATTCCCCTTGTCAACAAGGTTGTTACGCAGGTAAACGCCCTTTCTCTTAAACAACAAACAACAGAGTTAAAATTGCTTGCACCTGAACTTCTACAAAAAGGAAAAAAAGAACGAGATTTCTCCCTACCTGATCTTCCTGGTGCAGAGCAAGGGAAGGTTGTCACGCGTTTTCCCCCTGAACCAAACGGATGTTTGCATATTGGTCACGCAAAAGCTGCGATTGTTGATTACGAATATGCACGTATGTACGACGGTACCTTCATTCTTCGATTCGATGACACCAATCCAGATAATGCCGTTGAGGAATTCTACGCAGCACAAAAAGAAGACCTTCGATGGCTTAATATTGCCTGGGATAAAGAATATTGCACTTCAGATAATCTTGAAAAACACTATCGTCTTGCCGAACAACTCATCAAAGACGGCCATGCCTACGTATGTACGTGTGAATCCGACTTCATCAAAGAATGCCGGTTTCATGGGAAAGAATGTGATTGCCGCTCTGTTGATTGCGGTGAAAGCATTGATTTGTGGAAAGAGATGCTTTCCTCAGGTCTTGATGGTGCCATACTCCGTATGAAGGGAGATATGATCTGCAATAATACAGCTATGCGTGATCCGACCCTTTTCAGAATTATTGATAAAGAGCACCCTCGACAGGGAACAAAATATCGCGTCTGGCCGACCTATGATTTTGCAGGCGCAGTTGAAGACAGCATCAGTGGCGTGACTCATCCATTCCGCACGAAAGAATATGAGCTTCGGGATGAATGCTACTTTAAACTCCTTGAACTCTTACAGCTACGGAAGCCACATCTTATGGAGTTTGCTCGACTTTCCATTGAGGGCATGCCGGTTTCAAAGCGAAAAATTAAACCATTGATTGATAAGGGACTGGTTTCTGGCTATGACGATATTCGGTTGCCAACTTTACAGGGATTAGCAAAACGAGGCATTACCCCAGAAGCGATTAAACAATTTGTGTTATCACAAGGAATTTCAAAGGTCGAATCTACGGTTACCTTTGGTCTTGTAGAGTCATTTAATAGAAAACTCATTGATCCTAGCGCAAAACGATTCTTCTTTGTTCCTCATCCCATAGAACTAACTGTTTCAAATGCCCCTCAAAAGAAAAAAACAATACGGTTGCATCCCACTAACGACGCGCTTGGTAGTCGTGCAATACAAACCGATAAAACCTTTTTCATTCCACAAACAGATGCAGAAAAACTTCAGGTGGGAGATATATTTCGGTTGAAAGATCTTTTTAATGTGAAAGTAACAAAGAAAAACAAAAAGATTGTTGGCGAGTATCTGGATGAGGAGCTTATCCAAAACTCAGCAAAGCTTCAATGGACAACAAACCAGTTTTTACCTATGGATGTTTTCATCCCTCATCCGCTTTTCAAAGACGATACGTACAATGCTGATAGTCTTGAGCAAGTCAACGGATACGCCGAACAAGCCACAGCTTCACTCAACACCGGAGAACTTGTACAATTTGAACGATTTGGATTTGTGAGAATTGAGAAAAAAGACCATTCACTTATTGGATATTTTTCCCATAAGTAAACTTTTTAAGTTGTTGCATGATTTATTATTTTGCTATTAGGATGCAAATAGCGAAAGGATGGGATGAGAAATGCGTAGTTATAAAGAGATACTGATAGGACTGCCTATCAGCATAATCGTATTTTGTTATTTTGTTGAGACTGCAATGGCTGCTGAAAGTATTCGCCCCGATTTTACCACTATTGGGATATCCATTGCCGTTATCATTGCGGCTATAGCTACTATTGTTGCCGTGCTTACTGCAGGTGGTATCAAATACGTCACTGCCGAAAATGTCTTAGATACTGAAGTGAGAAAAAATCTGTATGAATTTATTGATGAATACCCAGGGTCTCACTTACGAGAAATCGCTCGTGAGCTTGATTTAAAGCCAAGTAATGCGGCCTGGCATCTTCGTAAATTGGAGCAAACAAATTTGGTCAGAAGCAGAGTCATTGGTGGTAAAAAAGTGTTCTATCTCGTTGAAGGCGGTATCGAAGCACGAAAAGAAGCGATTGCCGAGTCGATTTTGAAAAACCCAAATGCCAGAGAAATCATGATTTATTTACAAGATCATCCCGGAAAACATCTGCTTGAGATCGCCCATGCTCTTGGATTAAATCATCATACCGTAAAGTGGCACATCAAGAAAATGTATCTTGCTGAACTTGTTGAAGGAGACACCAGCAATTCTGCATATCCTATGTATTTTCCAACAGATTTAGGAAATCAAATGCTGAGAGATTTTTCAGATCAATTGAAAAGACCGGGCCGAGCAGCTTAAATCCGTCTACCGACATCTGTTACTTCTGCACTATCAACATTTTTTACTTTAGAAATAATTTCTACTACCGGATCGAGTCCACCGGCATCGTCAGGGACAGAAACGGTAACATTCAATCCTCTCAATCCAAAAGCAATCGGTTTGACTTCAATGACTCCTAGTTTCACTGGTGGTTTAATGACACTTTTGATATCTTTTTTCATCTGCTCTAGTTTACTATCATCGATAACGCCACCGGGCATCACTCGAATCAATGCAATAACTTCTCCCATGATTCTTCACCTTTGTTTATGGTCCGGTATATCCACATTTTGAACACGTGTATTTTACACTCTGTTCTCGGCAACTGTTGCATCGCCCGATAATCTCATCACATGTTGGGCAAGGGAAGGTTGCAGCTCCTTCTTTTAAGAGTCCCCTTCCACATGAGACACATCGTTCTGCCTGTTTCATAGGATGTGCTGATATACATATCTATTATTAAAAGGTGACGATGAAAACAGTAGTTCCGAATGTGGACAAAAACAAAGATAAAATAGACTCGACTCTTACAACTCGCTATAAAAAATATTGTTTTTTAGTGCCAAAAACCGTAAAATAACAAACTAAGATCATTTGTTGTGATTAAAACAAGGTGGTATGAATCGTATCAAAACTAAGACAAAACAAGCATAATGCAAACAATCTGGTCCAATTCAGGCTATCCTCCTGGGTCAATTGTATATAATACAGTTCCAAAGTATTTTGATGTAAGCAGGTGGTCCTCTTTTACAATTCCAAACAGTGCAAGCCAAATAAGAATATCAGCAAGAATCCACAGATTATACAGCAAGACTGAGAACATGAAATAGAACAATCTAACGAGATAATTTTTTGATGTGGTTTTAGGTAGAAACGATTGTTTCTTAACCTTGTAGCTGCTTTCTATCCCCCATCGTTTTCCATAGAGCAGAAAGAGTCTCTCTGTGAGATTGACATCGTTCTCATCAAAATGCTCATTGGTGGCAAATGCATACTTCAATGTCTCTCCACTATCATTTGCCTCTTGGAGAATAACCATGTTGAAAGTAGTATCAGCCATAGCAAAATCAGTGATAACAGCAGGAGCAGGAGTGAGCTCCAACAGATGTTTTACAGTAGATATGTGTGTGCAGGGCATCAGATATTTTAAATGATGACGACGAAATATTTTGATAGATTCAGAATCAAAGAATCCTCGATCAACATAAATCCTATGAATCCTGATGCGCTCTTGAGCATACTGAATTAAACTCTCCAATATCTTATTTTTACTATCAAAAGAACCAACAGGCAATGCTAGTACTGTAAATCTTTTACCTGATTCCACAATGTTGATGGTTGCAAACTTGTAGCATTTGGTTGTCCCTCGTTCTGGTTTCTTCCCCACAATCATCGGAGCGCTACGATCTCCATAAAAATACCACTCGGTAAAATCAACGGCAACATCATAATGTTTCCTTGAATCAAAAAGATTTGCTGTCCTGGTCATCTCCCAAACAATCTCAAACAAAGTGGTAAACATCCGATGCAGATCTTTATAACTCGTATAGTTTTTCAGATGATACAACAACGTATCTGCATCTGGATTATCATCACCTCGTA
>JAFGDG010000026.1 GCA_016932245.1 Thermoplasmatota archaeon
AGAGGTATTTATGAGGGAATATCGTTGTCCGTACACCGCCATACGTAAAAAGGATCTGAAAACAATTATTATAAATTGTAGAGAGTGTACTCAAGGAAATTCTACAATTTTTGATGAAACATGTCGCTCTAATCTTTTGAAGATATTGCAAACAGAACACGGCATCAACAAGGTTATTTTGAATCATGCATTTGTAAAAGTCTTTCAAGAAAAAGAACTAGAACTACTCAAGGATCTTGCGAATTTTGCTGAAAGTATGGCCATGTATGGTAACCTTCATCTTTCTGGTAGAAGCATCGAAAAATGTAGGCTGTGTATTGCACAAAAAAAACAAGCAATCGACACCGTTATATCAATGGCGCAAATCGATCCCATCAAAGCCCTTCAAACACTTCAAAAGATGGGTAACCGGAAAAAGCAAACAATTGCTAGTTGTCAATCATGCGAAAAACAGTTTGATGAACTACTAGAAGAAATGATATCAAAAGCTAATGTGACAAAACAGATACTATTTTCTCAGAAAAACAGCGATGAATTTTATACAACATATATTCGACCGTACGTTCGTCCAGGATTTATTGATTCATATATACAGCTTGATCCTCCTCCCGATGCTGTATTTTTTGAATCGTATGAGGTTCAACGAAAGAAAGGGCGTCCGATTGCAATATCGTTATACACGTTGAGAACACGGCCTGAAAAACTGTATTTTGTCGTTCCTCCCGAATATGATCTTCCCCGGGAAGAACTCTATTTACTTGAAAAAGTACGGTTATATCTCTCGCGACATCGTCCAAAAGATGCATCATTTATGGATGCGGAGACGGCTCGTGACTATTTTCATCGATTTGGCAGACAGATCATAACCCGTTTTGTGGAGGAACAGCAGCTCTCCATTGGCACTGTAAGAATTGACTATCTTGCCGACATCTTTGCGAGATATACTGCAGGTTTCGGTATCCTTGAGGATCTACTTTCTGACTCGCGTATCCAAGATATCTATGTCAATGCACCTGTTACCAACAACGCACTTCATTTAGTTGTTGATGGGGAAGAGTATACCTCAAACGTATACCTCTCTGTTGGAGACATTGACGCATTATCCTCACGGTTTCGGACACTGAGCGGCAGAGCCTTCTCAGAAGCATCTCCTGTACTTGATATGGATCTTGAAAGCTATCACACAAGAGTAGCAGCCATTAGTAATCCGTTGACCCCTCGTGGTGTTGCATTTGCATTGAGAAAGCACCGACAAAAACCATGGACTCTCACTCATTTCATTGCAAACCAGATGATTTCTGCTGAGGCTGCAGGGTTGCTCAGTTTTTTAATCGATGGGCAGGCGTCATTGCTGGTGGCAGGGAGCCGCGGAGCCGGAAAAACATCTCTCTTAAGTTCTCTTATTTTAGAAATACCTCAACGGTTTAGGATTCTTACAATTGAAGACACTGCCGAAATTCCTGTTGATATTTTACAACGATATGGCTATAAAATTCAGTCATTACTCACCAAATCTATTGCTTCAGGTTCAGGATCCACCGAGATTGATCCAACAGATGCGCTACGAACAGCTCTCCGACTTGGAGAATCCGTGTTGATCTTGGGTGAGGTTCGTGGTGTCGAAGCTCGTGTGCTATTTGAGGCGATGCGCGTGGGTGCCGCCGGTAATTTAATCATGGGAACCATCCATGGATCAACGACACGGGATGTCTATGAGCGTGTAGTCTATGATATTGGCATTCCTACAACGTCATTTAAAGCAGTTGACTCAGTAATTATCACTGCGCCAATACGAAGCGAAGGGGGGATTGAACGAAAGCGACGGGTTACCCAGATCTCAGAGATCGCAAAGGCTTCATGGACACTGAATCCCGACCCAGACAGCGTTTTCCAAGACATTATGGTGTATCACACCTCAAAGGACGAACTTGTGCCAACAACATTACTTGACATGGGACAATCAGAAGTTATCGAAAATATTGCCCATAAGTGGGGAATCTCCGTAGAAAAAGCAATAGAAAACATCAAACTCCGAACGGAAATTAAAAGGACTATTGTTGAGCACGGTCAAGAAAATCAAGAATTGCTCGAAGCACCCACAAACCGAGATGCCAACAATGCATTCTGGATGTTAATAGAAGAAGAGAAAGCGAAGCATAGCCAGGTAAATTACAGCGAAGTGAGAAGAAAATGGATGAAATGGTTTGACGATTATGCGAAACGAGTACCATCATGAGCGAAGAACAGTGGTTTGAGCAGGGGGCCCATCTTGCAAGGCGCTATTTCTCATGGATGGTCAAACATAATGAAAAGACAAAAAGAAAAGTGGCCCACCTTTTTTCTTCCACATATCGTGATACTCTCACATTCAGTGGGTTAACTGTTGACCCAATCGATATTCTTATCTTTTCATATGCGGGTGCGCTTCTTGCCTTCCTTGTCGCATTTGTTATTGACTTACTCATCATTCTTTCATATGGGGCGCACATCGCAGAAATTGATGGTGTTACTGTCTTGCTTATGATCTTCATTTCATTATTTCTCCCGACATTTATAATGAACTTAATTGTAAATTATCCAAAAACACACGCACGATATATGAAGATTCATTCATTAGGAGATGTTCCTGAAGTCCTAAGTTATCTCGTCATGTATCTCAAACTTGTTCCCAATCTTGAGAATAGTGTAAAATTTGCTGCGACTGAATCATCCACCGCTCTAGCAAAAGATCTTAGAAAAATGCTCTGGGATATGGAAATTCGCGTCTATCATGGCATTACTGATGCTTTAACAACCTTTGCCAATTACTGGGGAAAATGGAGTGATCATTTTAAACGATCTTTACATCTCATCAGAAGCTCAATTCATGAACCTGAAGAAGCACAACGAATCATCACCCTGAACCGCGCACTCGATGTTGGACTAGAAGGTACGCGAGAATTGATGAATCAATTTGCCAACAAACTTCACCAGCCCACCATGTTCATCTATTCAATAGGAATCATGATTCCGCTCTCCATTATTGCGATGCTTCCTGCGGCAGGGCTCATTGGATTGAACGTTACCATTTTTCAAGTGTTCTTTTTATACGATATCATTCTTCCCGTAGTTGTTTTTCTCTATACCAGAAAAATTCTCCTTTCTCGGCCAGCAACCTTTAATCCGCCTATCATTCCTAGTGAGCATCCTTCCCTTGTAAAAATAGATAAGAAGAAACGATTGCTCATTTCATGCGGCATAGGATCTTTAATCGCTTTACCGGGCATCATCTTTATGATCGTTCCACTTATCGTTTCAACAGATTCTCCCAATACCCTTTTGAATTTTATTGCTAACCCCAATGGACTCAACAGCTATATTCCTGTCACCCTGTTTATTATTTGGGGTGTTACTGCAACGATTACTCTCTATTGTACAACAGTGTACCGCCCGTACAAAAAAGTGAGGGACGATATCAAACAAATGGAAAAAGAGTTTAGTGATGCCCTCTACATTCTAGGAAAACGTATTCACGAAGAAAAATCACCAGAAGAAAGTTTTATGTATACCGCAGACACCATGAGAGGAGCAAAGATCGAAGAGGTATTTCGACAGACAGGGTACAATCTAACCGCAATGCATATCAACATACGGGACGCATTGTTCAATACAGAATATGGATCATTACGATATGTCTATTCTGATCGTATTAAAGCAATCATGCGATTATTTGTTGAAGGGATCCAGAAAAGTCAAAAAGCGGTAAGTATCTCGATTATTCGCATCGCTGATCACTTGAAAGAACTGCAAGAAGTCGAGAATAAAATCAAGGACACCTTGTATTCTCTTACTTCCACCCTACGATCAACAGCTGCGGTCTTTGCACCATTAATTGCAGGGGTAACCCTAGCAATAACCAAATTAATATCAAATGTCATAAGTTCGATGGCAGGGAAAATACCAGCCAATGTTACAGGAGTGGGATCTTCCACGGTTTTTTCAGGCATCACTGAAGCATTTACTCTTGAAAATGTTCGACCCGAGTATTTTGCTCTTGTTATCGGCATTTACATTATCGAACTTGTTTTCCTTCTAACAAGATTCACAAATGGTATTGATGAGGGGGATGATAAAGCTGAATTTATGTATTCGCTTAGCAGAGTCATGCCCACCGCTGTTTTCGTGCTCACGATCACAATAATTTTTGGTCAACTTATGTTTTCATCAATCATATCCACATAAGAAAATTAAAAATAAATGGGAAAAGTACTGCTTTAGGCCAATAGGCCGCCCTCATATCGCTTTCCCAATTTTTCCAGCATATCAGTGACCATACTTGGTAAATCATATGACGGTTGCCAACCCCATTCTTCACGGGCAGCAGTATCATCAATGGTTTGTGGCCACGTATCTGCAATTGCTTGTCGGGAGTCAGGCTTATAGATACAGTTAAATTCGGGGATATGCTTTTTGATTTCTGCTGCAAGTTCTCCTGCAGAAAAACTCATCCCTGCAAAGTTAAAATCACAGTGGTGCTTTAGCATTGAAACATCTGCCTCCATTAAATCGATTGTTCCTTTAATACAGTCAGGCATATACATCATGGGAAGTACCGTATCCTCTCTGACAAAACACGTATATTTCTTGTGCTTGATTGCCTCATAAAAAATTTCTACTGCATAATCAGTGGTTCCTCCGCCAGGGAGCGTCTCACTACTGATGATTCCAGGGTATCGAATGCCTCGGACGTCAAGGCCAAACCGCTTGAAATAATAATTACCTAAGAGCTCGCCTGCAACTTTGGTAACACCATACATGGTCTTTGGTTTTAACACGGTTTCTTGAGGAGTGTTTTCTCGTGGTGTTTCGGGACCAAACGCAGCAATAGAGCTGGGCACAAAGACTTTTGCCATCTCCTTCTTACGAGCGAGTTCCAAAATAGTATACAACCCGTTGATATTCACATCCCAACAGAGGGAAGGTTTCTCTTCACCGACCGCAGATAAAATGGCTGCCATATTGAAAATCGTATCAATGTCATAATCGTCAATAACCTTCTCCACGGTCTCTGGTTTGACAATATCAATAAATTCAAACGGACCTGAATTTCGTAAGGTTTCAGTAGGCTTCGTTTTTCTTCCGGTTGCTAACACGTTATCGTTTCCATACCGTTCACGAAGGGCCATGGTTAGCTCAGAGCCAATTTGTCCTACCGCACCAGTCACTAGAATTCGTTTCATTTGACGTTTACTCATAAGATTACTCCTCGTAATTCTCAAAAACGCTATCAAGAATAGCTATAGATACTTTACTGTTTACAAAAAAAAGTACGTATAATAGAGTATCACCAAAGAAAAAGAAATGAAAAAGATACAACCTGTTCTTAACTCGTTGTATCTGCTTCAAAGTGAATCCAAATGGTACC
>JAFGDG010000027.1 GCA_016932245.1 Thermoplasmatota archaeon
ATACGCTGTCGCGTACAAATATGCAAACATTGCCGCGCTCCATATTTGAGTACAATTTGAATACCCAAACAGTACACAACATTGATTTGAGGAATTATCCAATGTTTTTTTTAAAAACTCGTTTCCAAAAACTCGTGTCACATTTGAATGTTGATATCTGCCCATGATAAGTGTTTGTGCCTGTTTGATGCTCATTCCTTTTGGTAACAACCCATACTTGTTTAGCTCCACAACTGCTTCTTTGAAGATCGGGACTGCTTCTTCCCTTGTTTTCGTTTGATTCAGTCTAGCGCTAAACTCTGTGAGGTACTGCTCGAGGTTCTGATATTGTTCCCTCGTGAGTTTAACTGTCGTATTTCCATATCCTTTGATACCACACGCTTCAGAGGTCACTTCGATAAGATCATTTTCACTTGCTGCTTTGACGACATTGAAATTAATACTTGGTGTAACTGCGACGCCGATGAACAAGAGGATAATTGCGACTGCTAAGATTTTCCTTAATTTCATCATCTCATCCTAGGAATATCGTAGGGTTCTTGAGCAGGGAACCAATCATAGTGAACAATAGGTGAAGAAAAGAGGATGAGCGGGAAGCAAAGCCATATGATATTGCCGATATAAAATACAAAGGTCCCTTGGATAGGTCGCGGGTTTGTTCTGTTCCAATCATCCCAGTAATTCTTACTCCAATGGGCTTTATTATAGAGTATTAATGGGAGTGTGAGTGGTGACGTTACAGTAGTTAAGTTTACGTGTTGATTGTTGTTGATAAAGTTATTGCGTTGAATTTTTGCGCGAAAACCAGCGGTATCAATCCCTATAGTATTATCTTCGAATTGATTATGGTCGATTGACACCACACCATCCTCCCCAAGTATGCCTTTATGATTCGATACAAAATAGTTATTATGAATAGAGCATGAACTAGAGTGGAAAGAAATACCTGCCTCAGTATTATTAAAAAAAACATTGTTGTATATCTCTATCTGAGAATTATGTCGAACATATATACCATATCCACATTTTGTGAAAATAATATCTGAGATAGTAATGTTATTTCCAGCGATAAAAAGACCTACTGCGCCGATATGGAAATTAGTCAGAGTAAACCCATGGATATTCGTCCCATCTTCTATATGAATAACTTCTGAAAATATACCTTGTCCATCTATTATTGTGGTATTCCTATCTTCACCAATTAGATTTATTTGTGATAGTTTAAGGTTATATTCATAGTAATTGCCATGGTACACAAAAATCGTATCCCCTTCACTTGCATTATTAATTGCATCCTGAATTCTTGTGTAGTTCCCCGGTCCATCTCCGCCGACATACAACCACTCCCCTCTTGATGTTAATTGAGATTTCTTGGTATACTGTGCAATCGCTGGAAGGATACAGGTTCCAGCGAACAAGAGAATGATTCCAACAACCAAACCTTTCATTACATAAGGATTCTTTTGCATATGTTTCCTCCCCAATCTATGATTTAATAACAACATCTCCTTTAAAAACATTATCAAACTAATAATAATGAATATCTCCACTGAAATTTTTGATACTAAAAATTAAATGACATCCTTCTTGAATCAAAAAAATACCATCTCAGCCAACTTATAACAATTCCATAAAGCTTATCAGAATGAACGATATTCTTTTTCTGGGGAGTATTTTCTATGATGCCACGGGGAAAAAAGAAATTACTACAAGCTGGTAACATATTAGCCATGGCCATGACTATCTTTGTAAACGCTCTGGCTGTAATTCTTCCATTGAATGGAAAAACCACAGAATATCTCTCAGACAAATATCCAAATCTCTTCGTACCAGCCGGCATCACGTTTTCCATCTGGAGCATTATCTACATACTATGGATCGTCTTTGCTGTCTACCAAGCAGCAGACCTCTTTAAAAAAGATGAAAAAGACACACCGTTCCTCAACAAGATCTCCTTCCTGTTCATCCTGAGCTGTGTCGCCAACAGCGCCTGGATTTTCCTGTGGCATTACGAATACGTTGGGCTCTCCCTGCTCATGATGCTAGTGCTGCTCTTCAGTCTACTAGCCATCTACCTACGGCTCAACATCGGCAACGCAAAGGCTCCACTTAAAGAACGACTCTTCGTCCACGTACCCATGAGCGTGTACCTCGGCTGGATAACAGTCGCAACCATCGCCAATGTTACCGCGTTCCTTGTCTCAGTCAACTGGGATGGACTAGGCATCAGTCAACTTACTTGGACGGCCCTTGTCATCAGCGTTGGCGTGCTCATCACCATACTGATGCTTCTACGCAGGAAAGATATCGCATACAGCCTTGTCGTACTCTGGGCGCTCCTAGGCATTTACATCAAACGGACAACACCACCATTTACCAATTCCGATGTCGCAACCATCGCGCTCATCGCCATGGTACTCATCGCAGTAGGGATACTTGCTGTGCTTGTGTATCACCTGATGAAAAGAAACAAAGAAGAACCAGTGAAAAAACCAACATCAAAAAAGAAATAAACCAGGAAGGTCCAAAGAAAAACCTTTTAATAGACAACCTAGCGTACCTCCAAGAGACATGATTAAAGTAATCTCCTTTGATTTCGACGGCACCATAGCAACACATCGATTCGCAGACGCATTCTGGCTCGAAGGAGTACCAACTCTTTACGCAAAACAACACAACATCCCTCTTGATGAGGCAAAGAAATACCTTTTTGAAGAATACGACAAAATAGGAGACAGCAGAATAGAATGGTACGACCCCGTGTACTGGTTCAAGCGTTTTGACCTTCACAGCGACTACAACGACCTGTTTGAAGTATATCGACCCTGCATCGAACTGTACCCTGAGGCACCAGAGGTGCTCAAAGCCCTCTCAGCACACTACAGCCTCATCATCAGCTCCAATGCAAAAAAAGAATTCAT
>JAFGDG010000028.1 GCA_016932245.1 Thermoplasmatota archaeon
CTATCTACAACAGTAATTCTTAAAATAAATATAAAAATAGAGCTATTTTTTGTGGTTTATCTGGGGGCACAATGTATTTATAATTATAACCATTTTAAAGAAATCAAAGAAGATTCATTATCTAATCCTGCAAGAGTTAGTCATCTTAAAGGACATTTAACTTATATTCCAATAATGACTGCAACATATGGGATAATTTATTTCTCTTTATTAGTTTATTTTGGGAATAAACTGACTATTTTTTTTGGAGGTTTTTTGCTACTTTTAGGCTTATTGTTTACAATTAAAGGTAAAAAAATTTCAAAAAAAATTATTGGTTTTAAATCGTTTTACGCGTCATTAGCTTGGGCGCTGTTAGTATTTTTTATAGCTATATATCATTCATATCCAATAAATATTACTGTGTTTGTTCTTTTTATTTTTATATTTATAAGATTGGTGGTAAATACAAGTTTTTCTGATATTAAAGATTTGAGAAGTGATAAAAAAGAAAAAATATTGACTTTAGCAATGCTTCCTAAAAATCATTTTTTAAATTTACTTCATATTTTAAATTTCATATCTTTCATCCCCTTATTTTTTGGACTAATACTTGGTATAATGCCTCGTTGTTCTCTATTGTTATTACCTACATTTTTCTATTCTTACTACTACATTCAAAAAGCAAAAAATAAAGAAATCTCAAAAAACTCTTTATACGGCATAATTGTAGACGGTGAATATTATTATTGGCCTCTTATGTTGTTACTTGGTATCCTTATACTAGGTTATTGAAAAATTATACTTAGCATTATTATGTTTTAATCATTAAGGTTAAATAGCCACGAGTATTAATATCAAAATTATTAAATTTAATGACTCTATCTAACGAGTTAGAAACAAAACCCGACATTATCCCTCGAAAAATAATATATTTTGATTGATTTGAAAAAACAGTCCAAGGATAGTTTGTCACTCCAATTTTAAGTTCATCTGAATCTATGGCCAATATGTCTCCGAACCCCAATGCTGGAAAGAAATCTGAAATAAATTTTTTATAATCTTTATGCCCATATAGCTCTTGTAATAATCTACCATACTCAAAACATGTCTCGAAGAGTAATTCCTCGCCCCCATCCAATCTGGATATTTCCTGTTCTAATAAATATAGAAGATGGGATTCGCATCCAAAAAATCTCATATCTTTATAGGACAAAATTCCTTTCCTATATCTAAAAAAACCAATATCAATTAAATCTTTTAGTGAATTTTTGGCATATGTTGTTTCTTTTATCTCGTTTAATTTCTTATATGTCTCATCAAATTTCAGTTCAGGTAATTCTTTCTCAGAGAAATAGATACTTGTTTTTTCCTGTATTTTTTTTTCAGGTGCACAGAAAGTTAAACAACAATCATTTCCTCTCCCTTGGCATTCTAATTGAATTCCTTCTATTGTTTTATCTTGTATTGCATATGTCCATATGCCTGCAATACTTCCATCGTTCATTATGTATCCTAAGCCATTATGTCTACAGATTATGTAGTCTTTAAAAGTAATAGTAAATGCTTTTTCTTCCAAGTTTAAATCATGTGTTGCTTGTTGAGCATATATGCCTCCTATATACTTTATAAGCAAATATGCAAATTCTGAAAATTTTTCTTTTGATGAGTTCGTTATTGTTGGGAAATTTGACATAGAGGAATAAATATATCCAAATTTTTTTCCAGCAGAATACAATGCTTGTTTTCCTTTTTCTCCATAATTTTCTACTGTCTTTGTTTCGATTAGTTCAAACAAATGCTCTGCAATAAAGATATCTCTGAGATATGTTATTTGATTTTTTTCTGTAAAAGTAGTTATAACAAATCCAGGTTTATCGATTATTTCTCTTTTAGGTATGACAATATTTTGAATCCACCATGATACAATTCTATCTTTGACTGGCATGTAAATAACTTCTTCAATAATTTAATTATTATAATGGAGATGTTAATCTTTAACCACGATACCGTTTTCGGTGAATTCAAAGGTATGAGGAACATCATTAATTTTTGTCCATCGTAATTTTTCGATCTCTATTGTTCGTATGGATGTTTCACCAAGTATTTTTCTATTAAATGATAATAAGCCATCTCCAATATACCCAAGCATTTTATTCGTTGGTTCTTTCTCATCTTTTTGAGCAATACATACTGTTGTTATTCCATTTTTAGTTGTTTTGTCAAAGAGTTCAAGAAATTCTAAATAAGATATTGGGATTGGTGCATGAGCTATTGCACTAATACTATCAATAACCACTCTATCATACTGATCATTTTCAACATTTTGTATGATATTTTCTAACATTTTTTTACTAATTGGTTTTAAGAAATTAAAATGCGCAATTTGTAAAGACCCTTGTTGTTGCCATTCAGCAAAATTCCAGTTGAATTGGATTGCTTGTTTAATTATTGCATCTGGCGATTGTTCAACAGTTATATACAGACATTTTTCATTATTTCTACATCCTTCAGCAATAAATGCCATACCAAATAATGTCTTTCCAGTTCCAGGGAGCCCAGATAATACAATGTTTGAACTTTTTGGAAATCCACCATCCATATAATTATCTAAGCCACCTATTCCTGATTTTATACGTTCAACTTCTTTTGTTAATGTATTACAATTCATAGTTTGTTCCATTTTTCCATCCATCCTCTTTTGATACATGATTTACATCTATAATTGGGTAAATAGATTTTGTGGTTTATAGGTTTGAAAAATGAACATCTTATGTTAAAAAACCAAAGATATAAAAAATGATTTATTTTATATCATGTGTCAATAAAAGTAAAGGTCAGATCAAGTTTATATTATAATCTCATATTATATGTAATTCTAGCTGGCCCAATGTCGCTGCCCCATCTAACTTCTAATCTATAGTTTTTGTCAAGTGTTTTTAAAATTCAAAGGTCTTTTGGCTGTTTCTTGGTTTTAGTGTGTTTTTCTCTTCCACTTTTTCATGGAATTCAATTGTTTCAAATTCCACAAAATACTGGGATGAGAATTAATATCTGGATTGAGAATGTTATAGTTTTTCAAAAGTTTTGGATTGAATTCATGTTTATTGAAAAAGGTGTCTATTACGTCCTGATATTTTTCTTTTGAAATAGAAATATATTTCCTGATAAAATCTTGAGATTTCGTTTTTAGATCTTTTGGAATTTCCCTGTTTCTTATCAGATTTAGAAGTTGATTATCTATTGAAACGTTATCTACGATTGTTTTTGGATTTTGTTTGTATATTCTTGGTTCAGGGTGCATTAGACTATCTATTATTACAGCTGTTTCGAATATCTCCGTATCAAAAGTGTTTTTGGAAATAGTGTATACATCATATAGATCTCTTGAACTTATGTCGGTTTCATTTTCGTATCTATAAAGTAGTGTACAAAACTTGTTTCCAAATAATTCTTCAGATATTGGTGTTTTAACCTCTATTCTCTCATCAGTTTCAAAATGGTCAAACTTTAAATTTATATCATTTTTAAATACAGGTATTCTCCGCATATATCCTATTTCAATTTTAATTGAATCTTTTTGATTATTCTTTGTTGTGTAATGTATATCATACCTTGTAATAGGATATTTTACCTGTATTTTAATGTCATTTTCTGAATATTTTAGATCGGATAGTATCTTTTTGAGGATAGTATCGATTCTATCCCGCTCTTTTTCCCAGTCGCCTGTTTTTAAATCTCTATAGTTGAAATCGATATCAATACTTAGTCGCGGTATACCTTTAAAATGTAAAAAGTTGAGACCAGTTCCACCATAAAGAGAGAGTCTTTCTTTGGTATACTGAACTAATGAAATTCTTTGTAGTATATCACATAGTCTGTATATTTTTTCAATTGTTTTCTCGTCAAAACCCGTTGTACCAGACAATATTAGACCCCTCTGATGATCTCTTTGAACCCAATGGGGACATATACTCTCCAATTTTTATCTAATTCACTTTTAGCTCCTTCTTTGAGATACATTGGAGATTTTCCCATTTTTTTGGTTAAAAATGGTTTTAAGCTTGATAAGAGTCCTTGATAGTATGGGTTTTCATGTAAAATATCAAGAATGAGGCCGGTTTTTCGAAATAACATGTCTTTTCCGATTTTGTCTAAGAGCTGCTTTAATTCGTTTGCTTGTACACCTGCCAGTGATTCTAAACTTTTCAGGCATTCTTCCCAGCCACCTGCATATTCTGGTCGTTCGATGCAATCTAGAAACGTTCTACTTGCAGAAGATACAATAATCTTTTGATTTTTATGATTTATCTGTTTTAAACCGATACGACTATGTGAATTGAAAACAGGTCTGTATCTAATATTTTTAAATTCAAATCCTCTAAATTTTTTATTTGGCGGAACAACAATATATACTTCATTATAATTCGAATAGGCGCATCCATGGATTTCAAGAGCTGTGTGATAACCTAAATAGTAGGGTTTTTGTATTTTGGAGGAAATCAGGTATTTATCAGGTTGGAACTTATTTTCGTTAATCTTTGTTGGCGGTACTGCTACATAGATCCCACGCTGGGGATGCAGTAATTTTCCTGTTTTTCTTAGTTTATTGATATATTCATTGTAGAGATATCGAAAAGATACTGGTTGTTTCTCCACAATATCTGATGCAATATCTTCGATTTCTTTATATCGTACAACTTCTCTCTTCAATAACTCTTGATATAGCAATTCTAATTTTGTCATTGAAGTATATTCAACGCCATACTGGTATTTAACCATTGCTGTGTAGAATTTACTTCAAAATAGGTTTTAAGTGTTTTCAATAATATACGTGCTTTTTACCATTATATTGTAGAATTTACCTTAAAAATTAAGGTTTTATTTTAATCGGAAAATTAGAAGAGGGTCAACATCAACATATCGATTGTGATATCTAATTCCGGCCTGGCCCATATAATCTTTAAATAATATGACCTCGTTGGGGGGCGTTGTTATGAGTAAAAAAATATTATTTTCTTTGGAAAATTGTATGAAATGCACACAAACAAAAGATCTTTTGCAGGGAAGAGATGATATTGATATCGTTGCCTTTCCTCACGATTTTAATCAATGGACTGATGATCAACTACATACTGCAAGAACCCATGGCGTCTTTGAAGATTTACAACAAACAGCACCTATTTTGTGGTTAAACGGAGAAAAGAAAATCGGGTATTTACGTATACGAAAATGGCTGCAGGATGAAGGATAAGATGGATGAACTTGAGGCATTAAGAAAGAAACGTTTAGAACAATTGGAAAAACATTATATGAAAGGAGGAAAACAAATGGAAAAAAGCCTACCAAATGTACCACTCAAAGTGACCGATGCAGATATTGATCAACATATTAGTAAATATGGGACAATGGTGATAGACTGCTGGGCACCATGGTGCGGCCCTTGTAGGATGGTTGGCCCAGTAATTGAAGAACTGGCCAAAGAAATGCAAGGAAAGATTGTTTTTGGCAAACTGAATGTCGATGAGAATCCGCAAACCTCAATGAAGCATCAGATAATGAGTATCCCAACCTTGTTAGTGTTTAGAAATGGGTCACTCGTCGATCGATTGGTTGGTGCATTGCCAAAAGAAGCACTAAAGCAAAAACTTGATACCTATCTCTGACGTACCAGTATTGTCCCGAATACTTGTGGAGCAAGCGGTGATCAACATTAGAACGAATATGGTAACTATTGTCGTTAGTGTCCTGCTGTTGGTCGTTTCGTTTTTTTCTGGCTGTGTAGAAGAAACAACATCTACAACTTCAGGAGACATTAATTTTTCTTTTGTAACCCTTGATGGGCAAACGAAACAACTAAGTGACTATTATGGCAACGTGATTCTCCTTGATCTGATGGGTGTGCGATGTGCACCCTGTCAACAGGAAATGTTTGAATTGAAAAAAATTTCTGAACAGTACTCGGACGAGCAACTCACTATGATATCTATTAATGTTTGGGTACATTATGGAGAAACCGCATCGTTAGTCCAAGAACTGATCGATGCCTTTCGCGAACAGGCAGACATTGAACTCGATTGGACGTTTGGCCTTGATGATGCAAGCGGCTCTATTTTTAATGAGTATACGCAAGGAGGCGTTCCGACTATTCACGTCATAGATAAAAATGGAAATCTTTATGAATCATATTATTCTTACACAGCCTACTCCACGTTAACAGTAACAATAGATGAATTACTGTCATAAACACTGGATCAGTTGGGGAGATAGCATATGAAGCTTCACAGAGGGGAAAAAATAACGATCGGTCTTTGTCTGTTGAGTGTATTGATTGGAGTATTTTCAGGTGCAATGGCAACAACTATTAGTATTGACCCAGAAAATCCTGAACCTGCATCTGAGATAACATTTACGATCGACATTGACCAAGAAAATGTCACTGAAGTCTGGATTATTATACAGGAGTGCAAAGGGTCTGATTTTTGTTACGTACCACAAAACATTTCTATGGCGAAAGTGACTGATTTTTCATATGAGAAAGCGGTAACGCTACACTATGATGATTCAACTTATATTGAGTATTACACAAATATTAAATGTGATGGCGGCTGGGAGAAAACAGAGCCTATACTGCTGTACCTTTCAACACCATCGAATGGCAATGGATCTACAAATGGTGATGACACAAACAACACTCCGGGATTTGAAGGTACCTTTCTGCTTCTTTCATTAGCTGTTGTGGTATTCTTTGTTAGTAGGAAAAAGAGAGTACAATGAAGTTACAACTAAAACGTCTGATTTCACAAATCTTCTTCTTGTTTTCTGCTAATCTCGGTGCGTTTGGCCTGAAGACCGGGTTTTGTTATCCCTTTTTTTACTGTCATTCCTGTCCTGCGGCAACGTCAGCCTGCCCTATTCGTGCCATTGAAATCGGCGTCTTTAAGGGCAACTACAATTGGCGATTTTTAATCTATCCCGTTTTGATCATTGGATTTATTGGTGTTCTCACAGGTCGCGCGGTCTGCGGATGGGCATGTCCCATTGGTTTGCTTCAGCGAGCAACGGGAAGGGTTCCTAGGGCACTCAAAGCAAAATTTCCTCAGCTGAAAGCATATGGTACGCATCCCATCGAACACTATTTACGGTATACCAAATATGTGTTATTTATTGGTATTGTCATTCTGATTCCCATTTGGATTGGTGTTATCTTTACTGATTTTTGTCCAGTGGGATTTCTTGTGGGAACAATACCCATCTCCCTTCTTAACCCCGGAGAGTATGTTCCTAGTGAATTTTTTACTGCTGCCTTGGTCATTTTTATTTTATTCATCATCCTTATTTTTACTATTGAACGAGGCTGGTGCCGTTACTTTTGTCCCGTTGGTGCAATGCTTGCTCCGTTTAACAAAGTCAGCATCCTGCACATGAAGGTCAACAAAGAGGACTGCATCCATTGTAATGTATGTTCTGACGTTTGCCCTATGGGCATAAACGTTCCTGAAATGCATCGAGATCCCGAATGTATTCTTTGTGGAAAATGTGTGAGTGCATGTCCAAAAAACCTTGTTACTTTTAAGAGGATATGAGATGATATCAAAAAAAATGATGGCCCAAGTACTTGCCGCTCTTGTACTTGCTAGTGCAGGTACAGGATTGTTGTTTATTACTGATGTTTACGAAGACATTTACGAAACTATTGTGGCAACGACATGTTACAGCTGTATCAAAATGGATCCCCTGCCTACTCTGGAGTATTCCTTTGAAACTGCAAACGGCGAGCCACATCCTTCATTTATCCTGCAAAATCTTACTACAGCACCTATATTTTTAGGATATCGACTTGATGTGTGCGCCGCCTGTGATATTATGGATCCTCTTATACAGGATGTCTTTGATGTGTCCTTTGCTATGGATGAACTTGCCTACGAACTCGTTGAGTTCCATGGATCATCTGTACACTTTTATCATATCAATTTAGATCACAGTGCGGGATCATTCAAGGATTCATTTACCACCTATGGTGGTATGGGAGTTCCCTTGTTTGTTGTGGTGACGTTGGACAACAACAACGGTACCATCGGACCGACATATGCTATTGCAGAAGGAACGCTTGGTCTCCCAACAGAAGAAGGAAGAAAACTCTTTTTAGAACTCATGGTACATGGGGCTATTACTCAGTATGAACAGTATCAAGAAGACTATGTATCAATAGTATAGGCTAAGAGATAATCGAACGTAGTTTTTCGGGAAGATTGCCCACTATAAATGCAAACACGTCGATACTGTTACTTGTTGTTCGACCCTCGTTGTCGTATACTGTGGCAGTAATGGTGTACTTGCCAAAGGCAAAAGAATCCCATGTCCATTCATAGGGCGCGGTGGTAACCGTACCTGCATCTTTTCCAAATACTCCTTTTACTGAAAATTCGACTTTTTTTATCCCCGCTTCTGCCTCCACGATTGCAGTAATAGGCATCTTACCGATAATGATCGTCTTTCCAAGAATTGACTTTCTTACTTCTCTGCCAAGTATGTATCGCACGTATTGCTTAGGAGAACTAATACCAATGCTAGGCGGCAGTGTGCCCTCGCTTACCCTTGTTGCAACGGTTGCATCTGCATAATGCGCATCAAAGCTCTTTGCGTTATCTGGGGGGTCTGCATACTGCGTTTTTGAAGAATCAGCAAAACACACGGCAATGATCCATAAATTTTCTGGATAGATGCTAGCTATGTCTCCTTCCCATATTTCTGAAAACGTAACATTTTCGCCAGCGTTTACTCGTATCTCTTTATTTATAGCATAATCAAGAAATGCAGAAGTGTAAGGATTACCGTTCCAATCTGACCATCTGCTATTTATCTCAGTGATATAGACTTTTAATGTTCCCGCATAGGTTGTCGATTCATAGTTTTTGACGGTTACTGTTGTTGTCAACTCGCTTGTATTTTCGTTCCATTTTGCACGAACCGTCATATGAAGGTCTGGCGCATCTCTTTCAGTAGCTTCGTTTAATTTTTCAATAAATGCTGATTTGAATCCAGATGACCCCATAATGACTCGATATCCGCCATCAATAAAGACGGTTGGAAATCCATAGATGTTATATTCATCATAGAGTCGAGTGCGTGCTTTGACGCTTTTATCTTCAACCATGCTTACATAATAAAAAGATGGATTTTCAGGCTTGTAGAGATCATGAAGAACATCAGCAACGACAGGACAATTGGAACACCATGTTGCTGTACCTTCTTCAACTAAAACTATATGGGCCATATCGGGTATTATGTCATCACCATTATCATCAGTGTCATTTTCATTGCTGTCGCTGTTTCCATCTATATCATCTTCTCCCTTTTCAGGTCCATCATTTCCAGATGTTGATAGGTATGTGATATAGCCTGTTGAAGCCAAAAGAAGAATAATGATAAGAACAACCACTACTTTCACGAACGGTTTCATTCTAGTATTAATTATATATTTGAAATATATATAAGGTTAACCATTGTTAATTCTTGTTACGTGTTTCTGCTCGTTTATCGAAGAAAATCCTGTTTTAATTGTATCATGTGTAGATTGACACCCATGTGCTCTATTTTTGAGAGATATGCAGATCCTAATCGGCGTTTAAACCGACCGATAAAATCTTTGCTGGCGTCATCTCCTAAAGATGTTGTTATCTGTTCCACTAGTTTTTGAATGGCTCGTGCAAGTTCAGTAGGGCTAATCGATTCAACTGATGAAGGAACACTTACGGCATCAATGCCATCAGAATATCGAGAACTATCAATCTTAATATATTTCATATAGCCATAACGTTCATCAATTCCCTTGAGGACATGGTCGATAAACAGAACCGCATAACTTTGACTCGTCGCTTCTTTTAGTACATCGATAAGTGCCATCAGCACGTTTTTCAAAACCAAATCATGACGCGCGGTGGTGCCATGAAGATCAACACCTAGTTGTTCTAAGACATACACGTACTCCATCGTCAGCTGTTTCTTTACTTTATCAACAAATGCATATTCTCCTTTTTCTTTTAATGCATTTGCAACATCTTGGATGATGCGTTGTAGAGGCTCCCCTAATTCTAGTTGGTCAAAGGCGTTAACAACTGATCGGATAGAAACCAAATCCACTTCTTGGGTGGTACGAATGTCATTAATAGTTATATAATCAAAAAGAGTGTAGACCGTTCGGTACTGATCGACAACATTGGTGAGCGTGGAGATGGCAAAATTTCTTCCCACGGTAGCATCAAGCACATCAAATAAAGATTTGAAGACGTAGCGAAGAATGTCCGCATTATTAATGTCGAGTTGGAAGGTTTTTCGATGCTCTGCAAGGAACTGCAGCTGCATCATTTCAAGGTCAACACCCAGCTCTCTGATGGTTTGTTCATACTCGTAAGGCAATCGCTCCTTTATTTCTCGAATTAAAAAATATCCTGCTTGCTTTCCCATGACGGCGGTGATGGAGTGAATAAGATCTTTCAGTGCATCTATGGTTTGTGTGATGTCTACCTCTTTAAGACTATCGCCTAGAGAAATGGCATCAATCGACTCGGCAGATTGCGTGCTTTTCACTTGAACATGCTGCAAAAACGTATATTTCGGCTGTAATTGTTTGACGACTTTACCAACAATGACTGAGGCATATCCTCCAGACGTTCTCCTACTCACTACATCAACAACTGATCGCAACATAGGGCCAATAAGATACTCGGTAGTGATATTTTGCATCCGCACATCCGCTCTTTTTCAACACCCGGAGAGTGTCTACCGCTCTCAATATGTTGTCATATTCTTAAAACTTCTTATGACTGCATCATACAACCCCTACTTTATGTGTTATGTAGTATTGTCCCAGAATCCCCGGGTTCGCGCATAATTCACTTCTGCTTTCAGGACATCACGCAAAAATTTGAGTTGCAGCTCTTCTGATTTTAGTAATTCTCTTTTGTTATATCGCCGTAAAATTCGAGCTGCAGTATCAGGTCCAATGCCTCTTCCCACAAGTGCAAGTAATGCAGGAGTTCCATAAGAAAGCACAAGACTTGCATTTTTATGCAATCGTTTGACTTCCTTTTGTTCTTCAGGTGTGCGATCTTTCTTTGGCAACAGTTTTGCCAGATCTCGATAATGCCGACGTACCGCTGCAATCTTGATGGCTTGGCAATTAGGACAGTGAGGTTTTTGTTCCACACGGCAAACAACAGTATTCCAGGTATGGGTGCAGTTTGTACAAATCAAAGAAATATCTGTGTCTTGGAGTCGTTTTTGTAATGCCATGAGAATCGATCGGTCTGCCCGTTGGGGGGCCATAAGTCCTCGGATGGTTTCAAATCCTGCCAGTGCGAGGGGAGACAATCGTTGTATTTGGATGGTAATATCTTTGTTATGTATCTTTTGTAATACCTCTTGGGTGCGGACAATGTCCATGCGTTCCCACATTGTTTTTTCAATTGCCTCATCAAAAATTAATGATTTTTCAAAGAGTGCAAATAGCCGCTTTACCCCTACATTTTTATAATCAAACTCTTTTTTTAGGGCACCAAATTTTCGTGCAACATGAACCAATTGCCACCGAATAGTAGTGGAATTTTTGAGAATGGTTTCTAGTAAGTACTCAACATTCTCTGGTTTGATGGTAAAAAAGAGTTGTTTAATCTTTTCCGGTGGTATTCTGCCCGGAAGCTCAAGCATGATGCGATATGCATCGCTACTGATGCCAACGCTTTCGCCTAATGATTGTGCCAGCATCGCAGAAATCAATCGACCCAGTGTTTCGTTAACCTTTGTTCCAAAGCAAGCATTAATTACTACTGATTTTTCATCAACTTCGACGGTAATAGTTCTGTCGTCAGGAACGACAAAGCCTTGCTTTTTCTGATTTGCTATTTGCTGAACGATACGCGACATACTATGCGTGTCAGAGGGATAATGATTTACTTTTTTCTTACTGCCGAGCATACGCCTAAGTGCACCTACTTCAAGGGCAACGTCATAGGGGACGGGGATGTCTTCTCCTACCCATGAAGGTACTTCGCCCATGTCTTTAGAGGGTGCAACTAAAATTTCATCGTCTTCTCGTTTGACAATGGTCCACGGTCGACCACGAAGAATGATTTTTGCCCCTTCAAATCCATAGTTGAGGACAAAACTTTCATCCAATTTTCCAATTTTCCTTCGAGAGCTGATATCGACAGCCATATAGGTATTTTCATCAGGTATCATAGAGATGTTCTCAAGGAAATAGTGTCGTGAGTTCGTTCGTTTAACAACTGCCCCCTCTTCATCAATCCAAATGCTTCGTTGCATTTTTAGTTGTTGAACCATCATGGAAAAAAGCTCTTTTTTTAAGGCATGGAATGGGTAGGCTCTGGTAATGATTGTGAACAGATGCTCTTGTGATATTTTCCCATACTCAAGTGCGATGGAAATGAGTTGATTGGAAAGAACTGAGAGAGGATTCTGTCGTACGGTGAGCGATTCCATTTCACCTTCCATACTTCGTCGCGCAATCACGACACTTTCTGCTAAATCTTCAGGGTTTGTGGCAATAATTACTCCCTTTGAGGTTTTACCAATCTGATGTCCTGAGCGACCGACACGTTGGAGAATTCTGGTGACCTCTCGCGGGGAATTATATTGGATGACAAAATCAGTATCGCCAACGTCGATTCCTAATTCTAGCGACGAAGTACAAATTAACGATTTCAATGTCCCTGCTTTAAACTCATCTTCTGCTTCAATCCGGGCTAGTTTTGATAGCGATCCATGGTGGACCCCTACTTGCATTTGTTCATCCCACAGATGAAAACGCGATGTCAAAATTTCTGCACCGTCACGCGTATTGATAAAGAGCAATGTCGATGTGTGGTAGTCAATTAACTCTTTGCTTCGTCGTAGAGAAGCAAAAGAAATCGGTTCCATGGCAAGACGATGAGCACGTGTATAATCAGATTTGAGGATGCGAGGAAGTTCAACAGACATCTCAATATGTTTAGTCACGTCAACACTGACAACAGTAACAGGACGGTGCTGTTGATTCTGTTCCCCGCCAAGATAGCGTGCCACCTCTTCCGGCGAACCAACAGTCGCCGAAAGTCCGATACGCTGTAATGGTTCCGACTGCGTTCTTACGTCTTCAAGTCGTTCCAAGGCAACAGCTAACTGTGCACCTCGCTCATCACCAGCCAATTCATGAATTTCATCGACAATTACCCAGCGAACAGTTTGGAGGTGTTTTCTCAATCGTTTTCCAGTAAATAAGATCTGTAAAGTTTCTGGTGTGGTGATAAGCATATCAGGGGGGTTTCTTGATTGTCTTGCTCGTTCACGTTGAGACGTATCGCCATGTCGTACTGCAATGGAAATGCCCAGATGCTTCCCCCATTCCATGGTTCGTTTCAACATATCCCGATTTAATGCCCGTAAGGGAGTGATATACAGAAGCGCAATACCTTTTTGTTCGTTCTTTTCCTCTAAAAATCTATGAAATAACGGCAACAATGCCGCCTCTGTTTTTCCTAGGCCCGTTGGCGCAATCAAGAGCACATGATCACCACGTAAAATAGGAGGGACGGCTTGGTTTTGCGGCTCTGTTGGTTCAGTTATATGTCTTGTTACAAGGAATTGTTGAATGGAGGGGTGAAGGGAGGAGAAAACAGATGCCATGGTCTCTCGACTGCAATACACTCAGCTATTTTAGTATTTTCTTGTAGAAAAAAGCAGGTTTACGCTTCAATAGCACCAAAAAGGATGACACCCAGACCAAACCAAACAATAGAAATCAGGTAATACCAGGCATTTTCTACACCAGTTAATGCACCAATACCTAAGATTATCAATGGCAAAATAAATAGGAGTAGCGCCGTCATGACTTGTTTTACTGTTGCAGAGAGATTTAATTCCATACGTCATCAGGTGAGGTGTGTTATGTTGCTCCCATTAATCATCATGCATTATTTAAGTTTATTTCTTAGCTGATACAATAATTTAATTAATTGTAAATATATAAAAATAAAGCAATATGGGTAACAACTGTTCAATTTCATAAACACATAACAATAAAAATAGACATGGCCTACACTATCGGTCTGGGGTGAGAGAGTTGCTGGAAGGGGGGATCCTCTAAACAATCGTTAAGGAGAGATTTATAAAGGACCATGGGTTTTACATGTTCACTGGGGAGGAAACTATGGTGAACGTGACCATTGCTTTGTCAGAACTTGAGATAGAGATGTTGTTGCATTGCCTTGAGTCTGCCATTGATGTAAAACATATGGATGATAAAGATATTGAACGAGCAAAAGAAATAAAAAAGCAATTGAGTAAATATCTACAGACATCGATCGATTAACGTTCTACACAATATCTCGCGCTTTTCCAAGTGCAGAGCCATCTAATAGATACACCTGTGCATTTTTTATATCTATGATATTTCCTAATGGTCCCATCATGCCTTCAGTATTTGCAGCAAGACCTCCACAAAGCGGATTGAATGCAGGCATGACCAATACTTCAACATCCCATGAATCAGGATATTTCTCTTGTCGTTTGTCCGCAAGAGTATGTGCTTTTAGCCAACACGGTTCAAAGGTTTTGTGCCCTAATCTATCGGTAAACATGATAGTGGGATGGGTGTGGGCACAGACAAGATGTGTGCATTCCATAATCTTTTTGTTTGGCCATCGATGGCCATGTGCAAATCCTATGCCATCGATACAAACGCCATCAGAAGGATGAACGGTAATTGAATCCGGTGTTAGCCAGCGAATATTGCCGTCATGATTGCCAGGAATGAGATGAATAGTGCTATAGTTTTGTATTGCTTGAAAAAATGCCTTTACGTCTCTTCGTTCTTGGACGGTAGTAGAAGGAATGGCGTGTTTAATATCCCCCAGTAACACCAATTCTTTCGGTTTGTATATTTTGCATAAGGCAAGTACTCGTTTTGTTAACAAATCTGTCTGTGATGCAGTGTGAATCCCCTGCTCCTGTAGTGTTTGCTCTATGCCAATGTGAAGATCGGCAATCACGAGTATGCTGGTATCTTCAGCAAGCAATGCAGGTTCGTTTGGAATGGGGTGAAGGGAAGAGTGATCCATTGCGCGTCATACCTCTTTTGTCTATACGTAGGTTTTAAGAATGGTAGGTATCTCCTGGATGATATCTGTAGCGATTAATCCATATGATCGTTTTGAAAAAGCTTCATTTCCTGCAGCACCATTGATAAATGCTCCCATGCGAGCTGCGTGAAACGGTTTCGCTCCCTTTGCCATCAGTGCGCCTGTAATACCTGCAAGGACATCACCAGTCCCCCCAACGGTCATGGCTTCGTTATGGACATCGTTGAGCTTGGTTGTATAACCATCACTGATAATGTCAACAGCTCCTTTTAACAAGATGGTAGTGTCTAGCTTCTTTGCCCAAGTAGCAACGATGTTCTTTTTCTGATTAAGAGAGGTAGGTAGTTTAACTCCTGTCAGTTTGGTAAATTCTCCAGTGTGGGGGGTAATGACTGCAGGTATGCCTGAAAGAAGTTTAGCATGTTTGCCCACCACAGCTATTGCATCAGCATCAATTACTAGAGAACTTTTGTGTTGTTTACAGCATTTTAGTACCGCTTTCACTGCATCTGTCGTTTGTTGTTCTGTACCCAACCCTGGTCCAATAACGACAGTATGTGCTTTGGATATCTGTTTCGTAAGAATAGTAGCATCATCTGGCACGAGCATCTGTTCATGAGAAAGTTCAGTGACAATAAGATTGGGGGCAGCTGCTGCCAATGTTTTTGCGAGCCGTGCCGGTTTGAGAGCATGTGGAGAAAAGGAGGTGATTGCAGTTGCCGCGCGTTTTGGTGTTGCAATATACACAAGATCAGCGCCAGTACGTAGTGCTGCAAACCCTGTTAAGGCAGGTGCACCAACGTAGGGCCCGCCACCAATCACTAACACGATGCCATTTTCTCCTTTATGGGACTCTTTATGTGGTCGCGGATAGTATACCTGTACATCGCCAGGGCCGACATACTCAATTGCCTTTTGAGGAATGCCAATGTCAACAATTTTGATAGTACCACACGTTGTTTTGCTCATACCTTCTTTGGTATCATGAAACGTTATCGTATCTGTTGGTGTAATGGCCACGTTCGTTCCCAATCCGGTGGGAACGTCAACGGCAATCACTGGTTTTTTTACAGTTGCATTTATCTTTGTGACAATCGTTTTATATGGTTCCCGAAGCTCACCAGATAGTCCAATACCTAACATGGCATCAACGATGATATCATGACTGTCGAGTAGTTTATCAAGGGAAGAGAGGGTCTCACGTTCGTGGATGGTGATTGTCTTTTTATCTAATTTCTGAAAGTTCTTTTGTGCAGCATCAGTGCGAATATCTATTTTTTTTCCGACCAAGAGCACGGTTACCGCAGAGTGTTTTGCAAGGTATCGTGCAGCAACAAATCCATCGCCACCATTGTTACCCGTTCCACACAAAAAAAGAACAGGTTTTTGTGTTTTGTTAACGTGATGAATAATGTAATCAGCAACACTTTTTCCCGCATGTTCCATCAGCTGTACGGCAGGAACGCCATAGTACGCGGCATTCCTATCAAGCACACGGATTTCTTCACTCTGAATCATACCAAAATGTTAAACAAGTCGTATGCTATATATGCTTCGACGTTGCCGGAGGTAGACGGCTATGATGCCTGGTATGCCTGGAAAGATGAACCCTCGACAAATGAATCAAATGATGAAGCGACTCGGCATAAACATCAAAGAGATTGAAAATGTAGAGCAAATCATCATTCGCACGGATAAAAAAGAATACGTCTTTGATAGTGCCGAAGTAACCCTTATGGAAGCACAAGGGCAAAAAACCTATCAAATATCTGGAAATCCCCGCATTGTTGAACGAAAAGAAAGCATCCCTGAAGGGGACATTAAATTGGTGATGGAACAGACGGGAAAGTCAGCAGCAGAAGCAAAAAAAGCATTAGAGCAAACAAAAGGAGATATCGCAGAAGCAATTCTCAAGTTGACATCATAATTACTGGTGCTGATAAAAATATACTTTTTTTGAGCTATTGTCTAGCTTTGCTCCTTCGCCAATTTTATAGATGAAATTTGACGCTGTTTTTGCTTGGAAGGTCGTTCTACTTTCTGCCTGCGCTACCGTATTAATTTCATGCAGACAGAAACTGAGTGCCCGAATCTTCCACCGGAGGTAATATTGGTCTATTAGTAGAGGATCATATTTTTTGACAAACCAGTACAAGAGTTCCACCCAATTGTTGATATTTATCTGCTGCGATAGATTGTAGAAACTGTTGAAATCAGTGACATCCTTCATTTTATAATAGATAGTGTCATGAGGGAGATACATCTTTTTCATCAGATTAAAGCTGCAAAAACTTCGCTCGATTTCCTTTTTGATGTTCATATATCCTTCGTCAAAGACCGTATCCATCTCAAAAGGGGAGGCAATGCGTAGTACCGGCTTGATTTTCTTCCGTGCCGGAAGTTGATAAAAATATTGAATCATGCGTATTGCTTCTTCAAAGCATTGCACAAACATTTTTTTCAGATGTGTCAACGTCTTCTTATTGTGCATTTTTTGTCCAAGATAGACTTCGCCCATTTGGTATCCATAAATGAGTGACTTGATTGTGATAAAGGTGTCAATTCCCCAACCATAAGGCGGGTTGATCCCTGTCGAAAATAAGTTCTTTAGTACCTCTGCTTTTAATGATAATTCACCCCCCAACGGTTGATCGATTTCCCAGGCATTAGGGAAAAACATAGCAATCAATGGTTTGGTGATATGCCTTGTAATTTGCCCGTCAGTGGGATTGCGAGAAAAGGCTACCTTGACGATGTCAATATCTCCTTCAAGTGGTTCAAATAAAAAGGGAAACCACTTATTGATATTGGGACAAAAAATATCGCCGTCCATGTACGCGATTCTTTCAAATCCCTGCTTGAGTGCGGCGATGCCGCCGTTAATCATGCCTATACCTTTCCCTGTCTCAGTGGTATTAACATAGGTTTTTTCATGTATAACTTCAATAGTTTTAGTTTCCTTTGCCTTCAGTCGTTTAAATGTTTCTTCGTTCGACCCATCAGAAATAATGATTTTGTCAATAACATCTGATTGAAGTGCTTCCTCTGCGAGAGAGAGGGGATTGATTCCTTCGTTTTTTGAGATGATGAGTAGACAATTCCCTGGCATGACAGTTATCTCACATAGTGAATTCTTATCTTACCTCTTAGGAAAGTAGCATAAAGAAAAAGATGAAAACGATCCCACCATCATCTTTACTTCATCTCCCATCCTCAAGGGCATTAGGAAAAGTAATACTAGTTATTGTATAAATATCCATCTATCTATTTCTAAAAAATATATGCATGCTACTGTATGAAAACATTCTTATCAATTTATTTTATATGGTAGTAAGAACCACGTAGGAGTCGATTAGATGAAACAACCAGTTCATTCTAATAATCAGGCTGTACAAAAACTACTTCAAGATTTGCAAAACGACAATTGGAACATTCGGGCAAATGCTGTGTTTGCACTTAAAAACTATGACATTCCTCAAGTAACCGATGCGTTACTCCAAACCCTGGAGGACGTGAATGAAAACGTCTGGCTTTCTGCCGTGAATGTGTTAAAGGAAAAAAAAGACCCACGATTGGTTAAACCCTTGGTAAAAACATTACTTGAGGATACACGAGATGAATTGCGATGGCATGCTGCGTATGTGTTGGGTGAGATGGGAGATAAAAACGTGTTTGATGACCTGGTTAGGGCCATGCATGACCCCTGCGAAGAAGTCCGGGTTGACATTGCTCGTGCGTTAGGTAAACTTGGAAACGTCAAAGCTGTTGATTATCTCACACAAATGCTGGATGATGAAAGTCCACGGGTACGAAAAGAGGCCATTTCATCATTAAATGCACTGTCACCAGCCAAGTCAAGTGATGCTCTTTTTAAATCACTGCAGGATGGCGATAAACGTGTCCGATCGCTTGCTGCGATACTTGTCGGAAAAATAGGAAAAAAAGACGCCATCAGTCATCTGGTAAAGATGCTTCATGATCCTGATCCTGTGGTGCGGGTTTCTGCTATCTATGCATTGGACAGGATTGGTAGTCCCACCGTCGTTGATCCTCTAATTAGGTGCTTGCAGGATTCGTATTGGGAAGTTCGGAGTGATGCCGCAACGGCATTAGGAAAACTTGGCGATAATCGAGCAATTGTTCCTCTCCTTGATACTTTGCAGGATGAGAGTGGATTTGTTCGCCATAGTGTAATAAAAGCACTGGAAAAATTTAATATCTTCAAAAAGTAACATTTCATATCTTTCTGTATATTTCTTTATATATCTTTTCTGTGAGGTCAGATGAGTTATACAAAACTCTGTTCCAATATCTATTTATATGATAGATGGTAATAATTGAAAGTAGAAGCAGTCAAAAGAGGACGTATATTATGACTGTACATACCTTATTTACCTTTCATTCAGGTGTTCTGTTCTGTATCATTAGTGTTCTCCTTATCAGTTGGGCAAACCCGCTGATGGCCGCAGATGAAGCGGACATTCGTGATAATCTCCCAGACATGAGTATATCAACATCTCTCTATGATTCCCCGTTTACTACTTCCCGAAACGCAAACGCTACCCCTCTTTTTGTAAAAGAGGGTATCGAGATTTCTGCTACCGAAGATACTGTTGTCACTCATATTTCAAATACTACCATTGATATCGCAGATGCGGATGGAATCACAAAAACAATAGACATTACCAAAACAGTTGATTATTTATCCAATGCAACTCTTCACAAATCGATTAAAGGATTGGATAATTACAAGGTGTCTGTTAATTTCAATTCATATGCTCTCGACTCGTTTACGTCTCTTGTTAATTACACTGTTGATTGGGGAAACGGCCAAGTTGAGGAAGGAAATGCCACACTATTAACGACGCTTTCATATGTTTATACTCAAGAAGGAGAGTACCCTATCACTATTACATTGACTGACAGTAATGGCATTACATATTCCTGTGTGAAAACCCAATCTATTTCACTTTCAGCCGGTCAGTACGTGCAGCTCTGGGTTGGAGACAACAAAGAAGTGGTTGCAGTGACCTCTGCAGCAGGGTTTGGTAGTGTAGCCTTACTTGGCTTTGCGGCTACAGAAACCGGGAAATACAAACTTCTTGCTCTTCTCCCATTGCTTATTCCCTTATACACCCGCATTCAAAAAGAAGATGTCCTTGATCAGTTCGTTCGCGGAGAGATCTACGGCTTCATTAAAACTCATCCGGGTGTCCATTATAACCAAATTATGAGAGAACTTGATGTCAAAAATGGCACGCTTTCCTATCATTTACACATGCTTGAAAAGACAGGCATGGTAAAATCTCGAAAGGAAGGACTACGCTTTCGTGCCTTTTATCCGACCGGTATGAAGTTCCCCCAAGAGGAGCGGTACCGGTTGACCGAATTACAAACAAAGATATTACACTCTGTTAAACAAAACGAAGGCATTAATCAAAAAGAAATTGCCCGTATGCTTGACGAGAAACATCAAACCATCAATTATAATATTAGAGTACTGCAACAGGCAGGACTTATTCGTCTACGGAAGAAAGGAAGATCGACGAATTGTTTTCTTTTTGAAGATGCATATAGGCACGTCACCTAAACGGTGTATGTTATGTTTTTTCTCCTTCATACAAAATCAGCTACCATAACGCTTAAGTAATAGACAAAACCCCACTCCAAAGATGGTATATAAACTGCACAAGATAATACCTATTGTCCACAATAAAACGGTGGACAGGATGTTGAAACTATGAATGATGAAAATCACAGTACACTACAAAGCTGGAGATATGCTCGTCTTTGGAAACCTGTTACCGTCTGTATGGTCGTACTTATTGCTCTTGCGGGCTCTGTACAGGCAGCACAGACAGATTATTCTCAAGAAGCAAAACAAGTATCATCTGTCGTTCAGCCGATTGTTGCTGAACCCCAACCCTCGTATGAATGGGTTCATTCAGGAAGAACACTTTTTATTATAACCACGAACTCTGGAGAAACCATCTTTGCTGGTATTCAAGCAGTCATGCGTGTGCCACTCAGCATGAAAACAGGCAAGTTATATTCCATTCCGGTCTATTTCACACGATTTACCCCACAACTTTGTGCCGCGTCGGAACTCAAGACTAGTCCTACAGATAGTAATCGAGACATCTGCTGGAATCAAGATCACGCAGTAAGCGTCCAGGCACAAAAACGTATTCCTCTAGATGCATTCATCGGTGTTGGTGCCGGTTCTCATTCATCATGGAGTCGGTCTTCATCTCAGAATGCTGCTGAGTCTAGACGACATGATGTCACCATCGATATTGCGATCAATGGCGGAAGACCCTGGAATCATCACATCCCATTGCGTGTTATATCAACGTATGCCCAAGATACTAACGTTCAACCAGTGGTGTGCGGGCTTACTCAACAAGTCTGGATGTCTACACCATCCTATCACTATCTTTCTGATATTCCAACAAACACTTGGGATGGCCCGTATACTATCAAAGTGAAAATTGACCCCGTCTATGCCTATCCTATTGATGCAGAATATCTTGAGATTGACCAAGATACACCTCCCGAACCACCTGTTGTAGAAGAAGAACAGGAAGATGTTGATGATACAACCGAGTCCCTTCCACCAGAGGAACAGTCGGTAGAGTCTCCTCCCGATTGTTCTGTCCCCTTTGTTTCAGCTGAAGAGACGCTATCATCCACTGACGCGTCGCCTTCTCTTCCACAGGCTGGATTAAAATCAGTAAAATCTGTAGACATAACAACGGTAGATAACAAACCTGTCTATCAGGTTGAAGGAGTAAAAAACGCAAAACTTCTGGGGATTATCAGCGTTGATATGGGCGTCACACTTCAGATTGATGTTGATACGGGCGAAATCCAAACAATCCAAGAGCCATGGTGGGGATTCTTAGCCTTATAGGGGCCCCCTTCTCCCTCTCATCTCCTTTTTCTTTTTTTTCTATTTTGCATTTAATAACGTATAGTTAAAAAAAGCCATAATTTTTTTATCAACATGGATGTTAATGAAGGCAATTGTGGTATCGTTCAATTCCTTTTTCCACACTTCATCCAAATAATAGTGTTGGTAATATGAAAAATCCTTTTCTTTTTCTTTTGTTGAGGCCTGTATATTTCGTACTGTTTTTGATTTTTTTGGAAGGTTGAATTCTGCAGCGATACTCTCGACCATTTTTGCAGGATTTGCAAGCACATCCTCATATCTAATATTGAGAGCAGGTGCAATGCCTCCTAATGAAAGATATGAAGCGTTCTTACGATTCCACATTTCGATAGGATTGTCAAATGGCATTGAACCATGTTCACGCCCTACCGCTACCCACGGCTCGGTGAGAAACTCCTCAAACGTTTCATGGGCGTTTTGGACATGGTAGGGATTATTGTGTAATGAGAGTAACCAGGAGTATGGGTTTTTTGTCATAGTTATAAAATATACTGGTTTGGGGTATGTAGCAATGGCTTGCAAAAGAGTTGTTGATAGCAACGCATGTTTCCATCCAAGATTTTTTTGGTAGGTCTGTTTAAAATAATGATCTATCAGTGTTTCATTAAGACGCCCCCAAGGAGCGAGCAATCGTATTGCGTCTGATAAGATACTAATATGGCCAGGAACTACACCCGGCAATACAGATACTTCGAGATTTAATTGAAGTAACTGTGAAAGATAATTGGTGCCAGTGTTTCGCTCTCCGTATATCTTGACTTTTTCACTCACAACGTTGACATGGCTGCCTGACTTTTATAGTGTTGCCTGTGTTACCAGAAACAAATGAAAGAGCATCGCTGTAAAATTTTTATAAAAAACAGTAATTCATTCTTTCAGGTTCGTTTAGTGTTGCTTTAAGGATATGCCTTTTAAGCAGATAATAGATAAGATGGACCATAAAACTAACATTGTATTCCATTCAACATTTCACTATTGCTCTTTAGAATAAGTTATAGTATGCTAAATCATGTTAGGCTTCATCCCGAAATAGATAATTAAGGGATGAATTATTTTTCTTTTTTAAGGATGGGATGTGCAA
>JAFGDG010000029.1 GCA_016932245.1 Thermoplasmatota archaeon
ATGTCATGGCAGAGTGTCATATTGTAAAACCCGCAGTTTCGGAATGTGGGATGCGTACAGTTGGCAATTTTTATTTTGATAAATTAACAAAACATCGCAATACAAAGTATTAAATATAATGCTTCATAATATGATAGAGTGGTGATATGTAATGTATGACAACGTAAGGCGAGTTTATCCCTGCTCCGGAGGCCTCTGTGATATCCAAGCTACACTACAGACCCAAATGTTCTTCTTTAATGTTACCCAGTAAAGATGAATTGATGATAAAAACGTTGCCATATTCTCTTAAAGCTAGCTATGGTCCACACTGTTTAAAAACTAAAATGGTATAAATAAGAGTTAGAAAAAATGATATCGATTTATGCTTTTGATTTGAACTCAGTATAACCGCATTTCCCGCAGCTTACACGGTCTTTGTGCTCTGCAAGAAATACACCATCTCCGCATTTTGGGCAATGGCGTCGCATGCGTTTAATGTGTCCATTCTCAACTTTGAATAGTTCTCGTCCCTTCATGATTATTCATTCTCCTTTTCTTCACTGGGCTCTGGTGCACTCTCTGCTTCTTCCTTTCCTTCTTCATCGGATTTCTTTTGTTTTCCTTTAACTGCATTACGTTTGATGATATATTTATATTCCATCTCTTCAGCATCTTTCCGAGAAGAATAGATCTTTGCGTATCCCTTGGTCTGTCGACTTCCAAAACCTGAATCAAGTCGTTCGATGATGATGTTTTCCTTTTTTGCATTCAAATTATCCGCAAGTTCAGTGCGAACGACATCCCTGTTTGGCGTTTTTTGATTTTCATGGGTGATTGTGAAATGTACCTCCGTACGGTTAAGGTACGGATTTGTTTTCTTCTCATTGATTTCTATTTCCATAGCACTCACATCTCTGCTAATATCTCTTTAACCTTTCGCTTGTATTCTTCCGTTGAAGGGACTACTACGACCCCTCTATCCGGCAATCCATATATTATAGTTACGTTTGCAGGAGCTAAAATTATTGCGGGAAGTGCGGCGAGATCCTCTTCACCGTCAACTTCGATGCGTACCGAGGCATCTGCATCAAGATCGATGTATGATCGTTGAATGCAATCCCATAACTCATTTGTTATGACACCTGGTGGATTAACCACTTGCATAACTTGTTTTCCACATGATTGTAATAAGATGTTAAGATCCTTAGAGTTCTCTTTGCGTTTTGATTGATAATCGATGATACAGATGGCTGGATGGAATCCTTCTCTTAATATACTTGCAGTGACTTGATCACCGACTGAGACCACTATTCTTTCTTTTTCAAGGATGGTAGATAATTCATCACCTGAAACAAGTATCCCAATAGGTTCCTTTAGTTTCTCACGAAGTGACGGAGGCAAGGTATACTTTGCCAGTATGGGCATCTATTTAACCTTCAGCGCATATTTACCGGGTTTTTTAATATTCATTTTTGCCGCGATTTGTGAAATAGATGGATCTCTGATAACGATATAACCCTGCCAACGTTTTGAGGTTGGAACAGCGCATTGTGGGCATACCTTTTCAGAGGTTAATGAATGACAGTTTTTACATGCGTACAGCACTTTCATTGTTTCTCACCCAATTATTTATGTCTTTTCTTTGATGATTGTTTTTTCTTTCCTTCTGAATCTTCCTCGGTGTTCTCATTGAGCCACAGATGCGATCCAAGTGATGGTTGACGCATGGTAAGGCCGATCTTGCTTTCCCTTGCAGAAAGTTCATTAAGGCTTACTGCTACGATACGAGCACGTACGGAATCTCCAACTTTCAATTGTCTCTTTTTCTCTTTGCCTGTGATGATTTCATTCTCTGCATCTACTTGTACGTAATCATTCATGATCTGGCTCATATGGATTAACGCATCGATTGGTCCAATATGGCAGAACGCTCCGAATTCAACGATCTCACAGATGATTCCATCTATGACTTCTTGCATCTCTGGTTTAAAGGTTAACGCATCGAATTGTACCTTTTGGTACATGGCGCCATCACCATGGATGACGATGCCATCTCCGACGGGTTCAATGTTCTCTGCTACGACAATGATACCATCATCCTTTCGAACGGTACCTTCGAATGTTTGTTGGACGATTGTTTTAATGACCTCATCGATGTCTTCACCGAATTGATCAGGCATGATTCGAATGGTATCCTCAACTTTTACTTTGTAATACATATTTATCACTATAGGAAATGAAATAATATTTGTTTTGGAATACACTTACTCCTTATATGCTTTTTGAGTAAAATAAAAGGAAACCAAAAGATGGTTTCCCATCAGTTTTTTTTAGGATATTAAGTTGTGTTTCAAAGTGATGCTACGGCGATGATAAGTGGCAAGAACACAAGGGAAACAATGGACATCAATTTTATTAAAATGTTCAATGATGGTCCAGATGTGTCCTTGAATGGATCGCCTACGGTATCACCGATAACAGTTGCTTTGTGTGCTGCTGATCCTTTACCACCAAGGTTACCCGCCTCAATGTATTTCTTTGCATTATCCCATGCGCCACCAGAGTTTGCTAGGAAAACTGCGAGGAGAAAACCTGTTGCGATTGAGCCCACAAGTAGACCGCCTAATCCCTCAGGTTTGAGGATGATGCCAACGATGATTGGTGATATGACTGCAAGTAAACTTGGTAGTATCATCTCTCTTAGGGCCTGTTTTGTGCTTATTGCTACACAGCCTTTGTAATCTGGTTTGTTCTTATCGCTCGTTAATAAGCCCAATTCCTTGAATTGTCTTCGTACCTCTTCTACCATTTGGTATGCTGCTTTTCCAACGGCACCCATGGTGAGAGCGGTAAATACGAATGGTAGCATGGCACCAATGAATATGCCAACAACAACATTTGGATCTGCAAGATCCAATGATAGTGTATAGCCCATTGCATCCGCTGTTGTGATATACGTGAAAATAAGAGCTAATGCAGTGATTGCTGCTGAGCCTATTGCAAATCCCTTTCCCATGGCTGCGGTGGTGTTGCCTACTGCGTCAAGCTTCTCGGTATTCTCACGGACTTCTTTTCCCATTCCTGCCATTTCAGAGATACCTTGAGCGTTGTCAGCTACAGGGCCATAACAATCTGTTGCTAATGAGACGCCGAGGATTGAGAGCATGCCAACTGCGGATATGGCAACCCCATAGAAATCCGCGAAATAGTATGCTAATAGCATAGCTGCAACTACTGCGATTACTGGGATGATTGTACTGATCATTCCAACCTGTAAACCTTGAATAATAACTGTTGCAGGCCCTGTCTTTGATGCATCAGCAATTGTCTGTGCTGGTTTTCTTTTTTCAGATGTGTAATATTCTGTGCTAAAACCGATAACCAAACCTGCTCCAAGACCAGAGAGGATCGCGTAAAATGGATTGAGATCGTTGATTAGATACCATGTTGCAATCGCTGAGAGGATTGCTGTTATAACCGCTGCAACATATAATGAGTTTCTAAGCGCTCCATAAATATTCGTTCCTTTGCCAGCAACCACTATTAGTGTTCCAACAACAGATGAAAGAATTCCTAATGCGGCCAATACAAGGGGGAGCCAAATTGCAGCTGTGATATTTTCTGCGGTAAGAACCAATTGTCCAAGGGTCTGAGATGATCCTTCTTGTAAAATGGCAGCCATAGTAACTGCGGCAAGTGCCATTGTTGCAATAAGTGAGTCAACGTAGGATTCAAAAAGATCTGCTCCCATGCCCGCAACATCACCGACATTGTCACCTACTTGATCTGCAATGACTGCGGGATTTCGTGGGTCATCCTCAGGTATTCCTGCCTCGACTTTACCGACAAGATCCGCTCCGACATCTGCAGCTTTTGTGTAAATGCCGCCCCCGACACGGGCAAAGAGTGCTATGGACGATGCACCAAATCCAAAGCCGAAAAGCATATTGGTTGAGGTGACCACATCAAATGAGAAAAGTTGTGTGAAGAGGAAGAAAAGGCTGAACACTCCTAGGACTCCAAGGCCTACGACGCACATTCCCATAACCGCTCCGCTTGAGAACGCGATGGATAGTCCTTTTGCAAGGCTATTTTTTGTTCCTTCGGCAGTACGGGAGTTTGCCATGGTGGCCATACGCATACCAATATTACCGGAGAGTGCTGAGAGCAATGCTCCGATAATAAAAGCAACAGATAGGCCGACCTGAATGTTACTTCCCTCAATGAATGATGCGATGAAAAGAAGTGCTGCTACAATTGCAACAAAGATCAGTAGAACCTTATATTCACTATTTAAGAAAGCCATTGCTCCTTCACGGATGGCTTTGCCAAGCTCCTGCATTTTTTCATTACCGGGACTTTGTTTTTTAACCTTAACATAGAGAACTGCCGCAAAAAGTAATGCAACAATGCCTCCAATTGGTATTGATAACATGTATAGGTCCATGTTGATTTCACCGTCTGCGCTGTAACATCGTTAGTTATTTAATTCTTGTGCTTTTGTTTATGATTGCAGCTTTGTGTTTATTCTAAATGTTGGTCTATTGGAATTCATGTAAGGTAAAGTTTTTGGAGTTATCTGTATGTGGGCAATGAATATTTTTTTATCAATGTTCATGAAGTTGGAACTAGTATCATTAGGTGATTGATTGATAATTATGTTATAAGCAAAAAGTGATTTTTTTAGAATGTTTCATTTTTAATATTTTGGGAATAAAGAGTCAATCGCAACAAGAAAATTAATTAGAAATAAAGAAAATACCAAAAAAGTAAAATATTTATAATGTAATAGCGGGTAA
>JAFGDG010000030.1 GCA_016932245.1 Thermoplasmatota archaeon
CTTGTAGCTGGTTGTCATCCTGGTGACTGCCATTACGAAAAAGGCAATTACTACACTCGTAGAAGATTTGCATTGCTAAAAAAAATATTTGAAGAGCTTGACATAGAACCTGATCGTTTATTGCTCTCATGGATTTCTGCATCAGAAGGAACCAAATATGCAAGAGTGGCTACAGAATTCACAGAAAAAATCAAAAATTTAGGGGAAAATTCTGCTAAACATAAAATATTTTTATAGAAAAAACTGAGTTAGCCTTCTTTGAGTCGACAATTATTAAAAGCTACACGTACGTAATTTTTAAACGCATGTAACTATCAACTACGACAGTTAAAAAAAGAAGACGTTACAATCATAACTGACTTAGTAGTAAATCATCACTGAGAAGACTATTATACTCTTATCAGATACTGGTTCGTGAAAACAGGTAAACCCTGAGTATCGGAGGGTTAATTTGGTGGTAAATTATGACTGAATCTAGCTCTAAAGTTGTAAAAACAATTACTAAAAAAGATTTGAATTCTTTTGTAGATGCTCTAATTAAAGATAAAACACATGAAACGGTAGGTGTTAAGGCGAAAGGGAAACGATTTGTTTTTGGTCCGCTTGAACATTCTAGGGAACTGCGTTTAGATTACGATGTTACCATCCTCCCACCAAAAAAGTATTTTCTACCCCAATATGAGAAACTTATGGACTTTACGCTTGGAGAACCGCTCAATGTTCAACAACCAAATACTGAAAAACCTCTCATACTCATAGGTGTTCATCCATATGATATCATAGCACTAGGACAGACGGACAAACTCTACCTTGATTCCCAAAAAGATGATTTTTATAAAAAGCGAAGAGAGCAAGCTATCATCATTGGTGTTGATATGCAGCAGGTCTCTGAGCGATCTTTTGCTGCTAGTATGAACACTCACGTTACAGATTCTGGATTTGATCTTTTACTTACAAATATTGGAGATAAATATACAATCACCATTGGTTCAGAAAAGGGGGAAAACCTGCTTGAAAAATATGCAAAAACCAAGGTAGCAACTGCTGCAGAGATTGAAAAAAGAGATGAGATACAAAAGAATCTTGCCTCTAAATTCAAAAAAAGTCTAAAAGTTCCAAAAGAAGAATGGTCTGGCCTTTTAGTTGCTAACTACAATCATCCAATTTGGGAAAAGAGATCACAGAAGTGCATGGAATGTAGTTCGTGCACAATGGTATGCCCAACTTGTTTTTGTTATGACGTAAAAGATGATGTTTCCTTAAATCTCAAAAACGGAAGTCGAATTCGTACATGGGATGGCTGTTTGTTGCGTGATTTTACACTAATTGGAAGTGGCGAAGTGTTCCGTGAAGATATTAGTAAACGATATCGACATCGATTCTATCGAAAAGGCAACTATCTGCCAGAAAGATACGGTTTTATAGCCTGTGTAGGCTGTGGGCGATGCGGCATCGCTTGTCTGCCAGATATTGCTGATCCCTGTGATGTGATAAATGACCTCTCTCATTTTGAACGGAGTGACAATACAGGAAAGTTTTTTATTAAACAAAAAACTGAAGAAGTGGCCGATAAGGGACTAATTCATATTCCTCGAAGTGCAACCATCAAACGCATGGAAAAATTGACCGAAAGTGAGATGTTTTTTGAAATCGAATTAGATGACAAAAAGTCGCTTGGACATAAACCAGGACAATTTGTTGAGGTTTCAATTTTTGGTATTGGTGAAGCTCCGATTTCTGTTTCATCTGGACCAAGTGCATCTGCTTCATTTGAACTTGTTGTTCGACGGGTTGGAAATGTTACATCACATCTTTTTAAAATGAAGCCGGGAGAAAAACTAGGAATTAGAGGACCTTTAGGAAACGGATTTGATGTGAAATCATTTGAAAAGAAACATCTCTTACTTTCTGCCGCGGGCTTAGGCATTGCACCAATGCGATCTCTCATTCAGTACGTACTTGACAAAAAAAATAGAAAAAAATTCAAAGACATTATGATTTTATATGGAGCAAAAGAGCCGAATTTAGTTCTTTTTAAAGAAGAAATTGACGAATGGTGCAAAATCGTTGACGTCACCTGTGAATTAACTGTTGATCAATGCGCCGAAGGTGAGTGTTGGACAGGCTGCACCGGACTAATAACTACGCTTTACCCTAAAATTCATTTAGATAAATATGACTCCGAAAATACCATTGCAGTAATCATTGGCCCTCCAATTGCCTATAGATATATCATCAAATGTTTGCAAACGTTAGGCATTATGGATAGAAACATTTATGTTTCTCTCGAAAGGAGAATGAAGTGTGGTGTGGGCAAATGTGGTCACTGTCAAATCAATGGCGTCTATGTGTGTAAAGAGGGACCAGTATTCAATTATGAACAAATAAAAAATCTACCGGAGGCGTTTGAATGAAGCCCCGAGTTGCATTTTTTGATTTTTCAAGCTGCGAAGGGTGCCAACTGCAAATTGCGGATCTTGAAGAAGACATCCTAAATCTGATCGACATCGTCGATATCGTAAGTTTTCGAGAGGTGATGAAAGAGCACTCCGACGATTATGATATCGCCATTGTAGAAGGATCAATCATGCGACCGATGGATGAACAACGATTACGACGTATCAGAAATCATGCAAAAATTCTTGTTGCGTTTGGGGCGTGTGCAACAATTGGTGGCGTAAACAAGATCAGAAACCAATGGCCAGTCAAAAAAGTTATGAAAGAAGTGTACGGAGATGTTGATGTTGAAAATAACGAATTTTTCAAGGTCTCACAAACAAAAGCAATTAATGAGGTTGTGCCCGTAAATTATTATATTCATGGATGCCCCCCAAACCGTGAAGAAATTAAACACGTGATCACCTCTTTAGCATTGGGAAAAAAACCAGAAATACCCAATTATCCAGTATGCGTCGAATGCAAAAAAAATGAAAATGTGTGCCTCTTTGAACTTGGTAAGTTTTGTATCGGGCCAATAACTAGAGCAGGATGCGGGGCGATTTGCCCAACTAATGGCAGTCCTTGTGATGGATGTCGAGGAATTCTGAGTAAGCCTGATGTTGAATGTGTTATGGAACTGCTACAACGATACGATTTGACTTATGAAGAAATGAAGAGTAGATGTACGATCTACAACACTGGTGTTTTTAATCCAAAAGACGGTATGACACTTGTACGGAGGGGAAAAAATGAGTAACACCATGGATATTAACATCGACCATGTAACCCGTGTCGAAGGTCATGGCAACATTGTCCTTAATGTCAAAAATGGAAACATCGAAAAACTCGAATGGCAAATTTCTGAAGCCCCCAGATTTTTTGAAGCCATGTTGCATGATCGGAACTACGATGAACTCCGCTCAATCACTTCACGGATTTGTGGCATATGCTCGATTGGTCACTCGCTTGCATCCCTAAAAGCAACGGAAGATGCGCTCGATGTTACAGTCTCAGAACAAACAGAATTCCTCAGAAGGCTTGCCATCAACGGAGAAAATATGCAGAGTCATATCCTACATATAGGATATCTTGCGCTTCCTGATTTATTTGGTGTTGGCAGTGTATTTCCTCTGATACAATCGAAACATAAAGATGCGGTGAAAAAAATCATTCACCTTCATCGGCTCTCCAATGAGCTGTCTGATTTAATTTGTGGCAGGACGACGCACCCCATTCGTCTCATAGTCGGAGGATTTTCTGCAGTACCAACCGCACGCCAACTTAGCGATCTTAAAAAAAGATTAGAAAAAGATCTTGCGGTTGCCAACGAGGTTGCAAAAACCATTTATGGCGTTATCGGTGGCTTTCCAACGTTCACTAGAGAAACAGAATTCATTGCATTGAGTTCAAAAAAAGAATATGCGTTATATGATGGTGTTATTACGTCCACCGACACCGGAAAATACCCCGATTACAAAAACTATCAAAACATCATGAAGGAATATTTTGTTCCGTATTCCACTGCATTGCATGCAAAACATGCTCGAGAGTCATATATGGTTGGCGCGCTCGCTCGTTTCAATATTAACAGTAAACAACTTCATGAAAATGCCCAAGAGGTTGCCAATCTTTTCTCCCTCAAAGCAGTAAATTACAATCCCTTTATGAACACTATTGCACAGATGGTCGAATTTGTCCACAACATTGAAGATTCTATCAAAATAGTCGATCAGCTTCTTGACAACGGAATCAAAGATGAAAAACCACAGGAAATAACGCTTAAGGCAGGAAGGGGCGTTGGAATCGTCGAAGTTCCTAGGGGAATATTAGTCCATGACTATAGCCTCAATGATAAAGGGAAATGCGAAAAAGCAAATTGCATCATTCCTACAAATCAAAATCACGCAAATATTCAAAAAGACATGGAATCATTTGTCCCACAAATTATCGATAAGCCGCAAAAGGAAATTGAACTGAGTCTCGAGATGCTTGTCCGAGCCTATGATCCTTGCATTTCATGCAGTACTCATTATCTCGATGTTACCTTCATCTAATATGAAAAAAATAGGTGTTATTGGTCTAGGAAATCCGTTGCGACGCGATGATGGCATAGGCCTTGTGCTATTGGAAAAACTTGCTGAACGGAAGCATGAGCTACCAGAGAATATTCAATATATTGATGGTGGAACGGGTGGCATGAATGTACTTCACCTGCTTGCTCGATTTGATATTGTTTTCATTATTGATGCTGCGCGTTTTAATGCTGCTGCAGGATACGGGAAGCTCTTCACCCTACAAGAAATAAAGAATAATCGTACCTCACTACCGTCTTCAACTCACGGATCAGACATTCTTGAAATTATCAGTCTCTCAAAAAATCTCAATGAGGCCCCAAAGCATATCTTATTTTTTGGAGTTCAGCCAAAAGATACTTCAGTAGGAACTGAGTTATCAAAAGAACTACAGCAGAATGTTGGAAAATTGGTAACTAAATTGGTGAGAGAAGTAACCAACATATATGAGGAAATATTATGAAAGGAGAACCAGTTCAATATACATATAAGACCAATCTTACCTGGTCGTCTGAAAAAAAAGGAATTCTGCAGGCGGCAGGCAAACCTGACATTACTGTTGCCTGTCCACCAGAATTCGGAGGGCATCCTAACATATGGTCACCCGAGGATTTCTTTCTTGGCTCAGTTGAGATTTGCACGATGACTACCTTTCTCTGGTTTACCAACAAAGAGCAACTGAAGTTTAAATTCTATAAAAGTGAGGCTACGGGGACGGTTGAATTAGTTAACAGAACTTTTCAGTTTAGCTCCATTACAATCAGGGTTAAAGTTGGCGTATTTTCAGAAGAGGATTGCAGACGAGTTGAAAAGATACTGAAAAAAGTAGAACGAGCATGTTTAATTACTAATTCTATTAAAACTAACATCCATATTGAACCAGAGATACTTGTTTGCCACTAACAATACATAATGTTAATAAATAAACTTTTTATAACAAGGAACAACACTTGTTTGATATAAGAACGGAGGCAAAATCGTATGGCAAAAATAGAGGGATACAATTTACCAGATGATCTGTATTATCATAAAGATCATACGTGGGTTAAGGTTGAATCTGATGGAACTGTGCTTGTGGGGATGAATGATTTCTATCAACAAAGTGCAGGAGACACCACCTATATCGATCTTCCTTTTGAAGGAGATGAAGTAGAACAAGGAGAGACCTGTGGAAAGATTCAATCAGCCAAATGGGTAGGAAAATTTGTCGCGCCAATCTCTGGCGAAATCATAGCAGTAAACGAAGAATTGGAAGATGATTGCACCTTATTGAATAAAAGTCCGTATGAAAAAGGTTGGATTATGCGACTAAAACCATCTAATCTTGATGGTGATTTAAAAGAGTTGTATCATGGAGATAAAGTAGGCCCCTGGATTAAAAAAGAAGTCGAAGATGCAGAGAAAAAGAAAGCATAGTATACAAGTATGCGATAGGTGGCCATTTGCAACGAGAAAAAAGCAACAATTTACATGAATGTTGGCGGTGTTCCTATAGTCGCATATTTTGCTTTCTTATCGCTAGTATTATTTGCTCTGTGTTTGATTGTTGATTTATGCCAGAGTAATTCTCCTGTAGAAAGTCTGTATGTCTTCTCTCCAACCTCGTATTCTATTTCTCCTTCAAGAACGTAATGGAGTTCTTCACCGTCGTGCTGATACCAACGTGATGTAGTATGTGGATCTATCTCTGCGATAATTGCTTCTAGTTTTTCTGATTTAATCATCAATCTAAACAATTTACCAGGTGTTTTTGTTTGATGTTGCTGTTCTCCCCTCTTAACATATATTGGTTCGTCATTCATTTTTCTCATCCCCCTAAAAAAGAGACCATCTAATAAACATTTCCAAATGATTCTTAGGTTACTTTTGAACAACATGATTTTTTTGTAGACGATGTATCACTAAAAAAGTGTTATTGTTTGTAAATCGAATTTCCGTGTGAATCCATTGCAACAACCAAGGGCCCGTAATCCTTTACGGTAAAGAGCCACACGGCCTCAGGCATTCCAAGCTCATCTAACCAATACACGCCGTTAACTTTTTCGACCTTGTCTGCGGCAAGAGCTCCTGCACCACCAGTATATGATGTATATACACAGATATATTTTTGTAATGCTTTTTTTGTTCTTTCACCCATGCCCCCTTTTCCTATGATGAGGCGTACGCCGAACCTTTTAATAAATTCATCTTCAAAAATCTCCATACGGCTGCTTGTTGTCGGGCCTGCCGATACCACGCGCCATGTGCCTTTTTCTTTTTTCATAAGAGGGCCACAATGATAAAGCGCCATTTCTGATGGGTCGAAATCGAGTGCTTTATCTTTTTGAAGCATCTTGTGATGGGCTTCGTCGCGAGCAGTAAACACTCCTCCCGTTACATAAACAATATCTCCAATTTTGAGCTTCTGTATATCCTTTTTTGTCACAGGCAAGGTAAGGTAATATTCCATTTACTTCACCGTCCAACTCCCATCATGATGAATAATCATAGCTGCTCTTCTATCCGCCCAACATTGAACCGCAATGCCAACAGGAAGACTTGCAGGATGTCTATGTGCCTTTTCTACATGAACGTCTAAAACCGTCGTTTTTCCCCCAAGACCCATAGGGCCAATACCGCTCTTATTTATTCGTGAAATCAACTCGTTCTCCATCGCTGCAATCGTTTTGTCTTTGTGTCGTTTTCCTACTGGTCTGAGCAATGCTTTTTTCCCTAGTTTTAATGAAAGATCAGCACCGCCGCCGATTCCCACCCCAACAACCGTTGGTGGGCACGGATTGCCGCCTGCTTTTATCATCTCTTCAACCACAAAATCTTTGACTCCTTCAATTCCTACGCCAGGTTTCAACATTCCCAATTTGCTCATATTCTCGCTTCCACCACCTTTTGGAAATGCTATGATTTCGATCTGGTCATCATCAACAAAATCCCAAGTTATGTATGGGATGTGCTCACCCGTGTTATCCCCATGATTTTTATCTAAAAAGGGGTCAACAGTATTTGGGCGGAGAGGTACTTCTTTTGTTGCTTTTTTCACGGCGTCTGTTATCCACTTTTTAATGCTTGCAATATGGGGGAAATCACTGCCGACAGTAACAAAGAACGTCTGTATGCCCGTGTCTTGACACATAGGCCGTTGTGATTGCTTAGCAAGATCGATGTTTCTAAGGATGGTCTCTATCTGCGTCTTTGCTACTCCTTTTTCAATCTGACCTGCCTTTTTGAGAGCAACTATAACATCCTCTGGAAGTTCTGTTTCGGCTTTTTTGATAAGAGAAACGATTCCTCGCTCTATGCTTGCTTCATCCATAGTGACCCGCCTTCTCTACCAAAGTGATATAGAATTGTCTCTTTAGTACTTTCTTATACTTGCTGAGAGACGCGCCCTCTTTAACGACAAAATCCTGCTTTGGCCATCTGTTAAAAAAAAATTTAATATATGTTCGTTTCGCTAAAGAAAGAAGTTAAAA
>JAFGDG010000031.1 GCA_016932245.1 Thermoplasmatota archaeon
AGGGTAGAAAAGTCTTAAAACCTGTATCCGTTTATACTGATGTAAATGCTCTACCTTTTCCGGACAGAGAGTTATTCCCAATGGAGAAGTACTTTGCCACACGTGGAAGACATGGAAAGGAGTATTCTGAAGAGACTCGGAGTGCCTCTCTTTTGACTTCAAGAGGATGTCCATACCGATGCAATTTTTGCTCAGCAAGCGATGTCTTTGGAAAGAAAATTCGAAATAGAACACCAGAAAGCGTCATAACAGAAATAGACGAACTGGTGTCCGTCTACGGTGTAAATGACATTTATTTGTCAGACGATCAGTTTTTAGCTAACAGAGATCGAGTGATAGCAATTCTGGATTTGATCATCACTCGAAACTATGGAGTGACTTTTGATGCACCCAATGGAATGTCTCCATGGTTATTGGATGAAGAGATAATTATAAAGATGAAGAAGGCTGGATTTTATCAAATACACTTGGCAGTGGAATCCGGTAATGAATGGGTACTTAAAAACATTGTTAATAAACCGGTTAAACTGGATAAACTGCCGGAGGTGGTTGAGCTGGGAAGAAAGCATGGTTTGGCCGTTTCGGCATTTTTAGTTGTCGGCAATGTTGGCGAGACGGCGATAGAGACCTTCGAACAAATGGAAGATTCTTTTAAACTGATGCGAGATTTAGGTATTCGGCATCCGACGGTATCCTTTCTCTCGCCCCATGTTGGTTCTGTTGCTTATGATGTTGTTTGTCGTAAAGGGTATATCGACGAAACATATTTAGATAACGAATACAACCGTCCTGTTATTGAGACTCCTCTATGGACAAAGGCCGAGTTGGAACGGTTTGTGACAATTCAATATATGCTTTGTGTTATACATGGGAAGAGACTATTTTGGCCAATTAAAGTATTTGCTCAGGAGTGGGGAGGTGTGTTAAAAAGGCGCAGGCATCAATTACTCTTCAATATAATAACCGGATATCGAGCAATTAAAGCTTTGGCTGAGGGAAGATAGAACATAGAGATGATTAGTGAATCATGCAAAAGATAGATAATATAACCTCGGGGAAAACATTATGCATATTTATTTGGGTACATTCTTAATTGCTCTTTCAACACTGGCCTTGGAAATAACGTTAACCAGACTATTGAGTGTCGTTGCATGGTACCACTTAGCTTTCTTCGCTATTGCAACAGCCATGTTGGGAATGACGGCAGGCGCAACAACAGTCTACCTGAAACCTAATTGGTTCTCTCAGAAATTGAATGACAATATTGCAAAGGCCTGTTTGGGTTACGCCCTGGTGACACCGCTTTCCCTCATAATACTATGCATGACACCTTTGGTTTTGAGACCATCCATTATGGCGCTGTGCGCAATTCTCATAGTCACTATTGCATGTTCGTTACCCTTCTATTTTTCGGGAATTGTTATCACTGTCGCATTGACCAAATATCAACTTCCGATTGGGAAAATATATGCGAGTGATCTCATCGGTGCGGCAATCGGTTGCCTACTTGTCTTGATTGGTCTCGAATTGTTTGATGCTCCCAGCTTGATTCTGCTGCTTGCGTCCATAGGAATTTTGGCTGGATTGAGTTTTGCATGGAAGAGTCCTTCTTTTAAGCTCCGACGTTTGGGCAGTTGGTTGTTCGTCATCCTGGTAATCTCGGCGTTCATCAACTCCTCCACTGTTTATGGTATAGGTCCATATGTGATAAAGGGGCAGGTTACAAATCCATCAACATATCTCCTAGAGAAATGGAATTCTTTCTCCCGTGTTGTCTTATATAAAGGATTAACGCATAGCCCACAAATTTATGGAGCCAGCCCCGTCGCACCCAAGGAAGGAATCTTTCAGCATTATATGAACATAGACGGAGCTGCAGGCACAACACTTCGAAGATTCTATTCAATTGATGACATTGACCATCTTCGTTTTGATGTAACGAATGTCGCCTACTATCTGCGTCAACAAGGCGGTGCCTGTATCATTGGCGTGGGTGGCGCAAAGGATTTACAAAGCGCTATTCTCTTTGGTCATGAGAAGGTGATCGGCATTGATGTAAATCCCGTCTTTATTGACTTATTGCAGAATGAGTTTAGGGAATTTGCCGGTCTCGCTGATCGTAAGGGGGTCACTTTCATAGTTGATGAAGCGAGGAGTTATCTGGCAAGGATACAAGACAAATATTCTATCATCCAAATGTCTTTGATAGATACATGGGCATCAACGGGCGCCGGTGCGTTCTCTCTTTCTGAAAATGCACTTTATACCATAGAAGCTTGGCAAATTTTCTTAAACAGACTGGCTGAAGATGGCATTTTTACAGTATCAAGATGGTATAACTCCCAAAATATCGGTGAAACCGGCCGTATTGTTAGCCTTGCAGTGGCTACCCTACTTCAATCTGGTATAAAGAATCCATCCCAACACATTGCTATGATCACTATTGATAAGGTTTCTACGCTGCTAGTTAGCAAACAACCATTTAGCGCCCAAGATATTGCCACATTGAAAAAAGTGAGCGCTGACTTAGAGTATGATATTGCCATTCTTCCGAGTATGCCACCCAGCCATGAAATCTTGAGAGATATAGTTTCTGTAAATTCTCTGGAAGAGTTAAACTCAGCAATAGCAGATGAGATTTTGAATTATAAACCACCTACCGACGAAAATCCATATTTCTTTAACATGCTTCGTCTTAAACATATATCTCCTGCTTTTCTCGGAGATAATCAGTTAATAAGAAGTGAGGGAGTCATGGGAGGTAATTTACGTGCAACGTGTACCTTAGGAGGACTTATTCTATCATTACTCTTACTAACCATCCTGACAAATATCATCCCCCTAATAGTCAGAAGTCGGCAGAAAGAAAACGCTATAAAAGTTGGGCACATATTTTGGTCCAGGGCCTTGTATTTTTCTTTGATTGGGGCTGGATTTATGTTTGTGGAAATTGCGCTTATTCAAAGGTTGTCTGTGTTTCTTGGACATCCGGTGTATGCATTAGGCATCTTACTTTTCACAATCATCGCTTGCACAGGTGTGGGTAGCTTTATCAGTGAACGCCTGCCATTAACACGCTCTCCTTGGATATTTGTTTCTCCTTTTATCATGGTGTCTGCTATCCTTATAACACACTTTTTGCTTCCCGTACTGATGTCGAGAATGATAACCTCTGCGATGCTGAACAAGATCGTGGTATCTATTCTTATGATTTGTCCAATGGGCACAGTGATAGGCTTCTTTTTTCCAACCGGTATGCGATTAGTGAACGCAGTAGGTGACCCTGCAACACCTTGGTATTGGGCACTCAACGGTATTACGGGTGTTCTCGTCTCAGCATTGGCAGTGTTCTTCTCGATCTATTTCGGTATTTCAACTAATTTTTATATTGCA
>JAFGDG010000032.1 GCA_016932245.1 Thermoplasmatota archaeon
CCCCGCAGATCGGCCGATCCGCGTCCACGCCGTCGAACCGCTGATCATTTCGGCGGAGATTACCGTTACCCAGGCCCTCGATTCTAAAACAAAAGATTTTATTGAATGTGATAACCACATTTTCGCGGCATTCTTCTTCAAAGAAGAGGACTATAATACACTCATGATCTCGTTTCACAAAGACGTGTGTTCCCATGTCCAATGGCGGGAAAACATCATCGATAACGAAATACTACCAAAAAGAGAAGGAGGATACCCCTCAAAAGTCATTCATCTCGGAACGGGCTGCTTTGAAAAATTCAACCCAGCAAGCCCTGTAAAGGTAATAGAGACGAATATCAAAACCAAAAAACAACGGACCATCAGGGGCGTAGAACTAGACGATTTATCCTTAACAATATTAGAAAACCTCCTCCATGGAAAGGGAATAAAAACCAATGAAAATTTTCTCGCAAAAGAACTCAATGTCCACAGACATACTGTAGAAAAACGCATTGAAACATTGCTCAAAGAGCGTATTATATCAAGACCTGTGTGTTTTTTCCCACGAGTGATTGTCCCACCTGAATACATCCTCGTCGAATCATTGATGCAGATAAAAAACCGAGAAAAGGACGTCTTAAAAAGCTTAAAAAATGACTCCCATGTCACCTGGATCATTAAAGCCGTAACAGGAAGGGGTGGCTTCAACCTTGCCCTGTTCAGCGCCTTTTACAAAATCGAAGATCACCTTGAATGGCAGGAAAAATTAGACATGCTCTTTCCCGGATGCATAGGAGCGGTGAAAGATACCTATCTCTCTCCAAAAATGACCTTTTCCATCGATCCAGAATTTGTCTCACTCTGCATAATAAAAAATAAATTAAAACAAATCGAGGAAAGGATAAAAACACATTAAAGAGTTGAGTTAGTCTTTTTTGATTTCAGATACTCGTCAATGGCCCTTGCAGCTTTTTTTCCAGCACCCATAGCGAGAATAACGGTTGCTGCACCAGTAGCGATATCCCCACCAGCAAAAATACCAGGGATGTTTGTCTGCCCGTTTTCATCGGTTTCTATGTTCCCATGTTTACCAATTTTCAAGCCCTTCAAGCTTTGAGGAATCAAAGGATTAGGACTTTGACCTATTGCAATAAGAGCAGTCTCAATCTTAATTTTAAAGTTAGATCCTTCAATGGGTACAGGACGCTTGCGACCACTAGCATCTGGCTCGCCGAGCTTCATCTTAATACATTCAACCTCTTTTAAAAGACCTTTATCATTTGCCGTAAATTTGACAGGATTTGTAAGAAGGTGGAAAATTACCCCTTCTTCTTTTGCATGATGTATTTCTTCAATACGAGCAGGCATCTCAGCTTCTGATCGGCGATAAATGATATATGATTTTTCTGCACCGAGTCTAAGTGACGTTCTCGCACAATCCATTGCAACATTACCAGCACCAAACGTGGCAACAATTTTACCAATTTTAACAGGAGTATCATACTCAGGAAAACGATAAGCCTTCATCATATTAACACGAGTAAGAAACTCATTAGCGGAATAAACACCATCAAGATTTTCACCAGGGACGTTTAGAAAGCGTGGAAGACCAGCACCAGTCCCAATAAAAACGGCATCATAATCGTCCATTATTTCTTCAACAGTTATTGTTTTACCAACAATAACATCATAGTTTATATCAACACCAAGCTTGGAGATGTAGTCAACCTCTGCCTTTACAATTTCTTTAGGCAGACGAAACTCAGGAATTCCATACATTAGAACGCCACCAGGATCATGCAACGCTTCAAAAATGGTGACGTTATGCCCCATTTTAGCCAAATCACCTGCACAGGTAAGACCTGCTGGGCCCGCTCCAACAACGGCAACCTTTTTACCAGTTTTTTTAGAGATTTTTGGGATTTTAACTCCTTTTTTTCTTTCATAATCAGCAAGAAACCGCTCAAGTCTTCCAATACCTACAGGTTCACCAATTTTTTTAAGAGTACATTCTCCCTCACATTGGTTTTCATACGGACAAACACGACCACAAATTGCTGGAAGACTGGTTTTGGATTTTAGGACTTCAACAGCTTTATCAAAGTTGCCCTCTGCTATTTGTTTGATAAAATCAGGAATATCAACCTCAACGGGACAGCCGCTAACGCATGGTCTGTTTTTACATTGCAAACATCTTTTTGCCTCTTCTATAGCAGTGTTTTCATCATAACCATAGGGGACCTCGTTAAAATTTTTAATACGTTCTTTAGGAGCCTGTTCAGGCATCTTATGTTTCTCTTTTTTAACAGCCATTTAAACGGTCACCCCTGCGCATTTACAAGCTTCGTTTTCTTCGCAAACGAAACGTCGGTTACGAAGCATAAGATTGTTAAAATCTACTAAATGACCATCAAATTCAGGACCATCTACACATGCAAACTTAGTTTCACCACCAACAGAGACACGGCAACCACCACACATCCCTGTTCCATCGACCATAATTGGATTGAGGCTTACAATGGTTTTAAGATTGTATTTTTTAGTCAAATCAGAAACAACCTTCATCATTATAACAGGCCCAATGGCCCATACAATGTTGATTTTTTTGCCATCATCAATGAGCTTCTGTAAAACATCACTCACAAAGCCTTTGTTTCCTTTAGAACCATCATCAGTACAGATATGAAGTTCATCACTGTATGCTCCTATTTCATCTTCCAACATCAGTAGTTTTTCATTACGAGCACCAAGAATAGAGATAACGTAATTACCTGCGTTTTTTAACGCCCTGATGATGGGATAAAGCGGAGCTATGCCAACACCCCCACCAATACAGACCACCGTTCCAAATTTTTCAATGTCAGAAGCAACTCCAAGAGGCCCCGCAAAATTAAGAATAGTATCCCCAACATGAAGCGTCCCAAGTTGTTTTGTCGTCTTACCTACTTCCATAAAAATAACGGTAATGGTTCCCTTTTTTCGATCGTAATCAGCTATTGTAAGAGGAATACGTTCTCCTTGTTCATCAATACGTAGAATGATAAATTGGCCCGCTCGCGCTTTTTTTGCAACCAATGGAGCTTTAATTTTCATGAGTTTCACAGTTTCTGATAAAACCCGTTTTTCAACGATAGGATACATGAGATCGCGCTCTCCTGATTCTTATGGAGTATCTGTATAAAAGGGGCTCTTTAATAGTTTATGATAAAAGAGCACCTGCATTTCTCGAGTGTCTCAGCTAAAAAATGCCATCTGATTCTATTAAAAGTGGGTATCTTTTTATCTTATAAATGATGTTAAAATACTGTCTTCTCCATCTCGTGCTCTTATGTAGGCTTCAGAATTAACGCTTTTCCAGATCTACCATCTAATTTGATAGTTAGTGGTTTTGAAAGCGTTATGAGTTTCACATACTTTGTTTCCATTTCTGGTTTTTGATCATTTAACCAATTCCAATCAATATAGTTCTTTTTATAATCAAGCGAAATATGCAAGTAACCGATTCCTTTTGAAATAATATTCTGAAAGAAGTGAGTTCCCTGTGTGGGTTTAATATTAAAATCTTCAAGAGCTGTTTCAACAAGGACTTTAACATTTGATATGTCACTCCATGCAACGGGTATTCCTAACCATCTATCTTGTGTTCCCCATCGCCCCGGTCCTATTAGCACATAGGGGCTTTGTGTTGCCTTTAGATGGCTGTTTATCGTTCCTATTTGTGAGGCGATTTCTACCGTTTTAGCTGAGTCGAAATTCATTGGGGGGACATACACAATATTTTTTATTGTATTTATTACTCCATTTCCCAGGGCCTTTTGGGATTTCATGAGTATCGTTTTTCTATCGATCTTCTTTTCGTCCCATGAGGTTTGATAGCGTTCTTGTGAAATCACTAATGGACGAATCTGAAGTATGGAAAATGTTGGTAATTGATTTTTAGTGAAATTAACAGCAAATTCAATTTCCACTGGACACCCCATGCTCTTCTCACCTGCCTCTAGGATCTCCTTAAGAAGAGAGGCAAGTGGAAACGTATTGTATTTTAAGATACCAGCGAAGGTTATAAGATAAGGTCCTTTTTCCTGGAAAGTATCCCTAATCATTCCATCATTTCTATCATACGTACTTGCAGTATACTCCAAGGTCCCATCATCTTTGATTTCCGAAATATTTATTTTATTTAAGGTTGAGTCCTCCTTTTCAGATAGATGGATATCCGTTATTTCTGTATTGAGGACATAAAGATCTTTTTGGGCGTTTTCAAGTATTAATTCAGGGGTTGAAAAATCAGGAATAATGTCTGGATAGTTTGGAGAAAAACGTAAAACTTTTTCTCCACCAACAACGGAGTATCCTAGCCCTACTGCGATACTTGCAATACCATCTTCTCTTTTTTGAACAGAAACAGGATAGTAATTATACGACTGAGCAACACCGGAAAACGTCGGATAGAACCTGCCATTGTATTCATTCCCAACAAGTTCTTGAATGATAACTGCCATTTTTTCTTCTTCTATCTTTGCAGAAGTAGATTCAATATAGATTCTCGCTTCCTTAAAATACGTTGATGCATACACAAGTTTTATTGCTTCACAGAGTTGTCTTAACCGAATATCTTTATCTTTATGATTATTTGGCAACATATACGTGGAATACATGCCGGCAAAGGGGTGATTCTGTGAATCCTCCAACAGGCTCGATGATCTCACGGCCAATGGTTTTTTAAAATGTTTTAAGATCGTTCTTAATTTGGTGATCAGTTCCGAAGAGAGTTTTCCTTTTAAGAAGGCTTGTGCTATCTCCTTGTCAGATAGCTCCCTCCCTTGACTCAAAAAGTCATGAAGATTGTTCTGAGACAGATAGTTGTCAAATTCTTCTGTACCGATAGCCACTGTACTAGGAACTAAGATTTTTATGTTTTTATATTTCTGTTGAAAATTGTATCGTGCATGTAATGTTCGTATGAAGGCTATTCCCCTGCCTTTGCCACCTAAAGAATCCCCCCCAACACGGGTATATGACGAATCAAATTCAAACGTTTGCTGAGGAAAATCTGTCATTACACTAAGTTGTCGTTCCCGGCGGCTTTCATTAAAAACCTGAATTAAATAGGTTCTCATCTCATCAAGTGTCGTAAAATCCGAGACTTTTTGAGGGCGAAGTTTCATGGCAAGTTTAAACTCACATCGAGCCCTTAGCCAATTTGAGAAATCGTTTCTATTCGCATGAAAGCGTATTGATTCGAGTGGAATTTTTTGCAGGGCTTTTTCAAATTCTTCTAAATTTGATGCTCGCCTTATTTCCTTTGTTGATTTGTGAAGTGATCCGATATTTTTCATTGAATCCTCTGGTGGTTTGAGAAAAATAAAATCTCCGAATCCAAGGCGGGTAAGAAGAAAATGTTGAAAATTCTTAAGCAAGGTGGGTGAGTTTTTATAAACGAAAAATGCTCCTATTTCTTCGGATTTCTTGCGGTTTTCTTGATTTGAAGATTGTAACAGGGTGGGAATAAAGGGATTGTCCTTTCGCACAAATTGGATAAACTCGAGGCCAACCTCTTCTTCAAGTTTTCCATTACGTGGAAACTCTCCATCGGAGAATACCCCTAAGACATACTCCTTATATTTACGATATAACGTCATTCCTTCTTCGAAATTTTTTGCAAGTAAAATTTTAGGTCTTGCTCTCCGTCGGAGAAGCCTTTGCATTTCATTTAAATCCTCAGAGATAGAACGCTGCGTTTGTTGTACAATTTCGCTATAAATAATGGGGACAAACATGGAATAATCCCGTATGGAATCTTCAAGCATGATGATGACATTCACATTTCCATTAATGGTATCAAAAGGGGCATTAATGTTGTCTTCAACGTATTTTATTATCGCCATAAAGAGACTTGCGTCACCTGTCCAAAAAAATGCTTTATCGATTCCTTCTTCACCTACTCGTTGCTGACAAATGTGCAAATCCGCAGTGTCCGTAGCAAGTAGGATAACGGGTAGATCGCGGCATTTTTGCTTTATCTGCCTTCCAAATTCAAAGGGATCCATGCCAATATTTTTTGACATGGTAATAACGATATCATACTTGTGCTTGTTTACTAGAGAAAGGGCCTCTTTACCTGAAATGACATGGGTGACACGTGGTGGTGAACTAAGAAGAAGATGACGATATTCCCAGATGACCATTTCTGAAATTAATCCTTCTTGTTGAACGATAAAGGCATCGTAGATACTGGAAACAAGAAGGATTTCTCTTACTTTAAAAGGCATTAGATTATGAAAGGCCTGAGCTGAGAAATTGTAATCCTCCTCAGATATTTTTTGAACTAATGGAATTTCCAAGCGCGCATTATCCGGTTCCATAGCGTAACCACGGTTATAGGCCTAGTTGATAAGAAGGTTTTGAAGTTGTCCTATCGGATTTGTAATAAAAAAAGAAGGGGGCTATTTAAATTAGCCCTTGATCGATCATTGCATCAGCAACTTTTACAAATCCACCTATGTTTGCACCTTTAACGTAGTTGACATAGTTGTTCTCTTTACCATATTTCAAACATGTTTCATGTATGCTCTTCATGATGTGCTGAAGTCGTTGATCTACCTCTTCACGCGTCCAACTTAACCGAAGGCTATTCTGAGACATTTCCAGGCCACTTACCGCAACTCCTCCAGCATTTGCAGCTTTACTAGGGCCATAAAGTATTTTTTCGTCACTAAAGACCTCTACTCCCTCAGGTACCGTTGGCATGTTGGCACCTTCAGCAACACAGAAACATCCATTATCCACCAATGATTGTGCGTCTTGTTTACTGATTTCATTTTGCGTTGCGGAAGGGAAAGCTAGATTACATTTAATGTCCCACGGTCGCTTTCCTGCTTCATACACGACATTGTACTCCTCAGCATACTCCTTGATTCGCCCACGTTTAACATTTTTTAAATCCATGACATAGGAAAGCTTTTTCTTATCAATACCCTCTGGATCGTAAATCATTCCAGAAGAATCAGAGAGGGTAACCACCTTTCCACCAAGTTGAGTCACCTTCTCCACGGTATATTGTGCCACGTTTCCCGATCCTGAAACAGTTACTGTTTTCCCTTTTATCGAATCCTTTTTGGTTTTCAACATTTCCTGAGCGAAATACGTAGCGCCATATCCTGTTGCCTCTGGTCGAATAAGGCTTCCACCCCAATTAAGAGCTTTTCCTGTTAAAATACCAGCGAACTCATTTCGTATTCTTTTATATTGTCCGAATAAATATCCGATTTCTCGTCCGCCGACACCGATATCTCCTGCAGGAACATCAGTGTTAGGGCCAATATGGCGGCAGAGCTCAGTCATAAAACTCTGACAGAACTTCATCACTTCATTATCCGATTTTCCTTTGGGGTCAAAATCAGAGCCTCCTTTTCCCCCGCCCATTGGAAGTGTCGTAAGACTGTTTTTAAAGACTTGTTCAAAGGCAAGGAATTTTAGGATGCTGAGGTTAACACTGGGATGAAACCGAAGGCCGCCCTTATAAGGGCCAAGGGCACTATTCATTTCAATTCGATAGCCTGTATTGATCTGAATGTCTCCGGCATCATCAAGCCAAGGAACTCTGAACATTAGTGTACGTTCTGGTATGATTACTCGTTCAAGGATTTTATGTTTCTTATATCTTGGATTTTTATCAATATGGGGCATCAGGCTTTCCACAACTTCGCATACTGCTTGATGGAATTCCTTCTCTCCTGGTGTTTTTTCACGACATAAACTCATGAATTCATCAATGCTATTTGTCATATGTAGCCTCCAGTTCTTTGGTGGAATCCGTATAACTATCCCCTATTAAAACTTTATTAAACCGATATTATAAATTGCCAGTATGTCAAATTTTTCTCAAATTTTTCAATCCATACAATGCTTATTTTAATTCGATACGCAGATAAATAGGGACAAAACGTTCACCTACAAAAGAGCCTTTAAATAGGAAAGTATCAATTCATAGCCCTAGGTGTACGAGGATGAAAACTGAGGTTATCAATTCCCAGGATGAACATCAAGAAACTTGGACCAATGAACATGTTATCCATCATATAAAACAGGAAAATGTGCTCTTTATTCGCCTACAATTTATCGACATCCTTGGAATGCCAAAAAACATCGTTGTTCCCGCAAGTCGCATTGAAGAGGCTTTAGAGGATGGAATTCCCTTTGATGCCTCATCGATTGATGGCTATGCCACCATTGAAGAATCAGATAAAATAGCCAAACCTTGCCCTTCAAGCTTCGTCGTTCTACCCGAAAGTATCGAAAAACGGAAAACAGCGAAACTCAACTGTGACATCTATGAACCAAACGGAGATCGATTCCTAGGAGACACCAAGTATGTCCTTGAACGGGCCGTGACTCAGGCTAGGGAACAAGGCTATCTCTTTAACGTGGGCCCCGAGTGTGAGTTTTTCCTCTTTAAAAAAAATGGAGATCAAACCAGTCTGAAACCTAATGATTCTGCAGGGTACTTTGATTTATCCCATCGCGATCTCGCAGAAGGCGTTCGAGCGGAAATCTCCCTTGCTCTGGATAACTTTGGGATTACAACCTATACCTCGCATCACGAGGTCTCCGCAGGTCAACATGAGATCAATTTTCGCTATGCCGATGCGGTGACCACAGCGGATCGAGTCATCACCTTGAAATATGTGACGAAGGTGATAGCAACGACCCACGGCCTGCATGCTTCGTTCATGCCCAAACCCATCTATGGATTAAACGGATCCGGTATGCACACCCATCTCTCGCTCTTTGACAGACGGGATGCCAACGCGTTTTTTGATAGGGATAGCCCGCATCAGCTGAGTCAGACCGCTCGGTATTTTATAGGAGGTATTATTCATTACATAAAGGAACTTACAGGTATACTCAATCCCACAGTGAATTCTTATAAACGACTAGTTCCAGGCTATGAGGCACCCACATATATCTCTTGGGCAAATAATAACCGCAGTGCCTTAATCCGCATACCCTCGAAACGAGGTAACAGTACTCGCTGTGAGCTCAGAAGCCCGGATCTCTCCGGCAATCCCTATCTGCAATTTGCGGTGATTCTCACTGCTGGGTTGCAGGGCCTCAAGGAACGTCTGGAACCACCCGAAGCTGTCGAAAAAAATATTTATGAACTCACTGCCCATCAACGCCTTGACCATGGTATCGGCCAACTTCCCGAGAGCCTGGGTCACGCCCTTGATTTCATGGAGAAAAGTGATCTTATGAAGCAAACACTGGGTGACCATGTTTTTGAGCATTTTCTCTATGTCAAACATCAAGAGTGGAACGCTTACCGAACGCAGGTAACCAACTGGGAACTTGAGCGCTACCTACCCGCTCTTTAATGTTAAGCTCATTTCGAAACTAAATTATCCTTTGTACATGTCCCAGTAAAGTAAATCTTATAAATCAAAGGCAGCATTACGGGGCTGAGGTGTAACCATGAGTTTTACTATGCAGGTTGTCAGCAACACCCCGCTTGTAGGAGAGGATGACCCTGATGTTGTCGCAAAGAAATTCCTTGAGCAGATCGGTTATCTTTCCAAGGGATCCGATCCAACGATTCCCTATAAACTCTTCGCTGATTTTTTCTTAAAACATCCTACTAAGGCATGGTATGTCGAAGAACTAGCCAATATGTTACGAACCTCGAAACCCACCATTTACCGGCATTTAAACAAGCTGAAGGGATTTGACGTTTTAGAAGAGATACAGATCTTTGATGAGGCGACCAAGCAAAACAAGAAGGCCTATCGTCTGCGCTATGGAAACTTTCAAAAAGCGTGGAACTTTGTGGAGGCGCACCTCAAGGTTGCCATGGAAAACTATGGAAAAACCGTTGAACATCTACAAAAACTCATAGAGAGAACTCAGAAGGGTAGAGAATGACGAAAGATCCGGAAATGGAACTCACACAGGGGTCCCGTTACAAGATTTTATCTCTTGGTGGGCGAGACAGGATGCTCGAAACAGCGGGAACGTTTAAAGGCTTTATGACCATTGGTGTTGAAGAGATTGGATTACTGATGGAACTCAATGAAACCCATGGGGACATGGAAGGGAAAATCCGAATCGTCCCCCTTCATGCGATTCTTGCCATTGATGTCCTTGAAGCAAAACCCAATGAAAAACCAGAAGATGACAAACAATTCTCACATTACGTCGGGTGATGATCAAAGGAAATGTAATCCCGTGAAAAGGAGGAGGGGGAATTCTTATCAGTATTAGATTACTACTAGA
>JAFGDG010000033.1 GCA_016932245.1 Thermoplasmatota archaeon
AGACGTTCAGATTAAATAGTTCAGAATATAAGAATTATTAAATAGGATTTTCCATTCAACAGTGGGGGTTACTTCTGAAAATCAGCAATCATCCTATTATCGATTTCACACCGCAAAAGAAACTTTCTTTTTATTTCAATGGAAAGAAGTTATCGGGATATCAAGGAGATACGATTGGTTCTGCACTCCATGCCGCAGGCATTACCACATTAACACGAAGCCTTCGATATGATCAGCCCCGAGGGTTTTTTTGCGGGATTGGAAAGTGTTCTTCTTGTTTAATGGCTGTGAATGGCATTCCTAATGTACGAACCTGTATTACTCCCTTAACAGAAGGCATTCATGTCAATACTCAAGAAAACCTCCCATCGCTTCCTACAGAGCCTTTTCAAGCAAGACCTCAAGAAACGATAGAAACCGACATCCTTGTCATTGGCGCAGGACCGGCAGGACTCTCTGCAAGTCTTGAAGCTGTACGACAGGGGGCAAAGGTTGTCCTCGTTGACGAAAATCAGCGTGTCGGCGGGCAACTCATTAAACAAACCCATAAATTTTTTGGTTCAAAGCAAGAACGCGCGGGTACTCGAGGCATTGACATTGCCCAAGAGTTGGAACAGGGTGCAAAACAACAACAAAAGAAAGAAAATCTTACAGTATTGCTTGAGTCGACAGTCATTGGATACTATGAAGGAACGCAAAAGAGGCATACCTTTGGCATTGCACAACGAGAAGAATACGCAAGTATGTTCACTGAGGTGAAATGTAAGGCAGCAATTTTTGCGTGCGGTGCTATGGAAAATATGCTTCTATTTCCGGGTAACGACCTTCCAGGAGTATACGGTGCAGGGGCAGTGCAGACGCTGATGAACGTCTACGGTGTTCAACCAGGTAAAAAAGTCCTCATGGTTGGTGCAGGAAACGTGGGTCTTATTGTTTCCTATCAGCTCCTGCAGGCAGGCATTACAGTTGACCGGGTGGTGGAAGCAGCTCCCAATATCGGTGGATATCACGTTCATGCTGCAAAATTACGACGATGCGGTGTGCCCATTTACACATCCCATTCTATAAAAGAAGTCATCGGTAAGGAGAAAGTAGAAGGTGCAGTTGTTGTAAAACTTAACAAGAATTGGCAACCCATCAAAGGCTCGGAGGAAACCGTGAAATGCGATACCATTTGCCTTGCTGTTGGTCTTACCCCTTCAGCACGATTACTCTCTCAAGCAGGCGTCGATATGGACTTTGTACCGGAGGCAGGCGGATATGTTGCCCTCCACGATGAATGCATGCAAACAACCGTGAAGGGCATTTATGTTGCTGGTGATGCATCAGGCATTGAGGAAGCATCAACAGCTATGATTGAAGGGAAAATTGCAGGATTATCGGCAGCATTACTAATACACCAGAAGAAAGATAGGAAAAGAGTGAGGCAATATTCCGAAGAATTGCAACGCTTACGAGCAGGTCCTTTTGGTGAAAAACCACGAGTGGCAAAGCATAAAATAGGTAAGTTATGGGGGGACAGTCATGCATAAATACGAACAGACTGGCGTGCTATCTTCAAGAGATCTTATCTATCCTTCATTAAAACAATTGCAGAAAGGAGTCGCGATCATCGAATGTGTACAAGAAATACCCTGCAATCCTTGTGTTGACTCTTGTCCAGTTCATGCCATCTCCATGAAAGACATTAACGCACCTCCTGTTTGTGACTATGATGCTTGTATTGCTTGTGGGAAATGTGTCGGCATTTGTCCAGGACTAGCCATCTTTGTAGTAAAGCTCAAGGACGACAAGGCACATATTACCGTACCTTATGAATTTTTACCGGTTCCCGCTGTTGGAGATGTCGTTGATGCGCTTGATCGGGAGGGGAAAAAGCGAGATAAAGCACTAGTCAAGAACGTTGTAAAAAAAGGAAAAACCATGGTGGTAACTATTGAAGTAGAACAACCACTTGCTATGGAAATTAGAAACATACGGGTTAACGCATGAAAAAACGAACGATTGTCTGTCGGTGTGAGGATCTCTCAGAAGAAGAGGTCATTACCGCCATTGATGAAGGATATACCGATATTGAAGAGTTGCGAAAACGATTACGTATTGGTATGGGGCCTTGCCAGGGGAGAGTATGTATTCAACTTGTCATGAAGATTCTGGAAAAGAAAACCGGAAAAAAGGTAACGATGCTCCCTACTGCACGGCCGCCAACCGTTCCTGTTTCATTAGGAACACTTGCCGAGGATGAACATGAAACGTAAGGCAGATGTTGTTATCATTGGCGGCGGAATAAACGGCTGTGCGTTGGCCTATCTACTCGCAAAAAAAGGAATCAATGTCGTTGTGGTTGAACAAGAGTATCTTTCATCGGGTGCAACAGGAGCATGCGGTGCAGGCATTCGTCAACAGTGGTCTACCAAAGAAAACACGGAACTTGCCATTAAAAGCGTGAAGATTTTTGAGAAACTGAGTAAAGAATTAGGAGAAAATATTGAATTTCGCCAAGGAGGCTATCTCATTGCTATCCATGATGACAAGGACATGGAGCAGGCAACAAAGAACGTTGCGATGCAACGCTCACTTGGTCTAACCGTTGACATTGTTCCTCCCGAGAAAATACCCGACATTGTTCCTATCCTTGATGCACAAGGTATGCGTGCTATCGGTGCAACCTTTTGTCCTACTGACGGCCATGCAAACCCCTTCAAAACAACCTTTGCTTATGCGCGCGCTGCACAACGACATGGCGCGACTATCTACACTCATACTAAAGCAACAGGCATTATACTCAAAAACCGTAAGGTCAGTGGCGTTCAAACAGAGAAAGGAATCATTACCACACCAACGGTTGTAAATGCGGCAGGGGTGCAGTCAACAGACGTTGCCAAGATGGCAGATATCTCTCTTCCCAATGTACCTCTGCGAAAGGAAATCATGGTCACCGAGCGCTTTGAGCCATTATTTGAAGCCATGGTCATTTCATTTAAGGATGGCATTTACTTCAGTCAACAACCAGAAGGGCATATCGTTGGCGGCATTCCCATTCCTGACCAACAAAGCGGGTACAAAACGCTCCCAACGGTTTCGTTTGTCCGTCACATGGCATCAACACTCACCAGATACGCACCACGTCTGAAGCATATCAATATGTTGCGGCATTGGACAGGATTTTATGATGTTACTCCCGATTCTCGTCCGATCTTAGGTGAAGATCATACAATTCGTGGCTTTATTCACTGTCATGGGTTCAGTGGACATGGATTCATGCTTTCTCCCATGGTAACAACCCTCCTTGCAGAGTATATTGCTGAGGGGAAAGCCCCTCTCATGCTTACCACTCTTCATCTCGATAGATTTAAAGGAAAAAAAATAGAGCAGGAAACGTCTGTTGTTGGGTAAATCAAGGCAGTAACCCTAATAAATGTTACACTCTTTCTCTTCCTGTCGATTTCATGGATTACAAACGTATCGGATTTAAAGCAGGATTGGAGATTCATCAACAACTTGATACCCATAAATTATTTTGTCACTGTCAGTCAGTCATTACTGAAGATATCGATTACTCCTTTGAGCGATTGCTACGGCCGACACAAAGTGAAATGGGTGATGTTGATCGTGCTGCTTTGGAAGAGGCGAAAAAAAAGAAGCGTTTTTTGTATACAGCCTCGGATGAGTCCACCTGTCTTGTTGAAGCAGATGAAGAGCCACCCCATAATGCCAATGACGAAGCAATTGATCTTTGCCTTACGATGGCATCGCTTATGAATGCAACTGCTGTTGATGAAATTCATTTTATGAGAAAGATTGTGATTGACGGTTCTAACACCAGTGGATTTCAACGCACTGCACTCATTGCCACTGAGGGGCGTATCGACAATGTCTCCATTCAAACGATCGCTCTCGAAGAAGATGCGGCACGGAAGCTTGAAGAACGAGGGAAACTGGTAAATTATGGATTGGATAGATTAGGCATTCCCCTCATCGAAATTGCAACAGGTGCCGATATTACCTCTCCACAGCATGCACGAGAGGTTGCCGAGCGTATTGGTTTGTTGCTTCGCGCAACAGGAAAGGTAAAACGAGGACTAGGTACCATTCGTCAGGACATCAATGTCTCAGTTTCCGGAGGATCACGGGTTGAAATCAAAGGAGTGCAATCCTTAAGTTCGATCACCAACGTAGCAGAAAACGAGGCGAAGCGACAGTTGGGGCTTATTGCTCTTGCAGATACGCTAAAAAAAAGAGTTAAACCAGAAGATTTGGCAATCGTGTCTATACAAGATGTCACGTCCCTTCTCAACCAGTTTAATTCAAAGATTGTTACAACGCTCTTGAAAGAAGGATGTGCAAAAGCATGTGTTCTTCCTGGATTTCAGGGGCTGTTGAAGCAGTCCGACACGAGATTGGGAAAGGAATGTGCGGTCTATGCAACCATGGCTTCAGGAATAGGTGGCATTATTCATAGCGATGAGCTTCCTGGATACGGGATTACAGCTCAGCAAGTAAGCCAGATACATAAGAAGTTACAAACGAAGGAACATGATGCTTTTGTAATTGCTCTCGGAAAAGAATCAGTCGTTGATAATGCCCTTACCGCAGTGATAGAGAGGGCGCGCCGTGCATTTACGGGAGTATTGGATGAAGTAAGAAGAGCGATGCCTGATGATAGAACCGAATATATGCGGCCACTCCCTGGTGCTGCACGAATGTATCCCGAGACCGACGTTCAACCAGTGCGCATTACCCCTGCACATCTTACAACAATAAAGAACCATCTCCCAGAGCGCCCTGAAGAAAAACATCAACGATTTATGAAAACATATCACCTCAATGATGAACAGACCAAACAGCTGTTGGCAAGCGGTTATGAAGAAGATTTTGAACACTTAGTAAAAAAGTTCCCTCAACAGAAAAACACCATTATCCGGACGTATCTAAATACGTTTGCCGAATTAGAGAAGGAACAGGTAGTCCTTAATCATCTAACAGAGCACCACCTTGTTAAGGTATTAACTGGGCTTTCTAAAGGGTCGTATGCAAAAGAGGCCATTCCTGCCATTCTGACGTATCTTGCAGCGCACCCTCATGAAACTATTAAGGATGCAGTAACGGCCTGTGGAATCGATAAGACGGCTATAGAAGACGTCGAGGCACTGATACAAAAGATTGTTTCTCAGCGCAGAGACTTTGTCAAAGAAAAAGGGATGCATGCCACAGGGCCACTCATGGGCATTGTGATGAAAGAATTACGGGGAAAGGTAGATGGAAAAACCATCAGCGATATCTTGAAAAAAGAAATTAACAAAATACTTTAGGATCTTGGAGTGATTCGTTTTTTTACCAAGAACTTTAAATTCTTCCAACCATCAGTAAAACTTTGCAATTTTTTTTCTCCAGCCCTTGAGTACAACGTGGAAGGGATTTCTTTGGCTTTGGTGTTTTTTGAGGCAAACATCTCTATTTTAAGTTCTTCTGAAAACGGCATACCATTGTTGAACTGCTCCAAGGGTTGAATCTTATCAAGTGCCTCTTTTTTAAAAATCCACATACCTGATTGGGAATCTTTTAAATTAATGAAGAACAGAATTTTCAGGGTTGTTGCAAGGATGAGGTTTCCAAAGGCATGTTTCACGGACATGGACCCGTGTTTCAGCGATGCGAAGCGATTGGTGGTAATAAAATCAAGGTTTTTATCAAGAAGGAGCTGCACATACTCATGAATGTGGTCAAAGGGATAGGTGGCATCTGCATCTCCTGTGACAATAATATCACCGGTTGCTTGTGGCATACCTGTTTTATATGCCCGTCCATATCCTTTTCGTTTTTCTACAATAATCTTGGCGCCTTTTTGTTTAGCAACTTCTTGCGTTTTATCCATTGAGTCGCCATCAATAATGACAATTTCAAGGTCCCACTTTTTTGCTTTAAAATAATCGCGGTTAATGGCATCAATGGTAGGACCAATACCTTGCTCTTCGTTTAGAGTCGGTAAAAGTACACTAATTTTCGTGATATATCACTCCTATAAAATACGTATAAAACAATGAGGTTAAAAGATTTTATAAAAAAACAAAAAAAGAAAAAGAGTTGAGGGAAGTGTTCCCTCTTAGTGTTTTCTGCGTCTGAGGAGTATGAATGCTACTCCAAGTGCTGCTATCAGTGTCAGGACTTCGAATCCTGGAACGCCGCCTGGAACAACGGTAACGGTTGCCGTAGCAGGTGTAAAGTCTCCGAATGACGCGGTAATGGTGTAGTCTTGTGCTTCCGAGGGTGCAGTAATTGTTGCCACGCCACCTGCTTTGGTTTTGTATTCCTTGCCATTGAAGGTGACTGTTGCACCAATACAGGCATCGCCCGTGTCCTTTGCAACCACAACTTCAAAGGACGAGCCAGCCGTTACTTCATCATCAACAGATATAATCAATTTTGGTACGTTGATGACGGTGATGGTGAGTCCATCTGGATCAGGTGCATAACCTTCTGCCGTGGCCGTTATGGTATAGGTTCGGTCACTGGTTACTTCAGGTGCCGTAAAGGTATATGGTGCTTCGCTGTCCGTAACGCCATTGAAGGTAACCTGTGCGTTAGTTACTTCGGTTGTTGTTCCTTCTCTCAAGACGGTAACTGTGAATGAATCTCCTTCATCTACTTCTGAGTCGGCACTGATATCAAGGACCCAGTTGGTTACCACAATAACCGTGTCGATGGTCCGACCTTCTTCTCCAACATCGATACTAATGTTACCATTGGTATTTGGTATTATAGAGAAGGTTAACATTCCTAGCGAATCAGAGGTTCCATTCGTGTCAACTCCCTGGCCGTGCAATCGAACGTAAATACCATTGAGAGTCGATCCTCTACCGGTTACTTCGCAGTTTATCGTACTTGTTCGACCGAGGGGGATATACTCTTTATCTGGTGTTACTGTTGGAACAGCAACTAACATCTGGGTGCTTGCTAAAGCATATTCTCCCTCATCTGGCGCAAACCAGAAGGAGATGTACTGCTCTGCCTCACCAGGATGTAAGTATTCAGCAGTAATGTCACTGACGGTTACAACACCGTTAACGATATCTTCGATTTCTAATGAATCATTACCAGTACCAGATTCATTTGCCCATGTCAAGTTGTAGTCTCCCACGTCAGTCATGTTTTCGATCATCAGACTGCCATTAATGGGATTACCATTGTAGGTAATGGTAAAGGTCGCACTGATGTTGTCATCGTAGCTCCAAATGAGTGGATTCTTATCGCAGGTTACTTCCACTTGTTCAACCACTAGTGTCGCGTTGTTTCCTTCACTAGTATGTGTGTTGTTGTAACAGTAGAAGGTATAGGTACCTGCTTCAAGCACATAGAGATCATCGAGTTCGAAGACGTAGTCGTCATCATTTGTTAAATCAGCTGAAGTAAATCCACCATCTGAAAGGAGAGTGTCAGTGACATCGTTACCCTCTTCATCGTAGACTTCAACAAAGAACTTAGCTTTGTCATCTTCGCTTGGCGTATCGTTGCCTCCAACGGTACAGGTGATGGTAAATTCCTCATAGACCTGTCCTGCAAGAATGGTTGTTTCAGAGAGTTCTACCTCCAAATCATTTACAGGAAGCAGTTGGACCAGTGCATAACCACAGTATGCCCCACCTACATGTGCATAGACCGTAAGATTTCTTGGTGCTTTTATGTCATTAAGATCTGCCTGAGCAGTAGTCTGGTTATCAGTCTGTTGGGTTAAATTGAAGATCATCGTATACTTACCATCAGCATCGGCAGTAACAGTGTCAATGGCTTTTCCTGCCGCAGAAAGTACTTCTCCAGGATTTCCAACACTACCATCGTCGATGTAATACAAAGATGCGCTGGCAGTTGGTAAGTTAGCTCCAGTTGCCGTTTGTACTGTAATAGCCAAGGTCTGGTTTGCGACATCGATCATAAACTCATTTGGCGTTACCGTAACAATGGATCCATTCTGCCAGTATTTGCTACCGCCAATTGTTAAGGTTTTTTCTAGTGTGGTGTTGAACGCAGTTACCGTAATGGCAATTGTTCCGCCATTCGTGTTCATCAGTGGGATAATGGGAACAGTCCAGGTACCTGCTGCATAACCAACATTTGGTATGTTGTCTAGAGTTCCTGTAAATAAGCTGTCACCAGATATCGTGATGTTCTCCATTGCATGAGCTTCGCCACCAGCAGGATTTGGTGCCGTACCCCATGGCTGATAGTCCGCTCCAAAAATCTTGAATTTTATATCCAATGGAACATTTGCTACAGCAGGAATGTATGGTATTATTCCATCGTCGTTGGCATCGTTCCAAACTGCTCCATCATCATCAACCCATTTGATGTGTGGTTGCGCAGCAAGCAGAGTGAAGGAAAGTGTCACATTCCATTCTTCTGTTTCATTACCAACACTGCTATAATTGACGACAATATAGATCTTCTTACCAGGTTTTGCCCACAGACCATGAATATTGCCATCTCCAGTATGGGTCGCATTCCAGCCCCAACGGTTTTTGTTTGCACCGCCAGTATTGTTGAGTTCAATGGATATCCAGCCATCTGCAGAACCATTGGTTATGTTAAAGTAGTCCCCATATACAGGGCGGGATGGAGATTTGCCTGGCCGGTATGTATAGTTGTATAATCGTACGTAGAGTTTGCCAGCTGCAACAGTCGTATTTGCATCTTTGGTGTTAAGATATTCTCCGTCAGGTTTGGTAAGCGTAATATTAATCTCACCATCAGTTCCATTGTAATACAACGCTTGGCTGGTTATCACTGCATCTGGCGCAGTGGCGAGTACCTCTATTTGTTTCATGGTAAAGTACTCTGGTGGATCAAACGGACCACAGCTTGTATAGTTGTAGGTGGTCTCGTTAAAAAGATCATAGTCGCCAGAAGAGTTTACAAGTCTCATAGTAGAATATGCAGAGTTGGTCCAATTACCAAAGGAGTGATTATACCCTTTCGCACCGTTTGCTGTTCCGTAACTTAGAGCATCTCCATCAGCATCATCGGGATCATCAGCATAAATGTAAATATCGTAGAGACCGGCTCCGTAATCATGAGTTATCAAATACCACGTGTCAGCGGAAATGGTCTTACTGGTTGTTGTGGTATAGATATGTCGAATCATTTGACCGTTGCTACCAGATTCATTTTTCCTGATGTCAATCCACGCACCGCCATCAGGCATAACAAAATCATCCCCAAAGTCAAATGTAACAGAGGTGTTTGTATCATAATAGAACGTTGAAGGGGTAATTTCCACATCAGCAAAGGCATCGGTTGAGTTTACCCAGAACCAGCCCGTAATATTTTTCCATCCGTCTGCGGCAAAGTAGAAACTCATGTTACCACCGGCGTAACCAAGCTTTGATGGATCGTTAACCGTCATATTTGATCGCACAACGGTTCCTGCACCAGTTGTATTACAGACAATCCATAAGCCGGATATGTTTAATTCAACATTATCCAATGTCCAATCAGTGTTGGGAATCTCAGCATATCTCTTCCAGGTAATCCAATAGGCATTAAATCCACCGACTTCACCATACTTGTAGTATGGTTTATAAAGGTAGACATCGGTGCCATCTGCACTGACTAGATCCAGTAGTGTCTCATTAAATACCAGATCAAGGGTGTTACCGTAATATAGATCGGCAGTCTCTAAGTCACTATCAAGGATGGCATCATCAGGCCCTACAGTGGCATTAAAGGGATGTTGCCCCTGGTATGCACCGCCCACAAAGGGAACTGTGCTTGCTTCTGCTTGTTCGACTAATCCTATATCTAGCTTGTTGAGTACTATCATGGTAGAAAAGACCATTGCAAGTACTACCAACATCGCTACTATTTTTCTACATTTCATCTTAGTTTCCTCCTAAATTTATATCATCTACTCTCTTCGTATATGGTCCAGTTACACATACTTCAACTCACACCGTGAGCCGAAATGAAAGCCCATAATCCTATCTAATAGCATATGAACTTTCAGCATCCGTGTCCTCACCGGACCCTCTTTCACCCTAAATACCTACCTTATTTATAAGAGTTTCGTTTTTCCTTATCTTATGGACAGATAGAAACGGCATATGCCGAAGAGTAGTATCTTCTCTTAAAATGCCATATTTTCTGTCGTCTTTTTGTGTATCGGATTGCGGCGTTTGTCGGATATTGGCGTGTTTCGCATTCATATCTCGAGTATACCTCCAAAGAGAGACAAACAATGAAAAGAATTTTTCTTTATATACTAGCTTTGGAGTAACTTTTTGTATATTATGTAAAACTTATTGTGCATCTTTCTTAGTTAGAGTCTTAGGATAGTAAGAATAGATAGAAGGGATCTACCGATCCTGCGGCGTATTGACCTCTTCAATAATCTTTATACCAGCTGACACTCCATCAATAGAATGAATGACGGCGCCACACCCGTCAATCTCTTTTTTTACCTTTTCGTAGTTGATACTGCTCCCCTCAATAGTGATTTTTACACTATCGGTCTCCGCATCAACCTCTTCCAAGGAAATATTGACGCCAGAAATGCCTTCCAAACATCCTAATCGTTCCGCAAGTTCAATAATAGAAGGTGCATGTGGTTTCAATACATCAAGAATGAGTCGTTTAATATCGGTCACGTCTTTTCAACTCCAAGAGCCTTATTGCCCATCCATTAATAAACATTATCTGCACGTTTTATGTTGACTACGTAGGAGTTCTTCAAAGTCTTTGCGTTTTCCTTCCATATCAGCGTTCACCAGTCCCAGGGCACGCCGTAATTGTTCTTCTGAATCGGTTTGATACAGTATCTTCAGTTTTGCTAACGTAAGCATCTTTCCGCATCTAATGCATCGTGTAGTTTTATGTACTAACTGAACTCCTTTGGGATGTTTACACTTGGGACAAACAACAATACCAAATTTCACAATACCTAACAAAGAGACCTTAACTAATAAATATAACTATGATTATTCGGCTTACCATATCCCCGCCTTAGCTCAGTCTGGCTGGAGCGGCCGGCTGTAGACCCAATATGGCCGTTACCGGCAGGTCCCCGGTTCAAATCCGGGAGGCGGGACTCTTTTTCTATTAAAGAGAGTAAATCTTTATTCATATCATTGACTATTAAGGACAGAATGAAATATCAACGGTTGAAGAGTATTGCGGTTCAAGTGCATCTTGCAGAGCGGGTTAGAAAACGTCTCATCAAGGAAGGTGCATTACTCAAAGGATACAAAATCAAAAAAGATAATGATTACGTTTATTTTCCTGTGAAGAAAAGTACAACGCTTCCAAAAGGCGTTGATAAATATTCTGTTGTAAACAAAGCATTTGAGAAAAAAGAACAACACATCTGTTCATATAAAGAACTTGTTTCTCTCCCAGAAGAGCTAAAACAAGAGCTCCCGACCTCATATGATGTCATTGGACAAATACTCTTGATAAAGCTTCCGCAGTCACTTCAGCACTATAAGAAGAGGATTGGTGAAGCACTACTGAAAGCAGATACTCATATCAAAACAGTATGTGTAATCGATCCTGTGAGGGGTGAATTGAGAACAAGAACTATTGACGTTATCGCAGGGGAACAAAAAACAACAACTATCCATCGAGAATACGGGCTCGAGTTTTTTGTCGATGTACAAAAAACCTACTTCTCATCCCGACTTGCTTCAGAGCGAAAACGAGTGGCATCTCTTGTGCAACCTGGTGAAACTGTTGTTGACATGTTTGCCGGTGTTGCTCCCTTTTCTATCATGATTGCCCGATATGCCAATCCAAAAATTATCTATGCAGTTGATAAAAACAGAGAGGCGATAAAGCTAGCTAAAACAAATGTTAGAAAAAACAAGGTTCTTGATAAAATTGAGACGATACATGGGGATGCAAAAGACGTGCGAACACTTATTCCCTGTAAAGCTGACCGAGTGATTATGAACCTGCCGTTTTCTGCATTCCATTTTTTGCCGTATGCATTAACTCTAATAGAGGAAAAAGGCGTTCTACATTATTATGATATACTAAGCGAGGGTATGCTGACCGAAAGAATCGATGAGATAAAAACAATCGGAAGGCAAAACAATATCAAACTAACTACATCCCGTGTACGAAAGATAAAAACCTATGCGCCAAGAGAGTTTTATATAGGAATGGATATTACCGCTACCACAATGCCGATGTAGCTCAGTTGGCGGAGCGGCTGACTTGTAATCAGCAGGCCGGGGGTTCAAATCCCTCCATCGGCTTAGTCAACCTATTTTACCCAATGTAAAAACCACCAAAAATAAAAAAAAACTGAAGGTTTTTAAACCTGTACAGCCAAATCCATCCCAACGTAAATACTTATTCCAACAACCATTTCCAATATGGAATGAAATATATTTTCTTATTGTCTTCTTTGATAGTTTCTTCTGTGTCTAATGTTATAATAGTTCCATTGCAAAGATTGAATCTATCCATTGCTGCTTTTAGACCTTCAATTTCCCTTTTCCTAGTTGATGGATCTGAAAGATTGTCAGCAACTTGAAACGCATGTATAATATTTCTCCCCGGCTTAATCACAAAGTCACATTCTTTTTTTTCTTCAAAATAAAAAATTTCTTTATATCTTCTTTTTAGTTCTAAAAAAACTGCATTTTCTAAAATGCTTCCTCTGTTTTCACTAAACTGAAATGATGTTGAATTAACAAGACCAGTGTCAATTGCATATATTTTTTTGTCGTTTACAATTTGTTTTTTTATAGACGAATCATATTTATTTATCGTAAAAAATAAATATGATTCGCAGAGAAAATCAACATAATTTTTAACTTTTGATGTATTGCTAAATTCTAAAAGTTTTTTTAGGTTATTAAAACTAATTTTTTTACCGATATTGCTAAGTAAAAACAAAGAGAGTTCTCGAAAATCTTTTTGGTCTCGAATTTTAAATCTTACCAATAAATCTTTTATGATTATGTCCTGATAAATTTGATTGAGTTCTTCAAAATCTTTTGATTTTACAACTTCAGGGAAACCACCGTACCGTAGATAATCTTTTACATGTTGTGATAGAATGGCTTTTTCTTGTGTTGTAAAAATTTTTTTAACGTTGAAATTAGAAAAGCAAAGATATTCTTTAAAACTAAACGGAAATAATTCAACTCTTAAATTTCTTCCAGTGAGACTTGTTGCAATTTCTGAACTCAATAAAGTCGCATTTGACCCCGTCACAAATATTTTATATCCTTCTGTAAACAGTCGTCTTACAAATTTCTCCCACCCACTAATCACCTGAATTTCGTCAAAGAAGAATGTTTTGCTTTTAGGATTTAAAATAAGAAAAATTTCTAATAAACTGTTAAAATCATGATACGTGAATTCTAACAATCTTTCATCTTCAAAATTGATATAACTGAAATTTTTATAGTGCTTTGATAGCTGTCTTAATAATGTTGATTTTCCGCTTCTTCTTACGCCAGTTATTACTATTATTTTGGGGGACGATATAATGTTCTCAGCAATATCTCTCTTGACTATTTGGATATCTTTTTCAAAGATTTTTTTTTGTTCTATAATCAATTGACTTAGAATCATCTTTTCCATGTATTAGGATATATTCTTCTGCATATATATACTTTACTAAAATATACTATATGCCACTTTCGTATTTTACTAAAATATACTATATTGCTAAATTGGTAAATATTCGTAGTTTGGATAATTCAAAAAGGGCGAGATAAGAATAGATAGAAGCATAATTGAAATTACATATTTTAAGTGATATACGTGTTTTTACCAATAGATTATAAGAGTCACGTATAACGAAATTGGTTAATATCCCACAGAGACAAACTAAAAAATATTTAAGTTGAATAAGTGAGGGATTTTGACTCCGGGTCAATAGTCCCACCATCGGCTCTTGTATGCGTCTATCTCTTTTTTCGTTTTCTTAGAAAGAGTATGAAGAAGATGGAAAGTAGTGCCAAGAGAAATTCAAAACCAGGCGTTCCATCGGCCGGGATAATAACAAGACAATAAGTTGAGCGTGTGTTTGATAGTCCCTCTGTATCCCTTACGGTTAATACAACAGTATAATTGCCATTACTTGAATAGTTGTGCTCAGGGTTAATTCCACTACCAGTGGTTCCATCACCAAAATCCCAAGAATAACTAATAGTATCTCCTGCGTCAGGGTCATAGCTTCCGCTTGCTAAAAACTGTATTGATTCGCTAACATGTCCACTGTACGGTCCATTGACGACTGCTATAGGAGGACGATTTTTTTGCGACTCCATCTCTACTTTCGCTGTCGAGGTGCTGCTTGCTCCATTGTTATCGATAACCACAAGAGACGCAACAAATTCTCCGCCCCACTCATATCTATGTGTTGGTGATTCAACATTGGTGACACTTGTACCATCGCCAAAACTCCATCGATAAAATTCAATTGTTCCATCATCGTCATAGGATCCAGAGCCATCGAACTGGATAGCATCCCCAATCTGGCCCGTATAGGTCTCCCCAGCATCAGCAATAGGTCTTTCATTGTTGATAGGAACGTTCTTTGTTGAAAAAATCCATTCTGGCGATTTTGTTTCTGAATATTGGTCTTTGGCAATCACATACCAGACGCAAATATAGTCGTAACCTGTACCTTGGTAGGTATATACCGCATTTTGTCCTTGTACTCTAGAAAAAAAGGCAACTGTGGCGTCTGTTCCACTATCAACATTATAGTCAGTAGCGATTAAGTGAGACTCGTTATCTAAAATGTAGTAAAAATACACATCCATACGCTCTCCTTCAGGGTCGTTAACAGTAACCTGTAGAGTTGGTTGTAAAGAAACGCCCTCAGCCAAATGTTTAGGAATGGGACTTACTTCATTTTTTTTCTCCGATATCTTTATCTCGGGAGGCTGTTGAAATCTTCCAGTCGGATAAGAATCATACACTCCACCCAAGATATAAGGAATGTCACCTAGTCCATTTTCGTCATTGTCCGGACCGAAATAATCAGACCAATAATTTCCAAGGCTTCCATTATCCCATAGATTATCTCCTTGTTCTTTTGCATGCAATGATCCTTTTTTACTGCTAAACGTATTGTTAAAAATGACGTTACTTTTACTACCGCTTTTTGCATATAAGCCGTACATAGTGCAACTTTGAATAGTATTGTTATATACAATGCCATTAGAACAATCAAGGATGAGGCCTATATTCTCATTATGAATGTAGTTATCTGAGATAGTGCTGCTCTGTGAACCAACATCAATGCCATTTCCGTTATCAAACACCGTGTTGTTTTGAATAACGGCACTGGTACCGCCGTCAAGTAAGATGCCGGCATGTCCATTCTGATACACCCTATTTGAACTGATGAATATACTACTTGAACTGAGCGAATAAACACCATAGGTACTTCCAAGAAGAGTATTATGTTCGATTAGGGTATTGTCAGAAGAAGAAAGTCTGATTGCAGGATAGTTGGTACAATTTCCTATCGTATTTCCATAGATACTAGTAGCATCTGAATGCTCAACATTGATGCCATGGGTATTATTTATGATGTTATTGGTGATAATGACACTTTTCACCCCATCAACAAAGATTCCTCTTCCATCCTTGCTGTGGTTAATAATATTATTCGTTAGCACCACATCGTTTGTTCCTGATGAAATGTAAACAACCGCCCTTCTATGTGTCGTATTAGTTTCGTCTAAAATCGTAAAACCCTCGAGAGAAACAGAGTCTGCTGCAATAGTTATCATATAAGGATTTAACTGGGAGCTAGTGATTATTGTCTCAGAGGCGTCTTCACTAACAATGGTTATTGATTTATCTATAGTAAGATCCCCAACATAAGTTCCAGGAAGAACCTTAATGGTATCTCCATTGGACGCTACTTCTAATGCCGATTTGATATTTTTATATGGTTTTGTGACACTACCATCAGATTCTGCAGGATAAATAAAACCATCATCGACCCATATGGTATTGCTTGATCCTTTCACAGTACGAGAGTGTATAAAACCAACGATGCTACCTACTACTACAAAACATACAATCGCCCAAACTACTCCTCTAGATTTGTGCATATGCCATCCTCTCAAATCGAGATACATGCTGTAGTAGAATTTATAGTTTTCTCAGCGTAACCATAAAGAAGCGTTCAACATAATCTTTTTAGGAAAAACCTCCATATCATCCTCATGAAGGTATGCATTGGTGGTACGTTTGACGTTCTCCACAAAGGGCACAAAACGTTGATCGATAAAGCACTTGAACTTGCTGGAAAAAACGGGTTAGTGTTTATCGGTATTGCTACCGGTGCATTAATCAAAGATAAAAAAAGGCATAGATCTGAACCACAGAGAACACAAGCTGTCAAAGAGTATATTAACACCAAGGAAACCAAACAACACGTAATGATACAGCCTATCGTCGACATCTATGGCCCATTACTCACCCATGATTTTGATATTCTTGTGGCCTCTCCAGAAACTGCACCAGTCGCCCAAAAAATAAATGAAAAACGAAAGATTTTAAACAAAAAACCTCTGAAGATTGTACAGATTCCTTTTGTGTTGGCCGCTGACAATCAACCTATCAGCTCATCAAGGATAAAAAACGGAGAAATAGATAGCGAAGGAAATATGCTTGCCTAAGAATTACCTTTATATAATGCAGATTATTACACAACAACCAACCCATAGGTGATACCATGGCATACCTCATCTTTGAAGTCAAAAAAGAAGAATCAGGAAAAATTATCAAAATCATAAAAGAAGATATCGTCAGCAGACAGAGTATTACTACGAGAGATGCAAGCTCATTAGAGATGAAAGGCGAAGCAACGTATCTCAAAATCGAAGGAAGTGATGCTGGGCTGAAAAAAGCAGAAGAGATTGCAAAGGATCTGGGCCTAAAAAAAATGGATAAGAAAAAAGCAACAGAAGTAAATGAAAGGATTAATGCTCAGGATGACTCTGCCGCTTCTGGCATGGGAATGATTTTTGATTAAATATCCCAATATTTTTTCACTTCTTTTTTTACATCCTCAAGAATCAGTCTTGCATCAGTTTTTTCTTGTGTTGTATCAGGGAACGAAAGTGGGTGATGGGTAAGCACACCAAGTTGTGAGAGCAAACATTTGCCAATCCATGAGAAATTATAACCTCCTTCTAATGTGCAGACAAGTTTTGGTTGTAAAGCTTGATATTTTTTAATCATTTCACCAAACATATCTGCCGTTAAGTGCAATCCCCCCAACGGATCAGTGTGATGAGAGTCAAAACCTGAAGACACCAGAATAATATCAGGGTCAAACTGTTTTGCAACAGGAAGGAAGATATCGTCTAGTAACTGAGACACAACGCTGTCTCCATGACCATACTCGAGTGGAGCATTGATGGTATACCCTTTTCCCAGACCTACACCGCTTTCCTCAATAGCACCGGTTCCTGGAAAATGCGGAGAAAGGTGGAATGATTGGTATAAAACATCCTTTCGATGATAAAAAATTTCTTGTGTTCCATTCCCATGATGGACATCGGGATCGAAAATGAGCACGCGTGCTCCCTTCTTTGCCAATGCATGTGCTGAGAGGGCAATGTTATTGAACAAGCAAAATCCCATAGATCGTCGTGGCGTTGCATGATGACCAGGGGGGCGTGCAAGGGCAAAGCCGTTCTCTGTGTCACCATCCAGTACTCTTCTACAAAGATCTAAGAGCCCACCTGCCGCCAATCGTGCCGTTTCATAATCTGAGGAGCAGACATAGGTATCCAAATCAATCCACGCACCACCTTGTGAGTCGATCTCTTTAACCTGTTCGATCATTTCTTCAGAATGAATCGCGTATAACAAATCTTCAGACAGTAGATTTGGCTCAACAATTGTTATCGTATCAGCAAGCGGCGACTGTCGTACTGCATCCATCATCACCGTAAGCCGCTGGGCATTCTCTGGATGGCCAACGTTATCATGTTTGTGAAATGCTTGAGAGTATACAATCTCTGTAGTCATAAAAATCAAAGAAGTAAAATAGCGTGAGTGAATATAAGATTAATTCTTTTTCCTTAATGAAAGGAAGATATGGGGGAACCTATGAATACGATGCTCCTTGGCATTTCACCAGAATATCTCTATTTCCATGGATCAGCACCACAACCTGTTTCAAAGTACCATAAACCTTATTTTTTAGCATTCTGCCAAAAAGAAAAAAACATTGAAACGGCTCGTCAAGAATTGCAACAGAAATGCAAAGAATGTACTACTGAGAACAATCCGCTTTCAAAAATACAATCAATCGGCGAGATTGAATCGTACCAAAGCTTTTGGAATTTTCACGAAACAAGGAAGGTTTTTAAGGTTTATGCAAAAAAATCATATTTTGTACCTGAAATAAGTGACGAACTGTTTTTTCATCAGGGGGTCTACACCGCAGAGCACGACATCCCCTATCATCAACGTGCTCTTGTTGATCTTGCAGCGGATAAAACAACGTGGCTTTTTGATACCAATGGGGCAAAAAAAACATTGAAAACGTTGGTCTATGATATTGAAACCACCAACTATCAAGAAGGAAGAGTAGACATTCCTATTGATATCATTGGGTATGCACCGTTTGACATTGCCTTTGAGTCGCAAAAAAATCTCGATGAGGAAGAGTTTAGTTTCGATATTCTTGATTGTCCCACAAGTTGGGAAGACGCAGAACTTACCCAACTTATGGCACGAACGGTGGATGAAGAAATCGATAATCTCTACTCTTTTTGTAAGATAGTCATGAACCACGACATCATTTCAGGACATAATATCATCGGATTTGATAACAGGCAAATCGCTGGACGAATACAATGGCTGCTGAAGAGTCGACGAGACCAGTTGTCCGAGACCAAACAACAGACCTTCCAGACGTTTCTGAATACGTACAGTCGGCCAGATAAGTCCTTTCATTTTGGCATCCGTTCAGAAGCAGTGCAGTTCTATCCCTGTAGTCTTGATACGTATCTTGGGGTGCGGAAATTTTACTCATTTTTAAATGATTTTAGTTTAAAGGGAGTTGCCCCCTTTCTCGGAGTTGAAATCAAAGACCGGTTGATGTTGACTCCTTCACAGATAAAACTAGATACCCGGACGATGAAATACAACAAGCAAGATGTGCAAGAACAACTAGGAGTAACGTTAAACCTCATTCAACAGACATTACCATTGTCATTTACCACCTGCATGCCCTTTGATATGCTACTCTCATCTGGAGCAGTAAATATGTGGGACCATATGGCACTGATAAGAGGGGCAATACAGAAAAAAATCATGCCACCTATCTGTCGAGTGTTTTCTGTTGCACAAACGCTTTTGTACCATTTTCCCAATTGTACAACACGAGAGGACATTATCAGAAATGCAAAGAAAAAAAGAGAGCAATTGTCAAATGACTTTGTTCGAGTACTCAAATATGGGGATGAAATGCCAACATGGATGGAAGACCCCTATGTTATCTACAATAACAAGACAAAAGATCCTGATGATCGTCTTAATTACCACATGCCTGGCGGCATGACTATCAAACCAGATAAAGATGCAGTCTCCCACTTCATTCCTTGGTGGTATGTCGTGGTTGCTGATGTGGGGGCAATGTATCCAACTATTCTCAAGGCAATGAATGTAGGCGCTGATACGGTACGAATCGCACATGCTGATGAGACACCGGATGACTGGATTTGGTTAAAAAAGATACCTGAGCGTTTTTTTACAGATAAGAATGTTAAATGGCGAAAAGTAACAGAGACTGACACGTTTGCTGACAAAGGATACATGCTAGGAATTAAAATAGATGATAAACCTGGAGTTGTAAACTGTGCAATGACGGGGATTATGAGTCTTATTGCAAAAACAAAACAGGAACTCAAAGAGGCTAAAAGCCAGAGCAGCCCTGCAGAATTACAACGACTCAAAATGATGTATCAGAGTGTAAAGGGCGCACGAAACGCAGGTACACATGGCATCCTTAGTGCACCAGGCGTTTCTGGGAGGCAATTCAATCTCTGGGGTGCTGCAGCAATAACAACAAAAGGTCAAATGATCCTTGCAGATACTTTGAACTCTTTAAAAAAGAAAGGAATACGCGTGGTTTACGGCGATACCGATGGAATCTATCTTGGTTGTGCACAATCGGTAGCAGCAGTACCTGAGTTTGCACAATCGTTAGGAATATCGCCTCCTTCTTCCGAACAGGCATGGTTGACCAAACCAGATATAGCTCTTCAAGCAATCAAAGAATGTAATGAAAAATGGCAACATGATCTTCACTATTCTGAGTTTGAATTAGAACCGGAAATGCACGATTGTATGATTTTTGTAAAACATAAAAATTATCTCATCTTTGATCATAAAAACGGAGTCGTTGACCTCCATACAAAGGGAAATAATTTTAAGGGGTCTGACAAAGCAAATATCGCACGAAAGATCCTGAAAAGGATAATGATCGATGTATTAAAAGAAAATTCTCAGTGGAAAGACGAGGAGCAAGCACGAGAAAAAGTAAGAGCAGACATTGCTAGCAAAACCAAAGACATTCTTGCAACACTTGATTTAACAACCGTTGATCTTGCTGATTTGACCCTTGTACAATCGGTACAGCCCGCAAAGCGATATAAACCAAATCAAGATGGGTCAACATCAACGTTTGGCAGGAGGGCTGAAGCATTGGCAAAAGTGTTAGGACAGCCTATTAAAAGCAGAATGAAACTAAAATTTGTGGTAACTCGACGACCGCTACCAGGCATTACAAAACCTTCGAAAAGCGGCGTAAAACCGATTGATTACATGTATCCTATCGATCTCCTCAAGGATAAAAGCCAAATTGATTTAGAGTGGTATAAAAAGATGATTGAAAATTATATCCAAGGTGCATTTGGGTTATCAGAAATTGCATTGACTGAACAAACAGGACTTGATGCCTGGATGTGATACTGTTCCTTTCTATTCAAAAAAGGTTAGGGAATGTTAACCCAGATGATAGGAATGTCCTCAGGAACATCAAGGTTCTTTTTTTCTTCATTCATTACTACATCCCAAGCCATAACTGTGCCATTGTGTAGCACGATACCAATAAACATGAATGTGATTACTATATAAATAGTTTTTCCTGTTGTTGGCTTCATCCCGAAATAGATAATTAAGGGATGAATTATTTTTCTTTTTTAAGGATGGGATGTGCAAAAAAGAGAATTGAACCTAAA
>JAFGDG010000034.1 GCA_016932245.1 Thermoplasmatota archaeon
AGGAACCCAGATAGCCATATCTTGTTTGGGCATCGAATAGTTGATGATGTTACTCTCTGCAAGCTTTCCATTGGGAATAATCAATAGATTATCAGTAAGAAGTCGTATTCGTGTTGATCGCCAACCAATATCTTCAACAGTGCCTGACGTGTCTGGACCCAATTCAATAAAATCTCCTACATTGATAGGGCGATCTGACAACAAATGGACACCAGCAAAAAAGTTCGAAAGAGTACTCTGTAATGCAAGACCAATAGCAAGGGCACCGAGCCCCACACCAGCAATCATGGGCGTGATATCAATATTGAAGTAGCCCATTACCACGAAAATTGCAACGACATAAATAATAGCAGTAACAATTTTATTGATGAGTCCTGGAGTTCTATCGAAACTTTTGGTCACTTTAAGCCAACCAACCATGAAAATACCGATTAGTCTAGAAATGAATAGTGCTAAAAGAAAAACAAGTAAAACAAAAAAAACCCCATCAACCCAGTTATGAACACTACTACCAATGGTAAACGTGTATCTGTTGGTTATGGAAAGGTTTCTCAAGGCAACAAACAATCCTGTGAAAAAAATGAGATAGAACGTTGGCTTTGATAATTTTTTAATGACAAATTGGCTGTAACTTTTTTTCTTGCCAGCAAACTTTTTTATCACCAGTTTCATAACACTATGAGCCAGCGTAACAGCAATTATCGCTACAAGAAGGACAAGGAAAAATCGCACATGTTCCTCAGTTAGCAACATTTCGAAAGACACCACGGCATTATATACCCTTCCCCACCTATAAACCTTCTTACCAGCATAAATCATCCAAGTAAATACTCTTATAAGAAATGCGTATATTACGGCTTTTGCGCGATGTCAATTGCATAGCCCCGTAGTGTAGTGGTCAATCATACGAGACTCTGGATTTCGTGACTCCAGTTCGAATCTGGACGGGGCTATCTTTATTCCAACATTTTCACGTCGATAGAAGAATTGATAGTGATAAGTGCACCTTCTCCCCGTTTTCCCATACTGCAATTTACAACGATAGTGTATTTGGTAACGGTGCATCCCGGATCTTCATGGATATGCCCGCAGATTACAAGACGTGGCTTATAGGTATCAACCACTGTTCTTAACTCCTTGCTACCAGAGTGCATGCCCAGAAACACTTTGTCCTGGAAGCCAAACGGTGGAACATGAGAGAGAAGTATTGTCTGTCTATCAATCTTCGGTGTTTTTTTAGTTAATGCTTGTTCAATATTATGATGGTTTACACCGCTTATGCCTACAAAAGGAATGTTGTTTTTTTCGATTCGCTTCATGTCCATATTTGTTGCTCTGCTTGCATTAATTGCCTCACTTACATCTTGAGAATCAATATTGCCGGGAATTGCAAGAGTTTGGACCGGTATCTGATCAAGAAACTGTTTTGCAACATCTCCTGGCCCAAACTGCGTGAGATCACCGCAAAGTATTACCAGTTCAGGTTGATAGATGTCAATATTTTTTAAAAGAAGATTTAGTCGATATTGGAAGCCATGGAGGTCTGCCGTTGCAAGAATTTTCATTGGAACCAGACCAGCATGCCCATCACTGGTTTAAAAGATTTGCTGCATCTGTCCTGCCATTGCTTTTTCACTAACTATTATGTAGGTGACAACGATTGTCCTGATTGATGAAACATTCAGTGAAGGTGGGATTTAGCTTTGGTGTAACCTCCGGCGTCATTACCACACTAGGTCTGATGGTTGGTCTAAGTGCAGGGACCCACTTGAAACCTGCAGTTATTGGCGGCGTAGTGACTATTGCTATTGCAGATTCCCTCTCAGATGCATTAGGCATTCATGTCTCTGAAGAGGCAGAAAATAAGCATACAACTAAAGAAGTTTGGGAGTCGACCCTCTCAACATTTTTCTGCAAGTTTGCTATTGCATCTTCCTTTATTATTCCCATTCTTTTTCTTGAGCTTGACCTTGCCATCCTTGCCAACATCGTTTGGGGGTTGTCTGTCCTGTGTGTTTTTAGTTATTCTATTGCCAAAGAGCAAGGAGCAAGAACATGGTCCGTTGTTGCAGAACATTTCATCATTGCTGTTATTGTTATTATTGCTGCACACTATGCTGGATTGGCAATTGAAGCATTCTTTAGCTAACAGAAGGAAATGTAGCTTGTTTATTCTGAAAGTATCAAAAAAATACGGGTGCTGTTTGGCTGATGTCACGTTCCATTATCAGCAATAACAATATCAAGTAATTGTTCTCGTACATTCTTTCGTGCAGATATTGTTCTCAGCCAATCGGGTATTCGAGTTCCAACAGGTTTTCTCAAATACTTAATTCCTTCATTCGTAATCTGTCGATTGAAATGCTCCACCATTGTTTCCTCTGCATGTCGGTCATATTGCAAGGTATTGAAATGAGCGTCTGCATGATACTTTCGGATATTGTCTTGTGCATTTTTTTGATAGAGCACTCTCAAAGAAATGAGAAATTCTTTTGATATTTTTACATGGTCTTGCTCGATGAGTACACGCAGCAATGTTTTGAGAATATCTCCACTCATCTTGATAAGTCCGCTCTCTTCTGTTCCTACTTTCTGATGTTTGTGATCATAAAATCCAAGATCTGTTTGACAAATGCTTTTTGGTGCAACGTTTCTGTACATTTCAGCCATAATGCCAATCTCTAGCCCCCAATCCCCAGGGAGATCGACATCGAGCGCTAAATTGCTGGTGAGCGCAAATTCCCCAGAGATGGGATAACGAAATGATCGTAAAAATCGCACGAAATCTGTTTCTTCACCTATTAACTCAACTAACGATTGGAGCAAAGGATGAAGAAACAGTCGAAACACTCTACCGTACATCACGTTTTTTTCTCGATTTACTCGAGCATAATATCCTTTGTTGAATTTGAAATCAATTTCTGGCTCAACAAGGGGATACAGCATCTTAGTGGGAATCATACTCGTGTATCCATGAATGTCTGCATCATGCAACGCGATTGCATAAGAGTGGAGACTGGCAATACCAAGTGCAAGCCATACGTCTCGTCCTTTCCCCGAATATCTTTTCAAGTTTAATCCTTCGTTCTTAAGTTCCTCCAATATTTTGTTTATTTTTGGCCCATTGCACCACATAATCATGTGAGGAATTTCTAGTTGTGAAAAAAATCGTTTAATATGGGTAAATTCTGTGTCATTTTTTGCTGCTAGTGATATCACCACTTCGTTTAAGTAATCGCATTGATTCAATTGTTTAACAATATTGCTCAGGGCATCACTTTTCACCTCTCGATATAGCATAGGCATAACAATGGATGCAGGGCGAACCGCTGTTGCATCGCAAACACTTTTCATCAATTCCTTTTCATCAACGCAAAAGTCGTGCAGCGTTGTGATGTGATCTTGTTTTATATCCATATTATCACCTTTCTTCTAACAGTTGCAATATCATCCTCATATCAGTAATGCTAATGTCAGCACATTGCTGTACTTCTGACGGCGCATTAAAGGCGATGCCCAGTCCTGCTTTTTGTAACATACTTGCATCAACCTTTCCGTCACCGACAGCGATTGCCTCACCCAAACTGATACCCAATTGCGCGCAAAGATGATCCAGCACGCAGCCTTTACAAATGGAATAGATGCCCCCCGTAATGACATCAGGCACCAATTGGGCATTTTGAATTATCAATTCACCTGTTACAACACCTTCATCCATTATAAGATTATTGGCAAAGGCATAATCCATCCCTAAGCGTTTTTGTAGATCTTCAGCAATAAATTGATAACTGTCAGTGACAATCCCTGTCACTATTCCTTGTTTATTCAGTTCATTGATAACTTCTGGAACATACTTTTGTAACGGAATATTTCGAAAAATTTGGAGGAGATCCTGGCCGTTCATTCCCTTTAACGCTTTTGCAATTTCAATGCTTCGCTGATAAAAGGGAAATGAGCCGCTTATCAATCGCTTTACTTCTTGAGTAAAACCCTTATTCTCAGCAAACACAAAGATGGACCGGCCCTGAAGCAAGGTTCCATCCATATCAAACAGCGCAAGTTTATATCGTGTCATAGCTCCTCTGCCAACGGTGCAATGTATTAGAAGAATTTATAATAACTTTTTCACGGTTTCCGCATCAAAGCCACCAAAATCAAATATACCAAAAACCTATTTCACATTCCATATGCCCGTTGTTACCTTTGATTATACTGACTTTAGCAAGCTTCTTGGATATGCCATTTCAAAAAAAGAGTTACTCAAGCGATTGCCTCTGATTGGAGCCGACATTGATAAAGTCGATGGCGATGAAGTGAGTATTGAATTTTTTCCCAATCGACCTGACTTGACCTCTGTTGAAGGTATTGCTCGTGCCTGTCGAGCATTTTTTGGATTTGAGCTAGGATTGAAGACATATCAAACAAAAAAATCAGACATTCATCTTACTGTTGATCCTTCGGTCAAAACGGTTCGTCCGTTTGTGACAACAGCACTGGTTAAAAACGTGACTATGACCGATGAGCTCATTGCCTCACTTATGGATTTACAAGAAAAACTTCATTTTGGTTTGGGGAGAAATCGTAAAAAAGTTGCCATTGGCGTTCACAATTTTGAACCGGTGCAACCCCCATTTACCTACAAAGCAGTTAACCCCGATGCTGTTGAATTTGTCCCTCTCGCAAAGGTTGAATCGATGACTTTGCAGGAAATTCTTGAAAAACACGAAAAAGGTGTCAATTACGCCCATATCTTGGAAGGACACAACACCTATCCATTAATTGTCGATGCAAATAACAATGTTCTTTCGTTTCCCCCCATCATTAATGGGTCATTGACTGAAGTAACTCCCTTTACCACTGAGTTATTTATCGATGTAACTGGAACTGATCTGAATGCCATCAACTATGCCCTCAATATTATTGTAACTGCCCTCGCAGAGCGAGGGGCAAAGCTATTTTCAACAACAGTCCGTGACGGAAAAATAACATCTGTCTCTCCCAATCTTACGCCGACAACACGATCATTATCACTTACCTATGTCAATAAGATGCTAGGGACAGCACTTAAAGAGAATGAAATAAAGAAGTGTTTAGAAAAAATGGGATACCACGCAGAATGCAAGACAAAGCAGGTGCTTGATGTGGACATTCCAGCATGGCGTGCTGATATTTTGCATGAAATTGACCTAGTCGAAGATGTGGCAATTGGCCATGGATTTGATAGATTTGCAACTGATTTTCCCAAGGCATTAACCTTTGGAAAAACGTTACCAAAACAGGAGTTATATGATGGATTACGAATGATTATGATTGGCCTCGGGTTTCATGAAGTAACAACCTTTACCATCTCAAACGAACATGATGAATTTGCCAAAATAGGACTTAAGGAAAGCGAACGAGTCCAAATTGACAATCCCATCAGCGAAGACTATTCTTGCTTACGAGTAGGACTGTTGTCCTCGTTACTAAAAATTCTCAATGAGAATCGACATCACCCGCTACCTCAACAGATTTTTGAACTTGGTATCGTTGTTGGCAAACAACACCACAACTACCATCATCTTGCTGCAGTAAAGATTGATGCAAAAGCAAATTTCACCGAGTGTAAATCATTGGTTGACGCCATCATGCGCGACAGTGGTGTTTCATACACTATCACAGACAACGATCATCCAGGGTTTGTCAAAGGGAGATGTGCTTCAGTTATAATCAACAAGAAAGATATTGGCTTATTTGGAGAAGTACATCCCAGAACCATTTCCTCGTTTTCGTTAGAGCACCCTATTATCAGTTTTGAACTCTGGGCAGATGCCCTTCAACCATAACTATTTTATTGAGAAGATATTCTTGGTGATGATGACTAAACTGTGCAGCAAGTGTAAGAAACCAGCAGTGACCTATATTCGATACAATGGTACGCATTTATGCAAAGATCATTTTCTGCAATATGTTGAACGACGAGTCAAAAAGGATATTAAAAAACAAGGAAAAACAGAGCAAGGCTGTACGATTGGCGTAGCACTATCTGGGGGAAAAGATAGTGTTGTCGCACTTCATCTAGCTCACGACATCTATGCAAAACGAACAGACACTAGCATTATAGCGATCACGGTAGACGAAGGAATACAAGGATACCGAAATAAGAGTATATCTATTGCTGCCGACAATTGCTCGCGATTAGGTATCGAACATCATACCGTGTCATTTGAAACTACCATAGGTACAACAATGGACAAAATTGCACGAAAAAAAGAAGGTGTGGGTGAGTGTAGCTATTGCGGCGTGTTCCGTCGGTTCTGCCTCAATGTGACAGCAAAGAACCTAGAAATCGATAGATTAGTTACCGGACATAATCTTGATGACATGGCGCAATCGATTTTGATGAATTTTGTCAATGGGGACATGCAAAGACTTGCACGGCTTGGCCCCCATCACAAGATTCAACCAGGGCTAGTGCCTCGCCTTATGCCATTACGGACAATCCCTGAGAAAGAAACAACACTCTATGCCATTCTCAAGCACACCGAATACTTTGATGGTGAATGCCCCTATGCAATCCATGCCCTGCGCGGAGAATTTCGCGACATACTGGACACGTTAGAATATAAAACTCCCGGAACGCGACATAGCATTTTAAACAGTTACGAAAGCATTAGGGATGTGCTCTATGAAAAATATCCTCCAGGCATCTTACAAAAATGTAGTGAGTGTGGAGAACCGACCTCACAAAAGAAATGCAAAGCATGCGTTCTTAAAGAAACTCTAGTGTGAAAACAGATAGAATTACGCGTAAAGTATCATCCATTATTATTAAGGTCGTCCAGTAAACTATCTCCATATTTGGTGAATAAATCAATGAGTTCTGGTTCGTTTTTAATCTTGTATTGAAGCTCTGTACCATTGGGCGTATACTCAATAATGTCTGCCTCAAGCAATTTATCTAGATGGAATGAGATAGTAGTAGGGTGTCTTTTGAGATATTTACTAATACATATCTGGGACGAATTGGGATTTTGCATTAAATACATGACAATACGAAAAGGGGTATCGTGTCTCAAAAGATTGATAATTTTTTTATCTGATACCCCTATCTTCTGGGGAATATAATAGCGGACATATCGTCCTTCATGTTTTGCAACGAGAGTTCCCAGCTTTTTGAGATATCCAAGATGATAGTTAATCGTACTAACAGGAATATCTAATTTCCTCGAGAGTTCGCTTAAGTGCAATCCAGGATGGCAAGAAATGAAATTGTAGACTTTTCTTCTGGTCTCTAAATCCAACACTTCTTTTTTTACCATTGGCTTCACCTCTTCTTTTACTCAATATACGTCTGTTGGTGTAAGTATATAAAAAAGATGACATATTTAACCTAAAAAGCTGTATTTTTA
>JAFGDG010000035.1 GCA_016932245.1 Thermoplasmatota archaeon
ATCTTTAGCCAATATGGGACACCCAATTTAAAAGAGGAGTATCTCCCAAAAGTAACCTCAGGAGAGGCATTTCTTGGCATCGCAGTCACTGAACCGGGAGGAGGCTCGGATATCGTAGGTGCCCTGAAAACCAAGGCAGTGAAAAAAGGGAATCACTGGATCGTGAGTGGTGAAAAGATGTATATAAGCGGTGTCAACGAGTCTCAAATATGGGGTGGTATTCATCTGACTCTTGCAAGAACAGATCCCAAAGCAGGTCATAAAGGATTTTCATTCTTTGCAATCCCGCTAAAAGAAAACCCTCATGTAAAAACAACTCTTTTAGATGACCTTGGTCGTATGGGTATTTCTACCGGTGGTTTTGCCATGGAGGATCTTGAGATACCAGGTCAGAACCTTGTGGGAGATATCAGCAAAGGGTTTTACTATGCAATGGAAGGATTTTCTGCAGCGCGAGTGCTTATTGGCGCCACCTGTGTCGGTGCATCTGAAGCGGCGCTTCAAATAGGGGCAGATCATATTAAAAACCGAAAGGCTTTTGGTCGTCCTCTTGCAACATTTGAAGGGATACAATTTCCTTTCGCAGATCATTTTGTTAAAATAGAAGGGGATAAACTCCTGACATATCGTGCTGCATGGCTCTTAGATCAGAGGTATACAAAGAAAACATCGACACATCACGAGGTTGCCTTGGCAGCTGCCACCTGTAAACTGAGTGCTCCACTGCATGCGTTTGCAGTGATGAACGAAGTAGCAGACTGGCTAGGGGCAGCGGGGTATACAAAAGAATGCGACATCGAGATGGGGATACGGGGCGTTCGATCGTATTCCATCGGTGCTGAAGGTACTATGAACATCATGAGGATTATCATCGCTCGAGAGCTCTTAGGAAAAGAGTTTTTACCTTATTCCCAAGAAGAGCAGGCTAGGCCACCAAACGATAAAAATTAAATTGAAACGGATATCACCAGTGTCTCTTTACATACACTGTTTGGATATTTACAAATTCTTTGATTCCATACCATGATAATTCCCGACCAAAACCTGAGTTTTTAATTCCTCCAAACGGGAGTCGAGGGTCAGATTGTACGATATCATTGACAAAAACACAGCCTGCTTGTATTTCTTTGGTTATCTCCTCCCCCTTGCTGACATCCTTTGTCCAGATGCTAGAGCCAAGTCCATAGGCAGTATCATTTGCTTTTTTAACTGCCTCTTTTGTATCACGAACTTTAATTAATGCTACAACGGGCCCAAAGGTTTCTTGAGAATACACTGGCATGGACGGACGGACATTTGATAGGATGGTTGGAAGATAATAATACCCAGATTTATTTTTTATACGTCTTCCTCCGACAAGAATACGAGCGCCTTTTTGAACCGATAGGTTCACCTGAGAATCTATTTGTTGTAAGAGGTCTTTTCGGGCAAGAGGACCAATCTCTGTTGATTTCTCAAGAGGGTCTCCAACAGTAAGCTTTCCTACTTTTTCAGAAAAACCATCAGCAAATTCTTTGAAGACCTTCTGGTGGACAATAAACCGTTTTGCAGCAATACAACTTTGACCAGTGTTAATCATCCGCGCCTTCACCGCATGTTTCACGGTGTAATCAATGTCTGCATCATCAAGGACGATAAATGGATCGCTTCCACCTAGTTCTAAGACAACTTTTTTAAGATATGTACCGGCGAGTCCAGCAATGCACCTACCAGCGATATCGCTACCGGTAACAGTCACAGCTGCTACACGATTGTCCTTTAGGATTCCTTTGACCGTCTTTGATCCAATCAGAAGTGTTTGAAACGTATGAGCCGGGCTTCCAGCGTTTCGAAAAATTTCTTCTATCGCAAGTGCGCACTGAGGAACATTTGAAGAATGCTTCAGGAGAACTACATTTCCCGCCATTAAAATCGGGGCTGCACAGCGAAAAACCTGCCAGAACGGGAAGTTCCACGGCATCACCGCAAGGACAACACCAAGTGGAGCACATCGCACATAACTTGAATTTTCACCTGTGTTGATATATTCATTTTCTAGGAATTTTGCCCCGTATTTTGCATAATATTCACAGACCCAGATACATTTCTCAATCTCTGTTTGCGATTGGAGAATTGGTTTTCCCATTTCAATGGTGATAAGTCGTGCATATGCTCGTTTATTTTTTCTTAGTAGTTGGGAAACATTTCTTAGAATTGTTCCCCGCTTAGAATATTCAAAGTTCTTCCAAAGATTAAATGCTTCAGCACTTTTTTTTATCTGGTTCTGTATTTTGTGAATATCCCATTCCTTGAATTTTTTTAGCGTTTCGCCAGTGGATGGATTAATCGACGTTAGTACCATATCTTCTCACGTCACCAGTATCGTTATAACGAAAAACGACTTAAAACTCTTCTTACGTCTTCGACGAAATTCATTCTTTACTTTCCATTATCAGATGATGTTGCTCAAAGAGCAAATATTTATTAAACAATATCCTTTTCTGAGGCTGACTGCAACTATGAAAGAAGATGTGTTACTCATAAAGAAAGGGGAACAACAAAGTGAAGTGAAAAGACCTGGAAAACTGTATCGACTTCTTATAAAATCACCGCATATAGAGGCGATTATCGCTGAACTAGATTCTCATGCAGAATCACGATGGTTTCAACATGATGGCGAAGAAATGCATTTCATCCTTCAAGGACATATGGAATATACGGTCGGTGAAAAATCGTATAAATTAAGCGAAGGAGATGCTCTATGGCACTCCTCTTCATTGAAACATCGTGCGAGAAATCTCGGAAATGAAAAAGTGGTGTATATGACTGTTGGAACACCACCAACGTTTATGTGGAGTACGCTATAACATACTTATCTTTTCATTCTAGTTACGTTTCATTTTAAATCTGGGTGTAGTAAAAGAGGTATATAACGATGAAAAATAATACCATTGAAAACGGTATTGTTACATTAATAAAAAAGGCAGAAACTGAACTACCTCAAGA
>JAFGDG010000036.1 GCA_016932245.1 Thermoplasmatota archaeon
CCATGGTTGAGAACATTGCGCTTCTTTTGAAATAAGAAACTGATATAATGCGCCATCTGGATGGGTAAGTAATATCCGCAGAATTCTTTCTCTAATTTTTCCTTTCACAAGTATAGCAATAAAACGACATATATAAATGTTACCTATATAGGTATAGATTCGCTTATATATATTTTACCTATATTTCTCCTTATAGTAACAAACAGACACGGTCGACAAATACGTACATATTGCGGATTCAATGAAGGAACAAACAGGTAAACGCAATCTATTCAATCAGGCCCTTAGATCAATTTCTAAGAGAGGAAAGCCTGAGATGTTAGATTGTTTAGCAAAAAAGGCGCAATCTAACACATTTACTCCGAGAAATTTAGGTGGGCCCGGCAGGATTTGAACCTGCGACCAACTGGTTATGAGCCAGTCGCTCCGCCAGACTAAGCTACGAGCCCGTAAGTACTGTACGGGCATAATATCAATTCTACTACTTAAAAAATGAGGTCACTCTTCCTCGTCTTCTGTTATTGACTTCCAAAATGAAAGCAAATCCTTATCGAGCTCCTCTTTCCATACAGAAAAATTAAACTCTCTGGGGGGAGAAACCTCCTTTATTCTTTTCATCTCCACCACGAACACCTAGGTTGATAGTACCATGATAAAGTCTATCAGTACTACTTAATATACTTGTCGTGCTACTTTGTCAAAATGATATTGTATCGTCCTTCTATCTGAGGGCAAACTTCTTTAATTCTTACAGGTTCAGTGGTGGATACGTATGGTGGAGTTAAGAACATTAGCAACGTATCCATTTTTGAGCGATGCAAAGTCGTATGTGACAAAAACAGCACCAACTGTGGAAGATTTGCTTAATGACCCCCTTTACGAGCGAGCTCGTGTTATTGGTGTTGAACGGCTTGACAACGCCTTTCATGATAAAGATGTAGGAAACCGCAGCTTGGTGACCAAATCTGATTATATTATGGAATTATTATCCTACCCTCTTGCTCGTATGGTTGCGGTATGTATTGAAGATACCTATTTCAAGCGGCGCTATGCACTTGGCGAAGCGGTGCATGCCTACCGAAATTTCATCAATGAATCCACGGCATTTCTTCTTCAAATTGCTGCTGAATTTTCCTTAGATGTCCTCTATAATGAAGACACTAACATCTTAAAAATTTCCTTTTTGGATTATCTGCATTATGCACCAACTCGATATAAAGAATGGAAGATGATCAACCGAGAGATGACAAAAGGCTACATCCGCATCTCTCACAAGGATTTGGCTCGCATTATTCAAGAGGCATTGCGTTCCCGTATCAATGAGGAACTCGACGAACGACGATGTAGTAAAGCCGTGTATGAAACATTCTCTTTGGATATCAACCGCATCAAACATAGTGTTATGATGCATCGTAAAAAAATTGAAGCAGCGCCTGTTGGAACGCTTGATGTCAAAAAACTACCACCCTGCATGAAAGAAATCCTGGCAGCTATTCAAGCAGGAGAGAATGTCCCCCACATGGGGCGGTTTGCGCTGGTCTCTTTCTTACATTCATTAAAGTTGAGTACCAACGACATCTTGAACATGTTCAGTAGTGCACCAGATTTCGAAGAGGACAAGACACGGTACCAAATCGAACATATTACGGGCAGTACTTCATCAACGGCGTACACGCCACCAGGATGTGATAAAATGCGAACCTATGGCATATGCCCTGCCGATAAAATTGATGATCTGTGTAAAAGGAAACGGCACCCCTTAAGTTATTACAAAGCCAGATGGCGAGAGGAGAAAAAGAAGGCATGAAACGATTTGTGACGTTCGAAGGCATTGATGGGTCAGGAAAGTCAACGATTTCTAAACTTGTGTACAAGCAATTAAAGCAAGAACGAGATGTCATTCTCACGAGAGAACCAACGAATACGTGGATTGGAAAACAGGTGCAAGAATGCATCAAAACCAATACTGACCCGTTTGTCACCGCGTTTACATTCATTGCTGACCGCATTGATCATTGCCGCCGTATTCAACAATGGCTTGATGAAGGAGCAATCGTGTTATGTGATCGTTATGCAGAATCGACCTATGCCTATCAAGGTGCACAATTGGAACAAAAAATGCCAAAATCCATCTATTGGTTGCAGGATCTTTCCAAAGACCGCATCCTTGTGCCGGATCGTACCTTTTTATTTGTCATTGAACCAAAGGAATCGCTGGCACGTATTCAACATCGAGAAACCTTGATTCCTTTCGAACGCGTGTCCTTTCTTAATAAAGTACACAACAATTATCTGAAATTAGCCAAAGGGCCGCGGTTTGTTACGCTTGATGCCACCCAGTCAAAAAAAACACTTGTTGATTTGTGTTGTAAGGATATCCTCTCCTGATACTTGGGAGATTTTTTAACTCGATACCGACAGCTATTTAACGCACGTGTTTTTCTGCCCATTTGCCATGAACTGCTGGCCCGTACCCAAAAGTCACTCTCGATATCTGCCTTGCGATGGAGAGTCTGGCTCATTTTGGGAGCAGAGACAAGACCGATTCCATTGTGGCGTTGATATCTATGCTCCTCAAAAAAGTGATATTATTTCCATAGCAGATGGGACCGTTGTTGATCTTGGTATCTTTACTAGTCCTTCACAGGTTCGCTACTGGAACACGACGTATTATCTTGTTATCGCTAATAACGGCGGTACCTTCTTTCGATATGCGGAGCTAGATGATGTTGCCGTGGAGAAAGGGACAGCAATACAAGCAGGTGATTTTCTTGGCTCCGTTGGCCAAGTACTGCATATCAAAAAGATTGATGACACCTGCCCTCTCTACATTCGGCAGTTAAAAGAAAAGAAACACACCAGTATGTTGCATATTGAATGGCACGACCGGCCACTTTTTCCCTCGAAAACATATCTTGGAGGAAACTGGTTTGGCACACGTAAACCAGAGGGACTGCTGGATCCAACCTCTCTCTTAGAATCAATTTCAGACTAGCAATACGATTTATGCAGGGAGATAGACTTTTTTGACATAGTGGCTGGTAAAAAGATGTAATAATCCACCATAGTTCATCGTGAATTGCACAATATCGCCTATTTTATATTTCGACGCATCTTTCAGATGAAGAATGATGTGATCACTGCTACTTCCCAGAATGTTCACCGAATCATCCATCGGCGTTAAATCTTCTACAATAACATCCTGGTTTCCCACTGCCACAATCGCTCTCATAATTATTCCTACATCTGTAAACTGAGGAGTTTTTCCAAAAGCATTTTGGGAGATCACTCCTTCGGGCACCGATGGTTTTTCTTTGAGTTCAATGATTTCGCTTTCAAGTACAAACGCATCTTGAAATGTATGGGGGATGGGTGTTCTGTGTACTGTTTCAAGGCCAAGAAGGATGCCTTCTCCTATGCGCAAATTGTTGATTGTACGGTAAGACACTCCTTGTAATAATGATGGAATGTTGGCAGAATTCCCTCCACTTATGACGGGAAACGAGAGTCCATGTTCTTGACAGAGATTGTCTACTAGATGTTCAAATTCTTCTATTTTCTCTTTGGTAGGAACGACCCCTCCAAAACATGCAAGGTTCATGCCAAAACCATGCAGATGCACTCCTTCATATTGCATAACGTCAGTAATCATTGTTCCCAGTTCTTCCCGTGTTGCCCCCTCACGCAAATCGCCCATTTCAATCATGAGAATAATCTTATGGGTGGTGCCTTTTTCTTTTGCGATTGTTGATATTTGCTGCATTACAGTACGTTCTGATTGGAGTGACACATGGGCATAGTCAATCACTTCTGTAAGTTCGCTTAGCATGGGAGTTCTTAACAGCATAAACTTGGCGTCTATACCTGCATCTTTCATCCTTTTTATATTGGTAATTCTTGAGTCGGCGAGCGATGTTACACCGCCATCAAGCATTGCTTGTGCGACGCATGGATCGCCACAGGTGGCTTTAGTAACACCGGTAACCGTAGCGCCAGCATTCTTTGCCAACTGTACTATGGTCGTTGTGTTGTGGGTAATCTTATTTAGATCAATACAGAGGCGAGGGTATGTGCTTATGAATACACCTCCATTAAGAAATTAAGCAAATAGTCTGCGGTTTTAATAGTCTCGTCTTTGTTGACAAATTCATTCGGGGCATGAATATTTCCTCCACCAGGGCCAAAAATGACGGTAGATACTTTTGCTCTGGCTCCAAAAAGATTAAAATCACCGATACTCCGTGTTGAAAACTTACAGATCCTTTTCTCCTTATTTTCCTGGTCTTTCTCGTCGTATTCTATGATACTTTTAATGAAGCGATCAAGATAGGTACTTGATTCAGTTAGAAAGGGCTTATATTCTAATTCAGGACCGGGAGAATATCGTTTGCATATGTGCACTTTCGATTTCAGTCCCAGTGCTTTGACAATTTTTTTAATCTCTCGAATAACTGTTTTTGCATTTTCGCCAAGCATTACCTGTCTATTCACCAGAATTTTACAATAATCTGGCACCGTAAATGATTCATCTCCCCCTTCAATGTTGAGTACTACGTAATGCCCTCGCCCTCTCTTGATATGTGTAAAAATATCAAACCGTGCTAATTCTGAAATAAGTGTTGCCGCATCATGCAACGCGTTAACGCCTACTGAAGGATGTGACGCATGTGCTGCTTTTCCAAAAAATTCAATCTCAAGTAGCACTCTTCCTTCTGCACCAATGATGGGGGTAGGGAAGTGTGATTGATGAATTCTTCCATGAGTAAAACAGTAGTCATTTTTGGTGAGTAAGGGAGATGGTTCGGGAATAATCACTAAATCATAATTTTTCAAATCATATTCTTGGAGCAGCGTGTCTGTTCCTAGCGAAAATGGTGCTTCTTCTCCAAAGACACAACTTAAAAATAATTCGCCATTGATTTCCTTTTTCCGTTTCGCTAAGGCAATAAATGCAATGATTGCAGCAGCACATCCTGCTTTCATATCTGCCGCTCCTCTCCCATAAATCTTCCCTTCTTCTTCTATTGCTGAGAACGGAGGGTGACACCATTTATTTTTTTCATGAACGCCCACCGCATCCAAATGGCCGTTCAACATAATTTTTGGTCCCTTTCCATTGCCTATCTTAAGATATAAATTGGAAAAATCATAGTATTTGATATGTGGGTTATCTATGGTTTGAAGTCTTACGTTAAATCCTTTACGGGTCAAATACCCTCGTACATACTCATAGATATCATTACCATCTTTAACTGAACTAGGGATTTTTATGAGATCTTTCGTTAAGGAAATCACTTCTTTTTTTTCTGTTGCCGTAAGATGATGTTTATTTGCACCCATATTACTTCCCCGCATATAACATACGATAGTATTTCTTCCTCAGCCCCATTTTTTCATATAACTTAATCGCTCGTTTATTATCTGTTTCCACGTGCAGCGATAGATCACCGTTGCTTACTTCTATTGCTTTTTGGAGAAGCTGAGTGGCAATGCCTCGCCCTTTCACTCCCTTTTTAGTAGCAATATAGGAGAGATGATACTTGGGGAAAAACGCTTCAAACCGCGTTCTTGACAGCACAGCAATACCGATAAGCATCTTGTGGTCAAAGGCCCCAATAACATAGCCATGTTCAAATGCATTTTCTACTGCTTCACTTATCTCCTCAACAGGATCGGTAAAGTCCATTAACCATTCATCTAATCGTTTCATAAATTCTGCGTATGAAATTTGCAAGTCATTCTTTTTTAGAACGGTAATGTCCAGCCTACTTTTTCCATCGTCTAAAATAATAACATGGTTTCCATTGGCAATATGCCCCTCCTCAACTGCTTTCATAAATCCTGCGAGTGGAAAAGCATTAGAGAAAGTGAGCTCCAATTTTTCGATGGTTTTGATATGCTTTGTATGGGTTACCAACTCTTCATCTGATACGCCGATGGCACTACCATATGAGTCATAGATGGCGTTTAACGCTTCTTGTCCATTCTGGCAATTGGCGTTTACCATGTGTCTGCTGTATCGAGTTCTTTTGATAGTTTTGGGGTCTAAGGTAAGTATTTCCTTGCGTTGTTGCTTATAGGATTCCAAAATAGCATTGCCATTTTCAGTAGTTACTGCCCATATGCGTGGCAATGATTCAATTTCTTCATTTACCCACAACTCCTTAAAACCGAGATGAAGCCCAGATATTGATGAACCGTTGAAGGTTTGACAGAAGACACTATCTATGTTTTTTTCTAATTGATCATGCAGCTCTTTTGCAACATAAGAAACGGCGTACATGTTAGTAACGCTGTTGGCAAGACCGAAATTGGCATTATACCAGTTATTTTTTTGAGAAACGTGCCTACTTTCTTTCACACAGTCATTATACGTTCTTCCATATTCAATGATTTTAACGTTTTTTCCTTCAACCAATAGTTTCCTCGATATCCTTTTTTTGTTTGGCACATAAAACACACACTTGATATCAAAGTATTTTGAAAGATACGATAAGGACCCTCCAATGGTTCCGTATGTTCCCATGCAGATGGTTTTTTTTCCTCGTGCTATCGCATCCCGTATCAATAAATACGCCAGCCGATCTTCAATATGACCCGACGGATTATTTCCTTCTAGTTTGAAATAGATATTTTTGATGCCAACTTCTTTTTCCAATTTACGTGCCCTGATGAGGGGTGTTCGGCCTACACGATTTTTTATGATTTCGTTCAATATAACCACCTGTCAAAAAATATCCTGCGATTATGTTGTGTACATATTTTTCTATCAATAATGTTTCTCATCTTACATAAGTATGACCATTTTCCTAACAAGACTCGTATTGCCTGCAAAATCATTATCATCGTGTGGATTTTTTCATATTAATCAAACAGTGCAGATGAGGGTTAATTTTACATATTTTCTGTTAAGAGTTAGCGATCCCGTCGGGAAGAAAAAGTGTTTTCCCCTGTTGGAGTAAGTGCTCCCGTCGGGATTTGAACCCGAGTCTAAGCCTCGAGAGGGCTTGATGATTGGCCACTACACTACGGGAGCGTCGTTGATTATCCGCCCGAAGCAACCTGTATGATGGTCAGATGTTGGTTCTTTGTGACTTCATGGTCGATGGGGAGCGGTGTATCGTTATTCATGACAATAAGAGCATCTGGTTTAAGATTGAGTTTCTTGAGGACATCACTTATCGTTGATCCTGGCGATATCTCGATATCTTGACTTTTTTTTAAGCGAGAGAATGTGATAGTAACCTTCATGGAATCAAAACCCATATATAAAGCCCTTAAATTAACCTTTTGACAATATGCTGGGGTAGCCAAGCCCGGCCCACGGCGGCGGTCTCGAAAACCGCTGGTGACAACACCTCAGGAGTTCAAATCTCCTCCCCAGCGTTCTTTTTTCCTATCGTGCATATTGCTCCCAACAGTGCTTTACGGCATCAAAACTTGGTCTTTTGTAAAGCGTTTCTGGATGCTGAGGATCCCCTCCAACAAGACCCCAATGAATGGGTGAGGGCCATCCTGCTTCTTGGTAGTCAAATAAGTCGATTGATACGCCAATAACTTGTGTGTTATTAAGTAACAATTGCAGGGTATGCACATACTGTTCTGTTTGCCATGCTTGAGAATATCCCTCTTCACGTGGATTGGTAAACGGCAGATTATCATCATTGTCCGCAGGATAACCCATTGCCCACACGAAAATCTCCTTCTTGATAGTGGACCAGTTCTCTAATACCGTCTGTACGGTTGTCCAGTCGTCAACATCATCATAGGCACCACTAGCAATGTTAAATCCAAATGCATCAAAACAAACTTCTGCTTCTATCATGCGTTGTACAAAATCCCCGAGAAGTATTTTCCCTTGGTCGTACGTGTTATTCAGCGACTCTTCAGGTCGAAATTCAGTTGGCGTGAGCGGTATTACTATTTTTGCCTGTGGATCAATCTCTTTGATAAGTTCGGTTTCCCATTTTATCCACTCAATAATCCACGCGTTTGTGCAATTGGTTTTTTCACTGAGTTCATGGCCTGCAAAATTCGCCTCAAGTTCGACAAGATAGATATCGACCGCAATTTCTCGCTGTTTTACTTGAGCAATTGCCTCCTGAACAAACTGACCATATGCCTCTTTGCATTCACCATCAATATCACTTTGATTAACCCATGAGGGGATACTGGACGGATTCCACGCAAGCATATGCAGGAGTCCAATTCTTAACAGACAATGATCATACTCGTTCCTGTTTGTCGGGAAGGTATTCTCCCATTGCCATTGATTATCAACAGGTTCGTACTCGTTCCACTCATCAAGAAAGAGAGGGATAGTATTGATGCCTAGTTCATCTGCGTATACACCTCCGATATCTGGGCCTTCTCCGTCATGGAATATAAAGGTAATTTCTGCGGTTGGAGATGTACCCTCAAAGAACAAAAGAAACGCAACACTCACTGTTAGAACTCCCATGATACCAATAGCAAGAAGTGCTGCTTTTGTTGATACTGAATCGAGTACGATAGTATCCCTCCTTTAAGTATGTTTCATCATATCATCGCCATTACAATAATGTTTTGTAGCACAATTTCATTTTTTATTCTATCATAAGATCGTTCAATGTCTTATAGTCTCTCTCTCTCTCTCTTCTTTCTAAACATATTATAGATATATTGCTGATAATAACATTTATATACTAATATAACAATAATATTAGACGCTAGGTGTCTTATCATGAGTAAAAAATTCATCATTATTGTCTTGCTGAGTCTCTTCCTTGTGGCTACGATTTCATCAAGTACTGTTATTGCGGACGAAGCACAAAGTACTCGACTAATCTACGTCGATGCAGAAATCGTCTTTGATGCACCTGCTTCAATAGACGTTCCTCTTGCTTCAGAGACAACAAAGCGTATTGACCTGAACGTTAAATTTAAGCTGAATCTTGGAGATTTGGCAACCCGTCTCCTTTTCAATCGACGAATCGGTCGATTAATCTTGTTTAGAAGTCTTGACAAAACAATTCCTTCTGCAACCATTGATTTGACCGCAGAATGTCCAGCGTGGTGTACCGCGACTATTGAGCCAGCTAACGTGACAGTTGCCATTGATAACCAATTTAATGAAGCAGAGGCAACCCTCACCCTTGTCATCAATGGAACTGCTCCTGCTCTGGAAGAGGAAGAAATTACCATTACTGCTTCCTTCAGTAATGCAAACTGGGGCATTAGAGACGTCACCAATTCCACTACCATTACATTTCTCCCAGCCTATGAATCAAACCTTACGATTGATGCTACTGAGAAGATAGAGGTACCACCGCTCAACGAAACTGCAATTCCTGTCAATATTACTAATAATGGCAATGGACCATCAAAAGTCAACATCTCTCTTGGGGCAACGACACAACACCTCAATTGTAGCTTAAGTGACACCGAAGTCACCATTGCCAAAGGAGAAACAAAAGAAATCACGCTGTTTGTTACGCCTACAAAAAAAGACTTTACTAATCTCTCTCTCGAGGTTACTGTCACTCCTATGTCAACATCAGACGCTTCAGTTGACGAGAAGTATCTTGAGGGAACCCCTGTTTCGTTTACCCTGGTCTTGGCAAACGATGGGAGTCTTGATGATGGAAATGGCATTCCTGGATTTGAATTGGCGCTGATCGTTGTTGCTCTCATTGCTCTTGTTGTTGGGTTTATCATCGTTAAACGAAAGAACATTCTGTAATCCAACAACATTCATCTCCTTTTTCATCCTTAAGCTTTTAAAGAAAGGACGGTATTCCGTCCATTGCTATTTTGGGGAGAGAACTCTCATGGTACAGATCATACCGCATGTCGATGAAGTTTTTCAACGGTTAAAACAAGAATTCGCCATCCACCAAATACCTGTACTTTCACGACGGAAATGGGAAGAGGTGGTGCACACGCCGTTTACCACATTGATTTCATGTCTTTTGAGTCTCCGAACAAAAGACGAGGTTACGGAACAAGCATCGATACGACTCCTGAAAGAACACAACACACCAGAAATGCTGGTAGCACTCTCTGAAAAAGAAATCCAATCCCTCATCTATCCGGTAGGATTTTACAAAACCAAAGCAAAGCGTATCAAGGCAATCGCGCAAACTCTTCTCGATGAGTATGGGGGAAAGGTTCCTGATGATTTTGAAGAACTTATACAACTCAAAGGCGTAGGCAGAAAAACAGCAAATATCGTCATGGTTTATGGCCACCATAACTCAGCATTTTTGCCCATTGATACGCACTGTCATCGCATCCCCAATCGTTTGGGATGGGTTACCACCAAAACTCCTGAAGAAACAGAGCATGCACTTAAAAAAATATTGCCACGAAGATATTGGGAAGACTTTAATCATCTGTTTGTGACTTTTGGTCAGACAATCTGTACACCAATCTCTCCTTTTTGCAGTCGCTGTCCTATTAACATCTACTGTAAACAACGAGGAGTAACCACAAAACGCTAAACCTTTTTATTTACGAAGTTTAATGAACGCTTCGACGTCTGAGACGGTAATGCCTTTTTGGTCGCTGATGATATCGACCAATCTGTCCTTTTCATCCCAGCCTTCATAATACTTTTTTCGTGTGTCATTGACAGAAAAACTGATTCCTTTGTCTTCTGCCAATTCTTTCAGTTGCTGTTCGGTCAATTCGCTTAACAATTCCTTTTTTATGGACATCTTTTTTCTCCCTGTGTCTGCCTGTGATGAGCATGCACCCCAGCATCTGTGCAAATACAGAGCAATCAATTAAAGTTTTCTATACTGTGAAATGAATAATTTTGTTATGCGTTGAAAAAAGAAACCGATGATTTTATTAATAAGAAATAGTATTCTTTTGTGGAATGAGTGGATGGGATGCAAAGTGGTAGCAATAGTAGCTCCAGAGTTGATAAACGACCGCTTGTGATACGGTCTCTCAGAAGGAGCAACATTAGAAAGAAAATAGCGGAATATCTTTTTGAGATCAGCCCCAGCGGTAGTTACACGTCAGAAATCGCCTATAATGTCAAAACAACACCGACTAATGTGATTGGGGCTATTCGTGGTATGGACTCTCGCTATCGAGAGGAAGAATCACTTATCAGCTTGGATCTTGTTGAACAACTGCGGGGCGGTAAAGACATAAAACTCTACAAGATTACTGATTTTGGAAAAGAAATTGTCGAATCCATGCAAAAATGAAGAGTGTTGATACTGCTTGCGCTGTGTGCATGCCCTTCTTTTTTGTCAACATGAATATTAAATAATGCCACCGGATCTGTTTACCTCAAACATAGTGGTTACTTGGTTTTCTTCCACTTGCTCCATGTTACCATCTTCATATTTGACTACCATCCAGCGGCTGGGGTGAGGGTAGATTCGTACCACGATTGCTTTTCTCCCCGGGTGCTCAGGTTTATCTGTGTCTTTAACCAACACTTCTATTCCTCGACGAATGCCACGATCTTCCAACATCCTATATCCCTGCGTATAGAGTATCATACAAACTATACATAAAATTATCATAAGTTTGTCATAGGGAAATTTAAATATGGTTGTATGATATGTCTAAAATGCGGAGGTGGATAATATGAAATCATCACTCTTTCATCGTATTGTAATTGGTATGATTTTCATCTGTATACTTGCTGCCTTTTCAATAAGTGCAGCATCAGAACAAGCCCAACTTTCTATTACTCAAAAGGATCCTAAAGAAGGAAAGACGATTGGGACAGGATTACAGACAGCGATCTATTATGATATTACTGTCACACTCTACAATGCAGGAAATGTCACATCACCACAAATCACTGTAGGAATTCAGGATGAGGCTGATGGCATGTGGACTAATAGGACAGGAACTGTGGCTGCAAAAGACTCAAAAGAGTTTTTGTTTAATGATTGGCCAATCATGGGTCCAGGAGACCATACTGTAGTTATCACGTATCGCCCAACAAATGAGTCTATTGCTAGAACTTCATTTAACTCTGGATCAGATACCCTTGTCTTAAGTGTTACTGCTGTGGAAGATGAAACTGAAGGAACACCCGGATTTGAGCTAGCTGTCCTGCTAAGTGCTCTTTTTTTCATATTGGTATTGAAAAAACGAGAGTAAGCAATTAGATTTCTTCAGCAATGATTATTGCATGGTCAATTTCTGTCACTTTTGAACCTTTATACAAGATGATATTGGTGGCTGGAGAGATATATTTATCAGTATAATCCTTAAATAAAAAAATGGTTTTTGGTCCACCCGTATAAAGCAGATTGTCATATGCTCCATAAAATTCTACAGTAACTTTAACAGTAATATCTTTACCTGCAATATTATGAAAACGGTATTTGACTTCAGCCGCATTTCGCACCTCAATTGCTTCATCAGTTAATTCATCATAATCATAATGAACTTGAAAATCAAGTGACGCTTCAACAAGTTCTACTACATCAGACTTCAACGACACTCCTTCAAATTGATTGCTGGTAGTTGCTTGCTGCTCTTGGCATCCACTGAGAACAATACTCAGTATTATACAACCAAGGATCACTGCTGGCAACTGTTTTTTCATCTCTTTTCCCCTCCAAATTAATAAATTGGTATGGTATTACACTTCTATATATATTTCTCATATATAGGTACTATAGGTAATGCAAAGTTCATTGTTTATCTTGCTGGTGATACTTCTGTATCTACAGGTAGCTATCTCAGAGAAAGAGTACCTCTCATCAACAATCGGCTTCTAAGTACCTTCATAGTATTCTATATCATTGTGGATGGCATGGTCAACTTAGCGAAATATTTCCGTTTTATCATTCCTAAAACCCACTATTCAAATACCTTAATTCGATACTATCATAGAGTTTAAGACAAAACATTAAAAAACCTTGATGTTTTTACTGCCGTTTGTTGGATGGAGATGGAATGTGCCTGCAGTAAAACGATCTGATGTCGTCAAAAATATTTTAACAACATTATTGCGCGTTTCAGGTAGAAAAACCAACCAAGGACATGCCATTTCAACCCTTGAATCCTTGATAAAACAACTCGAAAGCAAATATGAGTTCTTAAAGCACATCCAAATTACAGACACTCGATTTCTTGAGGGGGACGATCCAGTTAGTGTTATGACGGATATTGATAAGATAGCACCAGTTGAGACTGGAAAAGCTATTCAGGATATCATTTCTACCATGCATTCGTCTCTTGGTATGAGTGCTGGCCATTTTTTTATCAAAGAGCTTCAGACCACCTTGAAAGATGATGATGTTTCTTCCATGAAGCGCATGGGGGTTGATCTTAGTCTGATGCAATTGGAACGGGAAGTAAATGACTGGAGACGACTAGCGACTGAGAAAAAGTAAATTACACTCAAAAACTCTTTTGCTTTCCTCCGATACACTACTGTTTTTGGTTTTTACCTGTACACTTACCTACATATGCATCTCAGTAAGTACCTACAAAAAAGGTATTTAAAGAATCCAGATGTTAGTGGGATTAGCACTCTATAAAAGTTGTTGTGATCAACTTATAGGAGGGATTTCGAGAAGATGGGAAAGCAGATAGGTAAATTATTTAGAAACAAAGAGGGAAGCATCGGTATTGGTGCGATGATTGTTTTCATTGCTATGGTTCTCGTTGCCGGTATTGCC
>JAFGDG010000037.1 GCA_016932245.1 Thermoplasmatota archaeon
AAGAAACGCCTTTTCCTTTTACCGTAGTGAGGAGAATCATGGAAGGCTGATTCTTGTGTTTATGCGAATCGTGTAATGCATCCAGGATTTGCGAGATATCATGTCCGTCAACTTCGGTGACATGCCAGCCAAATGAGCTCCAACGGTCAGTAACCGATTCGATTCTCATGACCTCTTCCGTTTTTCCATCAATTTGTAAAAAATTTCTATCAATCATTGCTACCAAATTATCCAGCCTGTAATGAGAAGCAGCTGCTGCTGCCTCCCATATCTGTCCTTCATTGGTTTCTCCATCACCAAGCAGGGCATACACGTTATATGTTTTTTTATCAAGCTTTCCTGCTAGTGCAATACCATTAGCAAAGGACAATCCATGCCCAAGAGAACCCGTTGACGCTTCTATACCAGGAGTACGAGTACACACAGGATGACCCTGCAACATGCAGTTCATCTTTCGCAATTTTTGAAGTTCTTGAGTATCAAAATAGCCGCATTCTGCTAATACGGCATAAAGTGCAGGTGCTGCATGTCCCTTGCTTAACACAAACCGGTCTCGGTCTGGATCACACGGATTCTTTGGGTCATGGTGCATGTGAGAAAAATAAAGAGCGACGAGGGCATCGACTGCTGAAAGAGATCCACCAGGGTGTCCCGATTTTGCTCGATAAAGCATATCAATGATATGTTTTCTAATGCGGACAGCGATAAGATCCAATTCATGAAGTCGCATAGCATTCCCCTGCGGCATTGACCTCCCTCAAATAAAACACATAATTCAGGATTTCCGTGTATACTCTTGATGGGTAAATACTTTTTGTATTATTTACCTGATACTCATTTTTTTGTAGGCTTTGTATGATAGCGTGAAAGGTTGTACAGATCGTGATAAATCTCTGGTCGCATATCGCGTATAACAGGGCGGTTTGCTCGTGCACGTTGTATGTCGTTTAGGTCCACATCACAGTCAACACAGCTTTCTTTGAAATAGGGTGATTTTGCTAGCACTGTTCCAAGTGGGCTATGAAGTTGTGATCCGCCCCAAAAGGTTAAATCTTCTTGGGTGCCAACAAGATTGACGTAAATCATAAAGACAGTATTTTCTATTGCTCGGGCAGGTAGCAAGGTTTCAAAATATTTGCGTGTTGTTGACGGTGAGGCAGACAGACAAATGACAATATCAGCGCCCTGTAAAGCATATGCTTTGCACAGTTCAGGGAAAAACAAATCGTAACAGATAATGATACCGATTTTTCCAAACTTTGTTTTGAACACGGGTAGGTGCTCACCTTCGTCAAAAAAGAGTTTTTCTTCGAATGGCCCAAAGGTAGGAAGAAACCATTTATTATACGTATCAACAGTTCCGTTGGGATGAATAAGAACAGCCGCATTGTGAATAAGCCCTTTGATAGTTTTATCGAGAAGAGGCATACCAAAAATCAGATAACACGTATGTGCTTTCGCCACTTTTTTCATGTACGAAATTGATGGTCCCGTAACTGGCTCAGCCAGATCTCGTAGTTCATCTTTACATCGATATCCTGTAAGGCATATTTCACCAAAAATGTACATATCGGCAGAGGTCTTCTTGACATACGATTCCATCGTTTTTAGATTTGCTTGTTTGTTAGCAATTTTTGGTCTCATCGAGATAAGTGCTACCTTCATAACACGCCCTAGAAAGGTATTGCATTCCTCATTATAATCTTGTTGTTATGAAGAATGTAGAACAAAAAAAAGGGAGAAGAGGCACCCCCTCACATATTACTGATGTGAGAGATGGGAATGGGATGCTGGATGGAGGTACCTCTCATACCACAGGAGGAAACAGGGGGGAGAGAAGCTAGGCATAACAATGCCTCCCCAAAGTGTTTCGCAGAGAAAAGTATTACTTGATAAGGGTTCTTGTTCGTCAACTTCCCCACCTTTGCCATGCATTACCGCATTGCAATGCTGATATACTACAAATGGTATTTAAAGTTTTTGCTCTTTGCATGGCATTAATGAAAGGCAAAAGAGAAATGCATAAATAGCGAACACCCGTTACTTAAACAGATGGACAGTTATCAGCAGGAAATTACGTTGATTACCAAAATTCTTAAGGAGAACCCCAAAGGAATGACAGTAACGGACATCTCAAGAAAAATCAAGATAAACAGAAATTCGGTGGCTAAATATCTTGACATCATGCGCATCTCTGGTTTAGTAGAGATGATAACGTTTGGCCCTGCCAAGGTCTTTTTTCCGGTTCGACGCATCCCTCTTGGCAATATAATCAACTATACTTCAGATTATCTTATCATTTTTAACGATAAGTTGAAAATTGTCATGACCAATGATCCTTTACTTCACTTTATGCGATGTGAGCGAGATGATCTTATCGGTCGAAGTGTTACCGATACATCACTTTCTATACTTGAAGAAGAACTGGAGTTGTCTTCAGACATCCAAGATGCGCTTGAAGGGAATGAAGTAACAAAAGAACTTTTATTTCATGTTGAAGGTGAAGAGCGATATTGCATCATCCGTATCCTTCCTACCTCCTTTGAAGATGGAGAAAATGGAGCTACAATGATTCTCACCGATAAAACCGATCAAAAAGTCGCAGAAAAAACACTTCGCGAGAGTGAAGAGAAATTCCGAGAACTGTTAAAAAAGATGAATGAAAAATAAGACGTTACATTACAATGAGTAGATGCAGTCCCACTACCGTAATGAGCGTTAAAAGCGCGTTTGTCTTGATATCAAAGATTTTTACCCATTCCAACAATCCTAACAGAATGACTGCTAAAATGAATATCGCAACTAATTGAAGTATTGCCACCCCGTAGAGCAACAAAGCATCTTGCGGTGCAGCTGTTGCTTGTTGGATGGTTTGTTTGAGTAGCCCCCAAGCAATTGAAAAACAGGCTAAGACACCAATAATAAGCTGTGCTTTTGTTACCTGATTCATGTACAGAGAGCAGTCATTTTCACTTTATAAAACTTTGTTTAATACTCTACGCTATTCCCCTCACGATGTATTGATTATGAACGTTTGTTAAACATAGACGCCTTGTACTAACTATAATATGAAAAAACAGCGTTACGGTGTTGTCAATGTCAGAACCATTCAACTCCTTCCACTACGATGATCTCTCCATAGATCTGCATCCTGAGGTATACGAGCCAGCGGAAGATACCTTCGGACTATCAGAATCGATTATTCTGCCTAAAAAAGCAAGTGTCCTTGAACTCGGTGCGGGTTGCGGTCTCATTTCACTAGTATGCGCACAGCGTGGCGCCTCAGTTGTATGCACTGACATTAATCCTCATGCAGTACGCCTTATACAGCGCAATTATGAAAAAAATCGCTCAAAAATAAAAGGATCTTTTGAAGTACGAAAAGGAAATCTCTTTGATCCTATAGGGGAAAACGAAACGTTTGATGTCATTATTTTCAACCCCCCATATCTACCTACAACAAAAAAAGAAAGGGTAGGTGGATGGTTTGATGTTGCAATAGACGGAGGGGCCGATGGACTAGCCGTGACAAAACGATTTATTACGGAAGTGTCGACATATCTCAAAACAGCAGGTTCTGCCTATTTTATTTTTAGTTCACTTTCCCCCAAAAAACAACTTGACAAGTATCTCTTCTCCTCGAAGCAGTTATATGAGATTGTGCAAAGTCGATGGTACCATGATGAACGATTAGATGTCTACCGTTTGTATTCTTTACATCCCCACAAGATGTCTGATGAGGGAGAACGCATGGGGAAAACGTTCTAAAACTCGAATGAACCACGACGTTTCTGGAAATCGTAGTCGCGGTATCGACACGCTCAGCGGATCAGACCAGTTGCTTTCTGCATCATAGACGTCTTTTGCTTTTACTTTAATTTCATAGACTCCTTTTTCATCCCAGGTGTGACTTGCTTCAATTTCAACGCCAGAATTGTAAGGCCCCATCCAATCACTTTGTGTACCATCGTTCCAATCCCATTTGTAATACAATTTATCGCCGTCGGGATCAATTGCCGAGGTTGAATAGGTATATGATATTCGTGGCTTTCCACCTGTTGGACCCAGAGGCCGATTCGGTTTTTCAGGGGCCTCATAATCATCAGAGATGCTAAAGAGAACCAATGCATCATCTTCATCGACATTCGTGCTCCCATCAGGTGGAAGTTCCCCACTAGTATAATACCAAGGGCCTTGCATTTCAAGATAGTCAGTTGCTCCGCCGATTCCAGTAAGCTCGTTATTCAACAAATCATACACACCAACAAAGGTTCTTCGTATCGGATCACTGCTGATATCGGCAACATCATCTTCTCCACCTTCCCAAAAATCATCGTAATCGATGAGCTGAATTTCCACGGTAACATAGCGACTATAGACTTGAAATCGATGGGTGGTATCGGCTGTCCAGACGTGTTCACTGATCCAATTGCCATTGTACGTGCCATCGTCTGTGTTATAGTTGTGTTGATATTGCATATTTGTACCTGACATGAGTTTTACCGTGTAGTACCATTCTGGTGGACTAAGGTAGTCTATTGGGTCTATGTCTTGTACTTGATAGATGTGTATATCAACGTTCTTTGGTGGTCTATCCCCCGGATTATAGTTCGTTGCTTTTAGAGGCAATTCCATGACAGCATCAACACCTTCCCACCCATAGATAGTTTCACTAACTTTTACCAAATAACCTGCTTCAGGCGAGTACCATAGCCAAGATTCTCCCCCATGACTTGGCCCCATCGCACCAGAGAGCAAAAAGCAGTTATAGCTACCACCGGGAACCGTGACGTCTTCTTGGTCGATATAGCTGATAGTTTCATTTTCAAAAGGCCCTTCAGCAGTAAAATCATGATTAAATAAGGCGCCCACTTTTATATTGCCTGAAAGAGCCCCATAGGTATCAGCACTCCAAGGTTCGTCATCTGAACTGATGGGAAAATCAAAGAAATCAAATGCAGGTTCAAAGGTCATTCCTATGTCAACCGTTGTGTGCATTAATAAATAGGTACCCACAGAGTAGAATTGAAAATCTTTTATGGCAAGGGTAGAAACATCGATATGAGCAAGTCCCGTTACCCTTCCAACAAAACTTCCTGCCGGAAAGATATCAAAGATTTTTAACGACGCATCAATGTTTCCAGTGATATTAAGAACATAGTCATCGGTTGTTTCGTTGATTTCAACAACCACCATTTTTAAATCATCGATACTACCTTCAATAGAAAAGATCCCCGAATAAGTAAAATCAAAATTCATATCATAAATCCAAAAATTACCTATTGACCATGCCGGAAGTTCTGCAACATCGGAACCAAGAGATGCGTGTACTGTATTACTACCAACCACACAGGCAGATGTCAGTAAAATACAAGCTATGAAATAAGAATATGTTTTTTTTTTCATCTGTAATCTTCCCCAGCCATTTTTGAGATAAAAAAATCGCATGATAATTATTAAACTTTTCTTTTTTATTACGTTTATTGCGAACGCCAAGAAAAAAGAGAAAGGGCAGAGGCATAACCTCTGTAAGAATTATCCCTCTGCTAAAAAATCATAGATGCTTATTGCCCCATAATACATTCCTGCTTTATAGAGACTCATTTCTGTTTTTTTACTTGTGTCTTTCATTGGTTTTTCACCTTTTTGTGATAGTTTGTAGCGTGGTATCAATTATCACAATATAGATGCCATATAAAAAGATTATGGTGCCGCTCCAAAAGCATAATGGTTAGAAAAAGGAGTAAATCACAGTTATCTACCCGTTTACTTCTGTTAGCTGGATCGGGCAAGTTCTCTGATGCGATAGTTGACCACAAAGATTTCCATGATATTTTTCATCTCATTCAATTCTTGTTGGGAGTGTATT
>JAFGDG010000038.1 GCA_016932245.1 Thermoplasmatota archaeon
CTATGGGATTGACAAGAAAACCAATTGTTGAAACCATGATGGACGCCACCTGAATACAATTCTATCCTATTTAAACACTATAGATGAAATGAAAAAAGAAAAATGAGCTGACAGAGTTGTCAGCTACATTCAGAGATGCAGCAGGCTTATTTTTTCTTTAGATATGGGAGACCAGTCCGTTTGTTAACCCCAACAACATAGCCCGGAGGCATCTCGCTGGGCTTGCCACTCTTAGGGGTCCTCTTGCTGAAGAAATAGATTGTTTGCATTCTCCCGCCTTTCAGCTTGACATCCCTGCTATATAACGTCCATCCATTATGTGTATAGGCCATAAAAACTTCACCTCCATAAGAAGAATGGATAACGTCCCTTTTAAGGTTTTTCCTTATTTTCTCCTGTTTTAGTCCCGAATGCCCCTATCATTCACCGAAAAGACCGCTTCTCCCTCGGGAAGGTGAGGAGAATCAATCAGTCGTGCTATCCGCTTTGGACCTTTACTTTTACGCAGATAAATACGAAATGTTGCTGTATGGCCTACAATGTGACCGCCTATGGGCCGTGTTGGATCCCCAAAAAAGGCATCAGGTTTTGCCGACACTTGGTTGGTGACACAGACAACACCATTATGCAAATCACTCCATCGGAGAAGGTCGTGCATATGTTTATTCAATTTTTGCTGTCTATCTGCAAGCGCTCCTCTTCCCACATACTCAGCACGAAAATGAGCAGTGAGTGAATCAACAATAAGCAAACGAGAGGGCATATCCTTTGAAAGTTCTTTGACTCTTTCAACAAGAAGCATCTGATGACTTGAATTGTATGCTCGAGCAACATGGATGCGTTCAAGCACTTTATCAGAGTCTAACTCGTAGGCCTCCGCCATCTGTACAATACGCTCAGGCCTGAAGGTGTTTTCCGTATCAATAAAAAACGCATGACCATTAAGGCCACCCTTGTCTTCTGGAAGTTGAACAGTCACACATAATTGGTGAGCGATCTGCGTTTTTGACGAGCCGAATTCACCAAATAACTCAACAATGGACTGTGTTTCAAAGCCCCCGCCGATCAATTCATCAAATGTTTTTGAACCAGAAGTGATACGACCAACTTTTGCACGTTTTTCAAGGAGCGCGCTACCCGTTTCAAAACTACCGATATCTGCTTGCTGTCTTGCTTTCATAATGATTTTTGCTGCTGTTGAATCTCCTAGATCTGCTGCATCAGAAAGCTCCTTTGGAGAAGCAACGGCAATGCTCATCAGATCAGTGTAGCCAGCCTCCCGAAGTTTTTCTGCTGTTGCAGGACCAACACCAGGTAACTCATCAATCTTATCAGTATCATCTTTACCCATGTAAACTCCCTTGAAGACTGTAAGAGATACACCATTTATAAAGATGTGGTAGGGTAAGGTTAAACTATTGATACCGCATCTTTGACAGTAACCTTAAAAGTACAATAACTCATTTCAGAGCAATGGCCGTGCAAACCAATAAAAATGAGTATTATCCGTGGGGCGGGGATTTCACCATTGGATCACGTACAGGATGTACTGCAGTCGTATTATTAACTACTGATTACTCACCACCAGACAGTGTTGCTATTTATGGGCCTTTAAAGACGGAAAACATTGGCATCGAAAAAATTGTAGCAAATGTCATCTCCAATCCTCACATTCGCTATCTGATTGTTTGTGGTGAAGAGATTAGGGGCCATCGAGCAGGGACCTCCCTCCTTGCACTCTATAAAAATGGAATCGATAAACATCATCGGATTATTGATGCGCCAGGGGCAATCCCCTATATTGAGAATTTAAAGGAAGAAGCTTTAAAAAGGTTTCAGAAACAGGTACGTATACTTGATCTTATTGGTACAACAGACACTAAAAAAATCGATGACGAAATTCATGAGTGTCATGCACAACATCCTCCCCCATTTGGCAAGCCGTATATTGCCGTACGAATAACGCCAAAAGCAACAGCGGCAACAGGTGATGATCGTGTGTTACATTCACGAATTAAAATGAGTTATATGGGAAAAATTAGAAAGAGGGAATCATAAATGTTTTCATTTACCAAAGAACAACAAACGCAAACCATTGCTGGAATCACCCTGGGGGGGCAGCCTGGACATCACCCCACCATACTGTTTGGTGGATTATTCTTCACCGGAGAGCCAGATTTTGCTCTAGCACGAAAGCACATTCAAACAATGTATATGTTAAGCGAAAAAACAGGAAATCCAGCAATTCCTGACTTCTTCATACAAAAAGAAAGATATATTGATGACATCCTTTCATTCATTGAGCATGCTGTACCAAACAGCCTTCCGTTTTCTGTCGATATAATTGAACCGTCACTTAAAATTACCTTGCTAGAGCAATTACATGAACGGGGTTTGCTTCCAAGAACCATTTACAATTCTCTGCATATTGGTACTACTAAGAAAGAACAAGAGGCGTTACAACAGTATACCCCTCAAGCAGCAATACTGGTGGCATTCAATCCAAAAGATAAGTCGCCAGATGGAAAACTTGAAGTGCTAGAAAATGGAGCTCATTTAACGTCTTGTGGACTGCTCGAACTTGCCAAACAATTACATATTGATACTGTGCTTGTTGACACTGCAGCACTTGCACCAGGGGATAACAGTGGTGCGGCAATTGCTGCCATTCCTGTAGTAAAAGAAGAATATGGGTTGCCTACGGGTTGTGCTATCCATAACGTCGTTGAAAAATCGGCGTGGCTTAAAGACTTTGCGTCACAAAAAAGTGTGGTGGATGCTGCATCTAATGTCAGTATTCCTCTCTTTGGCGGAGATTTTGCTATTTTTGGCCCAATCAAACATGCACATGAAGTGTTTCCGGTCATTGCGTGGTATGATATTCTTGTTTCCGAATATGCCGAGAAGTATTTTGGTGTTATTCCTGTTGATTCCCATCCTCGGAGGAAGTTTTTCTCATGAGTACTGCTAAAGTACAAACCTCGGTCATTGGTTCATACCCCATACATCCAGATACAATGGAGCTCATGCACGGATATTTTCATCAAACAGAGACATCCTGGAATTCCTGCATTGACACTGCCGTCCAGGATATGATTGCCGCAGGTATTGATTTGGTATCAGACGGGCAAACCAAAGATCCTTTTGTACAGCTTTTTACCCGGAAACTCAAAGGGTGCCGTGTACGAGATCGAACAGAAATTATTGACAAAGTGGAATATAGAGAACCAATCACGTTGAGCGATCAGCAGTATGTCAAACAGATGCTGCCAAAGAAAAAAGGATTGATTGGGGTGATCACAGGACCGTATACTCTCACAAAGTCATGCGTCGATCGGTTTTATCATGATGAACAACAGTTAGCCTTTGATTTTGCTACTGCGCTTCGGCAGGAGGCAGAGTTACTGCAACAGCACGTCGATCTTATCAGTATAGATGAGCCATTTTTCTCCAGGGAATTGCCACCCTATGCACAAGAAGTAACCGACAGGGTAGTGCATGATTTGTCCTGTCCCACTCGTTTACATGTCTGTGGCGATGTGTCATCAATTGTTCCTGAACTCCTAGAAATGCCCGTCGATATCCTCTCCCACGAGTTCAAAGCATCACCAAAACTATTTGATGCATTTGCTCAATATGACATAAGTAAAAAGATGTGTCTTGGTGCCGTTCGTTCCGATAATGCACGGATTGAATCCGTAGAGGAAATTGTAGCACATATTCTCCATGGACAAAAAATATTTGGTGATGCAATTGTGCAGTTGGCCCCCGACTGTGGACAGCGTATGCTCCCCAGAGAGGTTGCCTTTCAAAAGCTACACTATTTAGTGAAAGCAGGTGAAAAAATCTATGGCAGATAAAGAAGTACCTCTTATTGTTGCAAAAAAAACGCCTCAGAGGAATGTTACGTTAGATCCTAACGGCTTTTTCGTTATCGAAGTCAACAAACAGGACCAAGCCATTAGAGCAGAATACTACACCAATGTGTATAAAGGCAACAAAATTGTCTCAGGTATTCTCAAAGCAGTATTTATCGGGAAAAAGGCAGATGCACTATGCGACACCATTGCTGCCCGCGTTCCTGCACTGAGAAAAGAACACTACATGTATATAGGAAGAGAGCTACAACGGGCACAGTGCTCTTTGGAAAAAAACAAGCCATACGAACAAGGCGGCTGTTAGACCTTTTTTATCATCCCTCTACCATTGAGATGAAGTTCGGTGACATTGTTTTTCTGTCGGACGTCGATGCCCTGTATCTCAAGGGTGTCACCTATCTTACATTGTCGAATGGTCTTTACTTGTGTGTCCCAGACGGTGAGTTGCGTGAGTTCTTTACCAGTATCAAGTGCAATGGACGTGACAAAACCGACGTTTCCGTCATCTTTGAAGAACGTTCTCGTATCTTGACGTTCAACCAATTTTCCTTTGATCGAAGAGGACTGTTGAGATGGATGAGAAGCAATAATTGGAGCATCCTCGGGTTCAATCTCAAGCATGCCCCATCGCCCAAGATTCACTTCAACTCCAGACAATCCTTCCTTTACATAAGAATTGATGACTTTGACTACAGTGCCAATCTTAATGCTTTGGTTATCCACTAGTTCTACATCTCTATCCCACAATACCAGACCACAGGTTCCTGTTTCATCAATGACTGTTAAATTGATAACCCTTCCTGCAGAGCCGTTCTTACGAGTGAAGGTTCGCGACTCTCGAATATCAGTTACTTTGCCAATAACGGTGCATTCAGTTCCTGGCTTGATGTCTGCTATCTTGCAGAGATTCTGGGTGTTTCTTCCCAACTCATCAACAAGCAGTAAAGCGATCGTCTCTTTATCAAGTAGATTATCATAGGTCTTTTGTCGCTTGGTAATTTCGTTGATAAACTCTTGTTTTGTCTTCAAATCGCTAATCTGCTCATAAAGAATGTCAATAGTATCCTGCATCCGTTCACCAGAATGGCTCCTTGCTGTTTAAAGGTATCGTGTTATGCCTAAGAACTACGGGTATCCATCAAAGCTCTCATCAAGGGAAAGGCATGAGGAAATCGATCGAAAAATCGTTCGAGGAATTGAAAGAATAACGCATGGTACACTATCCTGCTTTTGGGAACCGTAATAGGAAGAGGATCAGACCAATTACTGATTTCGTTATAGATGTCTTTTGCTCGTACTTTAATTTCATACGTGCCTCTCTTTTCCCAGGTATGATCAAACTCCACCGTATCCCCAGATCCAAAAGGCCCAAGCCAGTCGCTATATTCGTCACCCCAATCCCACATATAATACACTTGATCGTCATCGGGATCGGTTGTCCGTGTGCTATAGGTGTAGGCTTCTCCATTTTTTATTGTCGTTGGTCCTGCAGGCTTTATTGGTTTTTCGGGAGGCAACGTTTCCACAATCTGGAATTGCGCAATACGGGTTTCTTCTCGATTAGCTGCTTTGTCGATGGAATAGTACATTACCACATGCGGTTTTTTCGTTGATACCACGATAGGTTCGCCATCATACTCTTGTTCTGCCCCGCTATCAAGGCGATAGCAGGTTGTATCGAGTCCAGAATATCCTTCATCGATTGCTTCAAAGGAAACGACAACATCTCCTTTATAAATTGGTCCATACTCTCCATAGCCTACAATCTCGCCGTCTAACAGACATTCTGTCTCTGGAGCGATTTCATCAAACCCCTGCGCATAAATAAATGACAGATTACAGTGCTTATTATGATATTTTAGCGTCGGCCGTTCAATGGTACTTGCCGTAATACTTCCAGGGGCAATACTCCAAAATGTTTCAGACATCTTAGCAGGAGAACCATAGATGACGCCGCTTTCAATGTCATGATTTTCCATGATTTTTGCACACTGAAGTGTATCAGAAGATTCACCTCCGCCCCATCCAACAGCAAAATTAAACTCATCAAATTTACACGATGCTTGAGGATGAATGGCTTTGGGATCAGAAATTGACCCTGTTGTTATTGCATGTGCAGTCTCTCTGGCCGAACCAACTTGTTTATAATAAAGCGTCCCAGTGTGTATCTCTTCTCCCTGATAGTCTTCGTGATCATTTTTTAGCCAAACGATATAGGGATTACCGTCCTGACCATAGACCACGGAGGGGGAGGTATCTTGATGAGAGAAATCAGTGGTAAACTGTATAATGTTCCCACTTGGCGAACCTGGTGAAAAGGTGGTATAGAAAATATTCTGATCGTCTGCGGTAGTTAGATCATGGTCTGCATCCATAGTAAACGCACAGATTGCCATGTTGTCGTCTCTGCTATCATTGGTAATGGCAATCTGAGGAGTAGATGCTAACGGTTGATTCTGAATTACTAAGAGAGGAGTAGACCAACTGATTCCATCCCAAAATGATGCATAGATGCTCCGATCGGCAATTGTAGTATGGTCATTATCAGTATCTGTTATCCAAATAAGGACTACGTCGCCGTCGGCATTTGATGTAAGTATCGGAGAAACATCCATATGCGTATTAGCAGTTATCGTCTGTATACTACCCCACGTTTCAGTAGTACAATCCCATATGGAATAGGCAATCTCCGTTGCATTACAAACCTCAGTAAACGCGGACGTTTCTGAAACAGAAGTATCAGTTTGCACAAATACACAGACGACGTTTCCATTACCGTCAAACGCGATAGTTGGGTCCATCTGGAGCCGAGTGTCAGTGGTTCCTGAAATCGGTTGAGGGGCATCCATGTCTTCATCTCTCTCCCAAATCGTGTACTGAAGTTCCATCCCTTTCACTCGAGGTTTAGTCGGATCATCATGAGACCACACAATCATGACCTTATTTCCTGCTGAATTGGGGAAATAGGCGAGGCAGGGATTCGCGTGCGGGAAGACATTATTGATCATAGTAAAACTTTCTCCAGATCCGTCCCAAACAAAATCGTTATACGTGCCCTGAACAGGATTGATATAGTCTCGATCCAGAGGAGCCCAAGATTCTTCAATGTATTCTTTCGAAGAGGTTTTTTGGCCGCTATAACTCCAGTCATAGTACCACCATCCTTCAACAGTCCAGAAAAGAAAACGAATCTTTCCGCCTATCCAGCAGGACAAAATAAAGTCCTCAAAATATCCTGGCGGTGATGGTGTCTGGAAGTACAGCGTACCATCTCCCCCTGCTTCGGCATAAAACTCGCCAATCACAAAACCTGCTTCGGCATAGGCACGAACCGTTGCACCAACATTCCCCTCAATTCCCTCATCATCTTTTAGTTTAATGCCCAGGCCAGGAACGATACCGCCATTGGGGTTAATCGTAGGATCAAGATGGAAGGTAATTTCTACATGAGGCGTGATAGTAATTCCTGCTTCAACTCCTATACCACAGACTTCGAAGGGGATGTAAAACACAGGTATGGTAACATCGCCGTTGATGGTGAGGTACATGTATTCCCACACAATCTCATCACCAATAACCAAAAGGCCATGAAGCGAGGCTCCAATGTTTCCGCTGACGCTTTTCGCAGAAATGGATGCTTGAAAACTGCCAGTAACATCAATCGTGCCGTCCGAACAGATGCTTACGGAACTTCCAATACCTCCTGAGTAGTTATAATTGCCACCAACATCATCAACAGGTACATCAACACCTGCCTCTACCGGTGATTCATCAGGGTCTTCTGGAGAGCCAAAAGAGAAATCAACAGCAGCATCGAGAGTCCAGTAGTTGTTCTTGAGCTTTGGAGGGTGGTCTTTCACACCAATCGAAAACGAAGCAAAATCAGTATCATTCCAATCGCACACATACTCAATAAACTGCACTAGCCATCCAGCTATAGGGATGATTTTTGGGGTGGACTCGTAGACGCTGCTCCACCCATCAGGGTTATGTGCTTGTACTTGTAAAGTGGTAGAGGGATTAAGAATATCTTCCGTATTCATGGTGAATGTCCATCCATCATTACCGTTAGTATCATAAGAGGTCTGTGAGTCAAAGATGAATTTTACTTTATCAATATTTGCTCCCGAAACAGAGGCTTTGTAGGTATTGGTCAGATTCATACCTTGTAACAGTAATCCCTTGCCACCCGCATCCTCGCTGCCGTCTGCATAAAACGATGAAATATAATTCACATGGGGAGGACCAGGTGGATAAATGGTTACCTCTGCTGTGTCTGTATCTGTTTCCTCTTCATCATCATGAACGCGGAGCGTTGCTATATAGGTACCTGCTGTGCCATAGGTGTGGGAAGGGGCCGAACCTAGATTATTATGCCACGTATCTCCCTCAAAAAACTTCCAGTCATACTGTTCAATGCTCTGTCCACCTTCATCACCATCATAGCTGTTACTTCCATCAAAGAGTATCTCTTCACCTCCGCCGATAAAGCCAAAATAAGGACCACCGGCATCGGCGATAGGATCGCCATTGTCACCAGTATAGCCATAGGTTTTGAACATCAAATCAATAGTCGTTTCTGTGTTCCACTGGTAATCATCAGAATAATACGCGAGACACCCCTGCGGATAAAGCTCCCCACCGTTGTACTCTGCTGCCAAAAACACATGCTTGTCTTCAGCAAGGTGTTCAGTAATTGCCATGACAATCCAATAGGTTTGTCCTACCGAAACTTGGGGGTCGTCAGTAAATTCGATGGTATACCATGGAGATTGGTAATCATTATTTGGATTGGGCACTGTTGCACTGTACAAGAAATCTGATGAGGAGTAAGTTGGAGAAACCCCCCCAGCAATCACACTCCCAGGCAATCCGCCACTGTTATCATAGATGTAAAAGGTAATGCCTATTACTGGATCCGTGAAATTTATCCAGAGTTTTAATTGTACATAATCAAGATATGAAACCGTCGGTTTGAAGCTTTGTGCCAGTTTAATAACGTAATAATTTGTCCCTACCCAACAATCCCCATACGTTTGGTATTGATCAAGTTCCGTACCACTAAGCGGCCGGGGCCCAGCATCACCCGAGTGGACAATATAATGGTTTTGAAGGGTAGAGATGACAGACGGTGTACAGTGCTCTGCCAAGGGTCCTTGTTCCCCCAATGAACCTGCAGCAATATCAGCATTAAATATACCAACAAAAATATTGCTAATCATTAACACAGCAATCAAACTAGCCAGTGCTATTTCATATCTTCTTTTTATCTCCATACTTTTTCCTCCACTAAAACAAATATATCATCAATTATTTATTATTAATAATTTCTTTTTATTTGACTATTTTTTATGGGAAAGGAAGGAAAGAGGAATGCAGCAGTGTCGTGAGGAAGCTCGTACCCGTGAGTGAATGGTGCTTACCGCATCATAGAGAACAATCTTGAGAGAAGCGATGGCGAGGATGAAATGTCGTTCCCATTTTTGGGAACGGTTATTGGTAGTGATCCCCATTCACTTTCATCACCATGGATATCCCGCGCTTTGACTCGTATGACATAATCTCCCATCTGCGTCCAGGTGTGCTCTAATGATACTGGCGTTCCAGAGGTTACCGGTTGTGCAGGATACCAACCACTGTTTCCCCCATCATCCCAATCAAAGTAGTATTGGATATCCTCGCCATCTTGATCGATAGTTACGGCAGAAAAAGTTACCGGTTCATCTTTAGGTACAGATGAGGGACCTGAGACATCGGGCGTATCAGGAGGATGGTTCACCGTGAACCCCCACTCGTACTCTGCAGGCAATCTTGCACCAGGGCTATGAGTCCCATCAGTAAACCAGAAATGATACTGATGATACCCGCCTCCAAAGGTGCTTCCTGGCAACTCAATGGCATAGTCTGCATCTGAGCCACTTCCCTGCATTTCATATGGCTCTCCATCGACGACTACCGTTTTTTCATCTGGTTCGTCACCATCGGGATCGTAGTAATGTACTTTGAAAGTGAATAGCTCTGCACACGTACCCCAATCCTTATCCACCCCCTCAGGCCATCCATCATAGTTTGATAATTCAGGCGCATTATATTCTCGGGTGGTAAAACACCATATGGGGCCCATCGTTTCATCCCAATTATCTTTTGCTTTAATTTGCCAGTAATAGGTCGTTTCCTCCTGCAAAGTACCAGGATCATATGACATGCTTTGATGGTTTTCTTTATCTAAGGGGGGTGGAGTGCTTGTACCCAAATAAATGTCATAGCAGAGATTGTCGCCATCAGGATCGGAGCACACCCAGCTCAGATCGGCGTTGATATCGATCCCGTCACCGTAGTTCCCAGGATTCGGGTTGCTTGGCATATCAGGAGCACGATTGGCCATGCACACATAGAGGACAGGGGCAGACCACCCACTTTCCGCACCAAATTCATCTTTTGCTTTTGCTTTCACTTGATAATCCCCAGGTTCATCCCAGGTATGGCTAGCGCAGCCAGTTTCTCCCGAGTTATAATAGTTCGTCCACCCACTATTCTCTCCGTCGCCCCAATCGAACCAATATTTTACGTTGTCTCCATCAGGATCAGTCGCCGAGGTACAATACGTATATTCTACTCCATGATAGCCAGAAGTCTCTCCTGATGGAGTATTTGGCGGTCCAGGATTTCTATTTCCCATATAGACCGGCAAAACCTTCCAACTGCTTTCCGCACCAAATTCATCTTTTGCTTTTGC
>JAFGDG010000039.1 GCA_016932245.1 Thermoplasmatota archaeon
TGCAGGAATCAAAGTAAACACCAATGGAAACCGTATTGAAAACTGCACCATCGTTGAATGTTGGGATGGTATTGAACTTAATCATGGTCAATATAACGATATTCTTGCCTGTTGTATTTCCCATAATGAAAAAGAAGGAATTTATTTCCTCTATGCACATCACAATGTCATTTCGTATGCTGATATTCCTTACAATCAGGAAAGCATTTTCTTAGACTCGTCTGATTACAACAGGTTTACTGCCATCACAGCACAACACAACAAAGAAGAAGGCATACAACTAAGAGATTCATCTTATAATACATTCTCCTCGTGTCACGTTTCGTTAAATCCGTTTGGCTATGGGTTTTATATTCAATGCAACTCCGATAACAATATCCTTTCTGCATGTGATATTGCAAAGAATGGTGTTGGTGTGTTCTTTACTTCAAGTGATACTGAAGGACCATGTGGCACGGTTATTTCCTTTTCCAATATCGCAGAAAATAGTGGAACTGGTATCTTTTTTATGGGCAATGGCTCTCGTATGAATGACACCCATATTCATTATAATAATATTTGCAATAATAAGAAGGGAATTATGGCGGCGAATGCTCATGATTGTTTTATCTATGCGCAAAATAATTGGTGGGGAAGAAAACTAGGACCACGATTCATTGGCCTTCAAAAAAGTAATAGAATTGCATGGAAGTTTACAGATAGTCGCGTCTTCTTTCATCCTTGGTTAACCAATCCAGTCTAGATTGTTAAAATTCATACAGGTACTGGTATCAGTATGTTTTTAACGAAAGGTTTACTAATTTGCATGCTATGTTTATCGTTTGAAACGGAATGCAAGAAGACGTATATGAATTATTTAAACAGTATCAGTTTAATCATTGGTGGTTTACCGGGAGAAGAAAAGTTATTCATGCGTTTATGAGGAAGTTTATTTGCGCAAAGAATCTGGAGATACTGGACATCGGAAGCGGATATGGGGGATTAATCCCTACACTACAAACATTTGGTGTTGTTGACACAATAGAACCACATACAGCGACGCATGAGCAGTTAGAGCAACTCGGTATTCGAACAATCTATGGGAAGGATTTTTTCCCAATAATATGCCCAGAACACCGCTATGATATTGTTACTCTCTTCGATGTGTTAGAACATATAGAAGATGATAGTCGTGCTTTGCAGGTTGTTCGGAACCAACTACTAAAGAAGCAGGGCTATTGTTTCCTGACTGTTCCTGCACATCCCGGGTTATGGACAGAAATTGATGAAAGAAGCAATCACTTTCGACGATATACCATAAAGAGACTGCGCACTCTTCTTTTGGAGGCAGGGTTTACCACTATCTCTCTTTCATATTTTATGTGTCTTCTTTTTCCCATGGATATTCTTAATCGAAAACTTCAACAGAACCAACCACCCAAACTTAGTGAAATAAAACAGACACCTGCACTTCCTGCGACAAATAACCTGTTAGAAACCATTTTTGGGATGGAAAGTGCCCTTATCTCGAGGGTTCATTTTCCTGTTGGATCAAGCATTATTGCAAAAGCAGAGGGGTAAAAAGTAACTCTTTGTCAGTGTATTTTCTGTTTTAGTGGTATTGTTGATTGTATACACAGTGTAGAGGCCGTTCATTTGGAGGTAAACATAACGAACAAAGATTACAATTGTGACATTTCGAGCGAGAGTCATCTCCATTTAATATTGCATTTGGAAAATCTGGGTCGCAAATCAATGGGCGGGCAAGACAAATCATATCAGCTTCGTTATTTGTTATTACCTTCTTCATATAAACAGGATCCCGAAAACAACTCCCTGCTAAGATAGGGATGTGAAGGTGTTTCTTAAACGCTTTAATATGAGCAATATTCTGATGCGGTTTAAACCACTGTGGATGGTTTATTACTAAATCGATGGGTGTTAAGAGCACACCAACTACATTTGCTCTTGTTTCTTTTCCTTGTGTTTTCAACCAATCGATATGTTTTTGTTTGTAGGGCAGTGCCCCTCGAGTAGCCAGAAAACATGTCACTTCAATGGCATCTACTCCAGATTTTTCAAGTTTTTTTGCCGTATCTAACGCTTCTCGCAAGGTGATAGTCTTTGTAAGCGGCGGAACTGTTACAAATGAGCGAGAATATGAATCAAGTTTGACAATTACTGGGAATCCTTCTCCAACGCTCTCACGAATGGCTCGATACACTTCAATGCAGAGTCTTTGTCTGTTTGATAAGCTACCACCATACTTATCTTGACGCTGGTTTACTTTTTTTGAAAGAAATTGCGCCAAAAGATATGAATGAGCAGCATGAAGCTGTATCCCGTCAAATCCTGCTTTTTTGACACGAGCAGCAGCTTTTCCAAAACAGTCGATTATTTCTTCAATATCCTCTTTACTCAGCGTGTTTGGTAACCACTCTTTTTTACCAGACTTTTTTTCAATAATTTTTTTTAAATTGGCATAATTTACTTGAGCAAATATCGTCGAGTTGTGCTGGTGTACATAGTTTGTTACTTGGCGTAATGGGGAAATCCTCTCATCCTTTTCAATACCGGCCATTCCGGGGAGTTTACCGTTTTCGTGTACATACATATGTCCAGTAATGATGAGGCCTACACCGCCGCTACTGAGTCTTCCATAGTATTGTTTATAGGCGTTAGTAATATCTCCTTGTCCATCAGTCATGCTTTCCTGTGTTGCAGATTTAACAAGCCGATTTTTAATGTGCACATCTTTAATTACAATTGACAGGGCAAGCGGATTTTTATTATTGTTCATGCTCCTCATCTTATGATGGTATCTAATTTAAAGTCTCTTGTTGCATACCTAGAAGTAATGTTATACTAATTAAAAGTAATAAAAAGAGAGTAACGGTATTGTTGCCGTATTTGTAGTTCCTTATATTAAAAATCCTTGACGCTTATGGTCCCGTAATAAGTACCTGCTTTATAGAGATCTTTCGAGCTAACAGTTCCGTAGTACGTCCCTGCTTTATATACATCTTTGGTACTAACAGTCCCATATTCAGTTCCTGCTTTATACACATCTGCAGAAACATTGTCATTTCTTGGAGATGAAACTGCACCAGAAAGCACACCATCAACATCCTTTTTCTCCAGGCCAAGGCTTTTTGCGATTGCATACATTTTCTTGTTCATACCTTGTTCACCATTTTTATCTTTTGGTAGTTATAATGTAGTCTTTATAGCATATATAGTTTTCGATAAAAAGATAACAATTTCCAGTAATAAATTTATCCCAGTAACAAAGTTTTATTATACTCACAATATTCAAGCACTTTTTTTATTAAGCTTGACCTTACTCTCTAAGTGTCAGATTGAAGTCACCCAGCACCCATTGTTGAAGTGATATTACATGATCTTGATTTCCCCTACCAAATGTTGAAACATTGCTGTTTATTGGGCATAAGAAGCACCAGAAAGCACACCATCAACATCCTTTTTCTCCAGGCCAAGGCTTTTTGCGATTGCATACATTCTCTTATTCGTACCCTATTCACAAATTTTGGTTATGTTGCTAAATAAACATTTTCAATATACACACTTCTTCCTATATTCAAAGTTTTTTTTGAGAAAAATACTATTTTTGTGTAAGTGGTACATAATAACTAAGAACCTACATATTGTTCTCAAATCGGAAAAAGCATAATGGGTCGTTATGCGTTTTTCCTGTAAGGGTGTCCGATCGAGTTGTACAACCCCCTTTGCATGTTTCTCCATATTTACAGTTCTTGCAGTTTTCACCCAAATGCTCAATTTTGAAGGTTCTATTGTAAGCAAACGCGTTTGGGTCATTCCAAATCTCAATGATGCTTCTCTTCCGAATATTTCCTTCGATAAATTTATCAGACATGGCAAGGCATCCCTTCACATTTCCATTACTTTGGATGCCCAACACTGTTTTTCCTGCGTAACATCCGTTCCATTCAGGATAAAAACTCAAGGGAGGAATGCGTTGAGAATGAAATCCCAAGTTATGTGCGCCAACAATAGTGAACGGCTTTTCTGCATGTTTCTTTTGTAACGAGTGGATAAAGATGCCAAGCGCATAATATTCTTTTTCAGAAAGCACTAACTCTTTAGGAAATCGTCCAATAACGGTTGCTGGCTGAATTTGCCAATCAATTTCTTCAGCAAGTACAAAATCCCGAATGGCAGGAAGTTCATTGAAATTTAGTTTATGCACTGTCGTGATAACACCAATCACAAGTCCTGCTTCCTTTGCTGCACGGACAAAAGAAACCGCTTTTTCAAAGGAACCGTTAACCCCGCGTATTTTGTCTTGTGTTTCAGGGGAAGCACCATCAAAGCCGACCATAACACAATCAGCTCCTATGCTAACAAGATCAGGGATAATGTTCTTGGGATCAAAAAATCCATTTGAGATGATAGAGAGCTTCATTCCTCGGTCTTTAATTCTTTTTGCAAGGAGCTTCCAATCCTTTCGTAGGAAGACTTCTCCCCCCATTAACGCCACCCCTTTAAACCGGAGATCAGCCAAATCATCACAGAGTTGCAATGCTTCCTTGGTAGTCAGTTCATCCTCCCGAATCTTTCCTGCAGAGGAGCCACAGTGTAAACACTTGAGGTTACATCGAAGCGTAACCTCCCATACAACAATATCTGGATTGGTGTAGGCAGCTTGGTTCATATCTTCTCTTTTTTACTGTTCATCTAACAATTCTGGTTCTATTTTATAAAAACAATAGGGATGATTGTGGATTTTTCCTGTAAATCCCATCGATAGCCCACAGCAACCACCTCGACAGGTTTCTCCATATTTACATCCTTTACAGTTTTCACCTAACTCCTCAACTTTGAAGTTTCTGTTATAGGAAAATGCGTTTGGGTCATTCCAAATCTCAATGATACTTTTCTTTCGAACATTTCCTTCAATAAGTGTATTTGGTGCAGCAAGACAACCAATGACATCGCCGTTACTTTTCACACTCAATACGACAATACCTGCGGGACATCCCATCCAGGTTGGATACAAACCAAGGGATGGAAATCTTCTTGAGTGGTAGCCAAAACAGTGAGCGCCAATGACGGGAAGCTCTCCTTTTTTGTATTTCTTCTGCATGGATGCAATAAATAATGCAACAGAATAGTACTCTTCTTTTGATAGTGCATATTCTTTAGGAAATCTTCCTTCTGGAGTAGCTACTTGGATTTGCCATGCAATGCGTTTATTAAGCAAAAAATCTCTGATTCCTGGCAGTTCATGAAAATTTATTTTACTCACTGTAGTAATTACAGTCGTTGGAAGATTTGCTTCCTTTGATAATGAGATATACTCCATGACTTTGTCAAAGGATCCTTTTACCCCCCGTATTTTATCGTGCGTTTCAGCAGTCCCCCCATCAAGACTTGTAGAGACTGCATGTGGTTGAAGTTCGACGAGTTTTTCAATAATGTTGTTGTTGATGTTATATCCATTTGAGATAACCATCAACTTCATTCCCAGCTCTCGGATCCTCTTACCTATGATATGCCAATCTTTCCGAAGAAAAGGCTCTCCGCCCATTAAACAAACTTCTTGGGCATTAAGTTTTGCCAAATCATCACAGAGTTTCAACGCTTCATCTGTGGTAAGCTCATCTCCCCGACTCTTACCTGCTGAGGAACCACAATGCATACAACGTAAATTGCATCGAAGCGTGAGTTCCCAGACAACTTGCCCTGGGGGATATTTATATTTATTAGGAATGAGGCATCACATCCTTTCTCACAGTATACGTAAATAAAACAGGCTATTGTTGTTTAAAGGCTGTCTCTTTTTAGAAATTGTTGATACTGATGGTACCGTATCGTGTACCGGCTTTATAGAGGTCAGCCGAACTTACCGTCCCATACCGAGTTCCTGCTTTATACACATCTGCAGAAGCACCGGCATTTGTATTTGTTTGGGAATCTGCTGATAAGATATTATCAACATCATGTTTATCCAAGCCGAGTGCTTTCCCAATTTCATAGATGTCTTTTTTTGTTTTCATAGTAAGTAATTGATTCTTTTCCGCTATAAATAGATTTTGCTTTTTTTAAAATAAAAACTACTCTATCTGTCCAATTTGGGACAAATCAGTCACTAGGCTCCTCTTTTCTGTTACGTTTTCTGGTTTTTTCTTCAATTCGATGGAAGCAATAGGGGTTGCCATGTGTACTGCCTGTTAGCATATACGATGTTTCTACACACCCTCCTTTGCATGTTTCTCCATATATGCATTGTCTACAATATCCATGTAAATCCTGTTTTGTAAATTGTCGATTGTAGGCAAATGAGTGCGGATCGTTCCAAATTTCTATAACGCCTCGATTTCTGATGTTATCTTCGACAAAATGGCCTGTTTGGGCAGAACACCCTTTCACACCACCGTTACTTTCGATTGCCATCATGGTTTTACCGGCGGGACAACCAGTCCATGTGGGGAAGCCTGTTAACTCAGGCAATATTGAGGAGTTGTACCCCATATCGTGGGCGCCACTGACAACCTGTTTAAGTCTAGGATATTCTTTTTGAGTGCGAGCGATAAAGTTCCCCACTTCATAGAATTCATGTTCATCAACAAGATAGTCCTTCGAAAACCGCCCCTCAACATCTGTAATTTGGATCTCCCAACGAAAGATATCCTTGGTGATAAGAATGTCCCTCAGGAGAGGAAGCTCGGCGATATTGAGTTTGTGAACAGAGGTAATAATAATGACAGGAAGATGCGTGTCTATACAACGATCGACAAATCGAAATGCTCGATCAAAGGAGCCAGTAACACCTCGTATTTTATCGTGCGTTTCAGCAGTCCCCCCATCAACACTCACTCCAACAAACGCTGGTTGAAGGTGTTGTAATTGACCAATTAACCGATCGTTGAGAAGATACCCATTCGTAATAAATGCGACTTCCATATGTAGCTGTTTGATTTTTTCTGCAATATGATACCAATCTTTTCGCAGAAAAACTTCTCCACCCATCAAAATAACACGTTTGCACCCTATTTTTGCTAAATCGTCGCAAAGTGACAACGCCTCCTCTGTCGTTAATTCATCAGGTGCTGGTTTTCCTGCAGAAAATTCACAGTGAAAGCACCGTAGATTACATCGTAAGGTGATTTCCCAAGAGACACAGTCGAGACGATATGTTTGTTTCACAGAAGGTGGATTTTGTTTATCTATTTAAACACTGCCCTCTCTCAACAATGTCACTCTATTTTATTTGGGATGCTGTAATGTTTACAATATGATGCCATCGTATCCTTTAGATTCTGCAGATACTCTTCATTTGGCATGTGTTTGTTGTTGTAGAGTTGTTCATAATGCTGTAATAAAAGGGGAAAATATGTTTTAATAACTTCCAAGTATCTGGCTTTCTGATCTCCCCTCAATTCAAGATGTTTGTAGAGAATGTAATGTGCATTGTGGTCTTTTGCTATCTTGACCGCTTCTTCTAGTTCGTTTTCTACAATAAACGGGAGTACCGGTATAATGGCTACTCCTGTCGTAATTCCCGAGTTAGACAACTGTTGGACAACTTTCAGTCGTTCGCTAGGCGGAGGTACACGTTTTTCAAATATGTTGGTTGTTGATTCATTTAGGGAAGGAATGCTTATGGTGACCAAACATGTTTTCATGTTTGATAGCACATCGATATCTCTCAAAACTAATGAAGATTTAGTCAGAATATGGCATGAAAACCCCTGCTCCGCAATACTCTTTAATAACGATCGTGTAAGCTGGTATGATTGTTCAATTGGTTGATATGGATCATGAACGGACCCGATGATAATCATTCCCTTTTTTTTCATAGGTAGTTCTTGTTGTAGTTGCTCGACAGCATTGATTTTGATGTAGATGGTTGCATCTTGAGCTGAATCGCAGTACCGACACCCAAATTCACAATTTTGGTACGGATCAATTGTGTACTTTCCAGAAAAAAGATGGTCTTTGGTGGTGATAGTATGAAGTAAAGAGGGATAATGTGCACATTTGTACATCATGCTACATTTCCTCAGGCGCGGTGATGCCCAGTAGTCGCAGTCCGTTATTGAGAACTACTCGCGTCCCCTCGACTAATGCTAATCGTGCAACTCTGCGTTTTGTATTGTTTTCCGGAAGTACGGGACAGTCTCTGTAGAATTGATTAAATTGTGACGCTACTTCATATACGTAGGTAGCAATGCTGTGCGGACGATATCCTCGACACGCCTGGTCAATGATGAGGGGAAATTGCCCTAGTTTTTTAATCAAGTCAATTTCTGACTCATGGGTTAGTACTGCCGCATCTATTTGTTGTATGTTGTCTTCTTTTTTGGCGAGTATGCTACAACATCGAGCGTGAGCGTATTGGACAAAGGGGGCAGCATTGCCTTCAAAATTTAGCGCATCTTCCCAAGTAAAAACAATACCTTTTTCCGGTTGTACCTTAAGTATATTATATCGCAATGCTCCAATCCCTACAATGTCTGCAATCGTGCTCATCTTCTTTTTTGTAAGTTCTGTCTTTCTCCGCTTGCTTACTTCGTTGTACGCCCGCTTGATACATTCATCGATGAGATCATCAAGATACACCACACGTCCTCGTCTTGTCGACATTTTTCCACCTGGGCCTGGGAGGGAGACAAATGAATAAAAGATGACATGGGGCGTTAATGGTGCATCGAGGAGTTTGAGCGCAATTTGAACTTGTTTCGATTCAAGTTTATGGTCCTCCCCAAGTACGTTAACAAGCATGTCTGCGTGCTGTGCCTTCCAGAGGTGATAGGCAATATCTCGTGTTGCGTACAGTGTGGTACCGTCACTTCTAATAAAAAAGAATTTCGTGTTTCTTCCCCGAATACCAAAAGATTCTAAATCTAAGTAATATGCTCCTTCATCCTGATGGCAATATGGTAGTTTTTTCAATTTATCAATAACAGTATCGACGCTTCTGTCTTTTACAAAGTTGGACTCGGGGACATATGAATCAATCTTTATATTGATGCGTTGGAGACTTTCGTTGATTCCTTGTAACACAGGAGCATATGCCTGGCGGATAAGTTCGATTGTTTTGTTGTCGCCCTTTTCACTTTGTTTTACCATCTGGGCAATTTCTTCGGCAACTGTGGCATCTTCTTTCATTTGTGAGCTTGCAATTTGATAGTATCCAACCGTCTGATGATCCGTTTTTTTACTTGATGATTGCGGAACGGCATGTGCATCTATATTACTGATGCCCCAGGCAAGCGTTGCAACTTGTTTTCCCATATCATCAAGATAAAATTGTGTGTCCACGTCATATCCTGCAGCAGCAAAAATTCTTGCCATTGTGTCTCCAATGATAGGATTTCTGGCCCGCCCAACATGCAAAGGACCATTGGGATTTGCAGAGGTATGCTCGATGATAACTTTTTTCTTTTTTTTCGGTAATGTGCCATAGTTTTCCTTTTGTTTAGCGATTCCTTTTAATACGCCTTCTGCCAATTGCTTTACATTAACAAAGAAATTCACATACCCGCCACGAGATTCTACCTTGTTAACCCCCGCGCTCTTTTTGATTACCTGAACAATCCCCTCAGCAATCTGTTGTGGTGACTTTTTTGCAATGGGTGCAAGTAAAAAACAGGGGAAGGCAAAATCGCCCATGTCCTTTGGAGGAATTTCTAGCTTTATTTCACAAGCATAGTTCAACTTAGCGAGTGCTTGCTTGAGCAGAGAGCGTATTTCGTTTTCAGCGTCTACCAATGGATAACTCATACGAACTAGAAATTGTTCTTTTGTTTATAGGGTTTTGCACAAAAAGAAATGTCGAGTGGTTTTACACAAGAATGCTGATAAGTGCCAAAACCACTAACACAGCTGGTGCAATAATCGATATTTTTCTTTCCAGTGGTTGAATCTGAAAGTCGGGAATGGTTATCGTATGCTCCTTGAAGTAGATAATGGGAACAATAATCAGCGTGATTGCGAGTGTTGCCGATAAAAGATGCCAGAACATAAAGGGGAGGGCATTAGTATAACAGAACCCAAGGCCTGCCCATGTGTGTGTATACCATCCACCAAGCCATGTTCCAAAGTTGGTCCAGAGGTCATATATCAAGATGCCACCGATTCCTGCCCCTAGGAGTGTAGGTACTCTTCTGAGGGTTAGATAGTTTTTCGTTTTAAGGAAGTAGCCAATAAGTCCAAGAACAACAAAGCCTGACCAGGTAAATAGTAAAATCCAATTGTTGCCAATGATTAAATCAGAGAGGACCATCGTTGAGATGGGGACCATAAAGGTGTAGTACCCTCCGAGTAACATTCCACTCAATAGAGAAACGATGGCAATAACAAAGAACAAGTCCAACATAAACATCGGTTGAGTAATTCCGTTTATGGTAATGTATAGAGATGGCGAACCGGGAAGGTTGTTGTGCAGCAGTATTCGTATCATTGATCCAATAGCCACAAGCGCTACAGCCAGCATTATTCTCTCTTTATGTTCAAAAATATTTTTTATCATAGTATCCTCCTCTATCGTGATATTTCTCCTCTTTTAAATACTTTCTTTTATTCTTACTAA
>JAFGDG010000040.1 GCA_016932245.1 Thermoplasmatota archaeon
GACGGGTCGCTATTGGCCTGGATGTATCTTGGAAAAGGCGAGCAAATCGGTTTTATTTACCAACTCTTAGGTAAAGAATCGTCAGGATACTTTTCAACGATAAATACTCCTTGCGTTAAGGGGAATCGTATTTACGTTTCAACGCAATATAAAGGGCCAAAAGGGTTGCCTACGTTATTGCATCATGCACGGCTGTATGCGGTAGATGTTGATGCACACAACCCTGTGATTTCTGAGAGATTGAAAGTAGCATGGTATTATGAATTCGGAGGAAAGAGCCAGGCGAGTCCAACGTTGATCAATGATACCATTTATTTTGATGGCTATCGACCGGTACCCAGTTTACGAAGAAATCCGCATGTGTTTGCAGTAAAAGACGAGGGAGATTATGGGAAAGAACTATTCAAGGTTCCTTATAAATTACCAACATACGCCTCGTTTACCTATGATCCTCGTGGTGGTTTTTGGTATGTAGATCCCTTTGGCGGGAAATTGACTCATTTTTCTGCAGAAGATGGACACATTATTGAGCAGATTGCTACTGATGAGTTGGTTAATGAAAAAGGTACACACATCCCTTCTTCAGTCATGACCATTTGTGGGAATGAAACACGTCCTGTTTTGATTGTATCGGCAACTGCGCTTCGACCTATATCTGCTAGTAGCTATGTGCTTGCCATAGATTTAGCAAGAAATAACTCGTTGTTATGGAAAGTGAAGATTTATTCTGGGCCGTTATCTTCAATAGATTTGGCGTTTGGGCAGTATACGATTCTAATGAAAAATGATGAACCTCGCTTAGTCTTTGGTAGCTTTGGCGATGGTGTGTGGGCAATTGGAAACAAAAACACGTAAAGCTACTTTTCTATAGGGCTCTTTCATAGAGCGTCTGCTTTCCAAAATAATAACTGTTTGATAAGCGAAAAGGCAAATTGTTCTCTGTAATTCAATACCCGCTCGTTAATGAAATAGATAACCCCAACGTTATCACTAGGCTTGAATGCCATCATGGTAGAAACACCATGCATTCCCCCAGAATGTCCTACATATTGTTCTGATCCTTCGCTTTTCAATTGCCAACCCAATCCATAGTGTTTTCCTGAGTCGTAGTGGGGAGAAAGCATTAATGATATTGTTTCTTCTTTAAGAATGCGGCTGGTATTGTACATTCCTTCATTCATATATGCTATCAAGAAACGAGAGAGGTCAACGACGGAAGATCTCAATCCACTTGCAGGATAATCAACAGTATCATAGTGCATAAAAGGGTAATATGTCCCAGCATGGTAATCGTAAGGAACGGCAAGTCTACTCTGGTTCAAATTTGCAACACGAAAACTCGAGTTATGCATACCCAACGGATCAAAAATATGTTCTCTGCAGTACGTTTCGAATGTTTGGTCTGAAATTAATTCAACGAGATAGCCAAGTACCGCATATCCAATATTTGCATAGCGCATCTCTTTACCTGGGGGAAAGTCTTCCCACACTCTTGGGGTATAATGCATTCCACCCGGGACCAAATATTCTTTTAAGAAAGGATCGGGATAATGTTCAAGTTCTCCATCTCCAGGGATCATTCGAATAAACGTTGGTCTTGGGTAATTCGGCTCTGTTGCTAGGCTAGCGTGATGTGAAAGTAGCATACGAAACGTAATAGGCACCTCAGGATAATTGGGATTTCTTAGACTAAATGGTAGATATTTGTTTACGTCGTCGTCTAAATTTAATAGTTTTTTCTCGTACAATTGCATAACTGCAGTAGCAGTAATTGTCTTTGAAATTGATGCTGCTAAAAAAATGGTTTCTTCTGTTGTTTTTTTGTTGTTTTCCCTGTCATAGACGCCAAAACCTTTTGTCCAGACAACCTTATCTTCCTTTACAATTGCTGCTGCAAGTGCGGACATATGAGCAAGTTTCATTAGTCGATATAGTAAACAATCAACAAAATTCTCTTTTATCTCTTCTGCGTTTACTCCTCGCATATCAAAATTTTTTTCTAGAGATCTTAATAACCCTACTTTTTCTTTTCCGAAAGACGCAGTGTCATTCGTTGAAGCGGCTGATAGCGAAAGAAGTAAAAGATTGATGCATATAATAAGAACACCGATCATTATTTTCTTTTTCAAGAGAATTCTGCTCATACGTTTGTCACCAAAGCATAAATTAATATTATATAAATATACATATAAAACTATAAATAGCTTGCCCAAACAAAGCGCACTTACTTTTTCTAACGCTGAGGGGGAGATTCGAACTCCCGCTCCCCGGATGGAGAACCGGCTCTCAAGGCCGGCGCGTTAGGCCGAACTTTGCTACCTCAGCATGGCTGCAACTACGCCAAGTGTAAACAAACACGAGATAAAAAGAGTTTTTGTAATTATGATCGGAGGACAATTTCAATATTGACGCCATCAGGAACTTGGATTCTCATGAGCTGCCTGAGTGCACGATCACTGGCGTCTAAATCAATTAATCGTTTATGAATGCGCATTTCCCAACGATCCCACGTTTCGGTGCCTTCTCCATCGGGGGATTTGCGACAAGGAACTTTGAGATGTTTAGTTGGTAACGGAATCGGACCACCCAAGGCAACTCCTGTTCGCTCAGCAATCATTTTAATTTGGTTACAGACTTCCTCAAGTTTTTTCGCATCGGTACTTATGAGTGATATTCGTGCTTTTTGTGCCATTCCTATGTACTCCAAGATCGTGTTTTAGGTAAAAGAAAAGAGAGAAAGAAGCTTATTTTGCTTCTTCTACATCAAGACAGATACCCGCAGCAACAGTCTGTCCCATATCACGAATGGCAAAGCGTCCGAGCTGTGGTATTTTCTTGGACGGCTCGATAACCATAGGTCGTGTTGGAATAATTTTGACAATTGCTGCATCACCGGTTTTAATAAAATCAGGGTTTTCCTCTTTTACTGTACCGGTTTTTGGATCAAGTTTCTTTTGTATTTCTTCAAAGCGGCACGCAACTTGTGCCGTGTAACAGTGGAAGACAGGGGTGTATCCCTTAGTAATGACTGAGGGGTGATTGAGAACCATGATTTGTGCAGTGAACGATTTTGCAACGGTTGGGGGGTTGTCTACTGGTCCTGCAACATCTCCTCGTCGAATTTCGTTTTTGGCAATGCCACGGATATTCACTCCAACATTGTCTCCAGGTAATGCCTCATTAATTGTTTCATGATGCATCTCAATGGTTTTACATTCACCAGTTGCACCACCCGGTTTCATGCTGGGTTTGAAAATGAGTTGTTGGCCCGGTTTCAACACTCCCGTTTCAATTTTCCCGACAGGAACTGTTCCCACACCTTTGATGGTGTATACGTCCTGAATGGGCCATCGGAGTGGTAGATTGGTTGGTTTATCTTCAAGTTTAAAATTGTCGATTGCTTTCAAGAATGTATCTCCGGTCCACCAATCGATCTTGCCTTTCTCTTTCACGTTGTCTCCAACAAATGCAGAAACAGGAATGTATTGGATTTGCTCATCTTTATAACCAACACTCTTTGCCAGTTTATCGACATCAGCTTTTACTGCCTCAAAGCGAGCTTTGTCGTACGCTGGTTTGGTATCATCTATTTTATTAATCGCTACAATCATTTGTTTGACACCAAGGGTTCTTGCCAGAAACATGTGTTCTTTCGTCTGAGCCATCACTCCATCAGGTGCCGCGACAACAAGGACTGCCGCATCTGCTTGCGATGTTCCGGTAATCATATTTTTGACAAAGTCTCGGTGACCAGGTGCATCGATAATGGTAATATAATATTTGTCAGTATCAAATCGTTTATGCGCAACGTCAATGGTCACTCCTCGCTCCCGTTCTTCTTTTAATGCGTCGAAAATCCAGGCGAGTGCGAAGCTTTCTTTTCCTTTTGCTTTTGCTTCTTCTTTGAATTTTTCGACCATATGGGCAGGAAATTGCCCCGTCTGCAATAATGTCTGTCCAACTAATGTTGATTTTCCATGATCGACATGACCAATAATTACTAAATTCATATGTGGTTTATTTGCCATAGTATTTTACCTCCTTCAAGACAAACTCAGCTACAGTATATAGCTTTTTTCTATTATGAACTTTCTTAAAGTTTGATAGCCGTATAAGCTTCCTATTTATAAGATTTATCCTAAGAGGCAAGCAAGAAAAAGATGGGCTCGGCCGGATTTGAACCGGCGACCTCCGCCATGTCAAGGCGACGTCATAACCACTAGACCACGAGCCCATGTGAAAAGGTGGAATAGCTTCCTTGTTTTTGTACTTTACTGCAATCTCATACTGTAACGGTCTACATATTCGTCTACATAGTTACCTGCCGAAAAGTTACATAAAGTTTCACACCATTAGCTGTAAGGTTACTACTGAGGAAGGGAAATGCACGTGAATAAAATTGAAGGGATGCCAAGGGAGATGCGTACAACCTTTTTCCGGTCAATTACGTCTGACTATGATATTGATGATCAGATGTTTTCCGTGTGGAAGCAAGAATTACAAAAAGAGTTGCCTTCCTTTTGGGCAGAAATGACCCATCACAAACGGTAGGCACTCTCACCGTGGTTGTTAAATACAAACGATGCTATTTCGCATGGCGATGACAGGTTCAACCCCATCGTTAACTGTTGATGGTATCATTTTCAAAGAGCAAACCATACTGTTAGTTATGCGAAGGCATGAGCCATTTCAAGGAAAATGGGCATTGCCTGGCGGGTTTGTAGAGTATGGGGAGACAACAGAGGATGCAGTAATAAGAGAGGTCTATGAAGAAACCGGATTGAAAACCGATATCATCGAGCTTCTTGATGTCTATTCTGATCCGCATCGAGACCCCCGAGGGCATACTGTTTCTATAGCCTATATGCTTTCGATTTGCGGAGGAGCGCTGAGAAGTGGCGATGATGCTTCCGATGCACAGTTTTTTAACGTTTCTCAACTTCCTGAATTATCGTTTGACCATAAACAAATTGTCCAAGATGCCCTGAGGAGGAAAAGATAATATGTTTTGTCCAAAATGTAAAGCGCTAATGTATCCAAAAGATGATGTGTTTGTCTGTCATAAATGTGGATTCAAGAAAAAGAAAGAAGGCAGTAATGTTGTTGTTTCCAAACAAACAAAAAAAGAAGTAACAATCATTGAAGATAAAGAAAAAACACAGATATTGCCAAAAACTGCCATTAAATGTCCAAAATGTGAGCACAACGAAGCCTTTTGGATATTACGTCAGATGCGCGGGAGCGACGAACCAGAAAGTCGTTTTTATACATGCACTAAATGCGGATATAAATGGCGAGAAGACTAGACTAAGAGGAATATTTTTATAGTAATACTATACTTATATCTAAATAATAACTATTGCGTGATTGTTATGAACAAAAGAACGATACTGCTGGGAGTCCTGTTTGTTTTATTTCTCTTTACAACAATAACAACCATGGGCGTGACTTCTTCTCAAACACTTTCAAAAACCATTGTTCTCTATCGATATGGGCCTGATGGATCGATAGTACCTGTGATAACCGCACTTTCAGAGGGAGATGATACTGGAGAGGCACTGAGGGACACGTGTAGCAAACTGCTCGAGCAAGATACCGAAATCCAGAATTTTATTTTCAACAATGCCTCTCTGGAGGTAATGTCTAGGGTGAAATCGTACGGAAAGGGGTTTCATTGGAAGTCTCCGTTTTCGTTTCGTATCCCATTAACCATGCTCTTTCGCTATCGGCTTTTTGATTCCATCAAATTGCGTTACAAACTGTTAGGATTGAATGTTATCCCGCGAGTAGTATGTAACTATCCAGAGGATGACAACGCAGAAACGGAAATTATACCTTTGCCATTTCCTGCACGACAGCAACCTAATGCCACGATTTTCACTGGACCTCATGAGGTACGCGTGTTGGGATTTGTTGGCTATGCGATGTGGCGTGGCATGAACGCACAGCGGTTTGATGCATGGCAATTGTCCACTGGTTTTGACGGGTATGCTGTTTTTGTCCGGTGTTCAAATCACACAGGCCCCTAAGTAAAATACCGTTACCGTTATAAACAGCAATCGCATTTATTTCTGTTACCACAGTTTAATTGTCGGGGAGGAAAAAAAACATGTTCACTGCAAAAGTAAAGTCAGAAGTGTTAAAAGGAATTATCGATGTCACATCGCCGTTAGTCAATGAAGCAAAATTCAACATCACGCCAAAAGGGATATCGCTGCGGGCCGTTGATCCTGCCCATGTGGCTATGGTTGATTTGCATGTTGATGGAAAGGCCTTTGAAGAGTTCAAGGCTAATGAAATGGAGCTGGGCATTGACATGGATAAGCTCGGGAGCATTATGCGGTTGTCTAGTTCAGGGGATATGGTTTCCTTAGAGTATGATGAAGAAAGCAATCGATTAATTGTGAAGATTGGTAATCTTGTTCGAAAAATGGGATTGATTGATACCGCAGGGATGCCTGATCCCAAGATGCCGAACTTAAAACTTCCTGCTACTGTCAAGCTCAAAGCATCGGAATTAACACAAGGGGTTCGCGCATCTGAAGCAGTATCTGATCATCTTTCTTTAGCCGTCAATACTGATAATTTTGAACTGTTTGCTGAAGGAGATACTGATACGGTAAATCTCAAACTTCCTAAAGATCTGCTTATGGAATTAAATGTACCCAGCAAGTGTCGAAGTCTTTTCTCTATTGATTACTTCAGCAATATGATTAAGCCGGTAAGGGGTGACGATCCTATTACTATTCATATTGGTAATGATAACCCTATTCGTGTTGAATTTGATATTGCAGAAAGCAAGGGCCATGTGACCTATTTACTTGCCCCTCGCATTGAATCCGAGTAATAAGTCTTATCGAGGTGTCGCATATTATTAAAGAGGGGAGGCGACAGCGATATATTGGATTTCAGATTAATATCCAAACAAAACAACCACCTATCGATCGTTCTACTATGATTGCTACCTTGAGGCAACAATGCCGTCGTCAATTCAATACAGATTGTAAGATGCTTGGAATTTATTTGACGAAATTTAATGGCAAACAAGGTATTGTACGATGTAGCCATAGAGAAAAAGACCGGACCATTCAGATGTTGACCTCTATCTCTAAAATTGCATCATATACGGTTGCTATAGAGACGCTGGGGACCTCAGGAACCATCAAGTCATTAATGAAAAAACACATGGTAAACACCTTTTAGTGACCATCGATGTTTCGTACTATTGGTTAGAAATATGCACCGTGTAGATCTGGCATTTTATGTGCAATACTGGTGGCTCAAATCTATGTTTCCTTCCGTGATTCTGAGAGTAATGTACTGATGGGCGACGACGGGACGTTGTTAGAGGCATACTGTGAGTTCAATGTGGCCTCTAATTGAAATTTCGTTAATTAGGGTTTTATGTACAAATTTGATTTTCTGCGCATATCCTCCATATTGGATGTGCAAAGCCATATATTTACTAACACTTAAATACCAGCATACTGATACACTTAACGACTGTTAATTAAAGGGGAGATAGAGAATGAATGTACATCGTTTTTGGAAAAGGCTGTTAGTCGCTCTAGTGATGGTCAGCATGATAATAGTACCCGCAAGCATATCGCTTGCTTATAGCCCTGATGCACCGTCTAGCAACCCACCTAGTTCATTTGACCTACGTGATGTGAATGGTGAAAATTATGTGAGTGGCATTCGCGATCAAGGTCCCTATGGAACCTGTTGGTGTCATGGTGTTATGGCCTCATTGGAAGGAAACCTGTTGATGACTGGAAACTGGGATGCTGCAGGAGAAAGTGGAGAACCTGATCTTTCCGAATCACATCTTGATTGGTGGAATGGATTTAACACTTACAATAATGACGATGACCCTGGAGGCGGAGGTCTAACACCGCACTACGGTGGAGATTATTGTGTAGCGTCTGCTTATATTGTTCGTGGTGAGGGTGCAGTGCGAGAAATCGATGCCCCCTATAGTCAATTACCAACACCACCTGCAAGGAACAGTCCAAGTTATCACCACTACTATCCCCATGACATTGAGTGGTATGTTGCTGGGTCGGATTTGAGTAATATTGATCTTATCAAAAATAAATTAATGACAGAGGGCGTGATTGGAACGGCCATGTGTTATTCTAGCAGTTATGTCCAAAATTATGGCACCTACTACGCACACTATCAACCACCCACCAGCCCTGAAGAACCAAATCATGCTGTTGCTATCTGTGGCTGGGACGATACAAAGGTCACTCCTTCCTCCCAGCCTGGAGCATGGTTGTGCAAGAATTCGTGGGGATATTGGGGCCCAGAACAAGGATATTTCTGGATTTCATATTATGACAAAGTCTGTGGCCAACATCCTGAAATGGGAGCAGTTTCCTTCCAAGATGTTGAGTATGAACCGTACTTCTCCCAGTACTCGTATGATTACCATGGCTGGCGTGACACCATGACTGCAGTAACTGAAGCCTTTAACGCATTTACTGCTACCGAAGACGATGCACTGGTGGCTGTGAGTTTCTTTACTGCGGTTGATGATGTTGATTATGTCGTCAAAGTGTATGACCGATTTGAGGGAGGAGTATTGGTTGATGAGCTCTCTTCTATGAGTGGAACCATCGACTATACAGGGTATCACACGATTGATCTCTCCACTCCAGTAATTCTCACGGCGGGAGATGACTTCTCTCTCTACGTTTCCCTATCTGATGGAGGCATTCCCATTGATGGAACCTCAGAGGTTCCTGTCCTGCTAGGGGCATCTCAACGAGTCGTTGTTGAATCAGCTGCAAATCCAGATGAAAGTTACTATCGTGATGGCTCAACTTGGTATGATTTGTATGATTATGATTTTAGCAATCCCTCATGGGATGGAACCGCGAACTTTTGTATTAAAGGGTTAACCGGGGAATATGTGCCCAATAATCCAGATATCGAGTGTGAAGGAAGCTTAAGTTGGCAGCGCATTAAACCAGGAGCTGTAGTTACTGGAGAGTTTTTTGTAGAAAATATCGGTGAAAACGGTTCGATGCTTGACTGGGAGATTGCCGAATATCCTGACTGGGGAGAATGGACGTTTGAACCCATTAGTGGTTATGATCTTACTCCTGAGATGGGGGCGGTCACTGTAGACGTGTCGGTAGTGGCACCCGACGAGAAAAATATGATGTACGAAGGGACAATCAAGGTGGTAAACAAAGAAAATACTAGTGACTATGATGTTATCCAAGTGGTTTTACAAACACCAAAATCTAGAATTGCCGCACATCCCTTATTCGTCCGGTTCTTCGACCGTTTCCCTCATGCATTTTCTCTTCTTCGTCAATTCTTGCTATGAGGGCACTAGAGGGGTATTTTCCTCTTCTCTTCTTTATTTTCTC
>JAFGDG010000041.1 GCA_016932245.1 Thermoplasmatota archaeon
AGTTCAAACCCAAGGCGAGTCATCTCCTTTGCTTCACTGGGGGTTGATGGTTCAAGCATAGGAGCTCCGCCAAATAAGGCATAATATCGGTTGTCTTGTTCATTTTGTGAAGAATGGCAGGACGGGTCATCTGCTGAAACAATGACGTGCCCTCCCCGGCAGCCGATGTACATGTACGTCATAAATGTATCACTTGCAACATTCAAACCGACATGTTTCATACAGGTAAGAGATCGAAGACCCGAAATAGCTGCTGCACCGGCTATCTCCAAGGCGACTTTTTCATTCGTGGAATATTCGAAATAATAGCTTGGTTCCTTTCCCTGCTTTGTAAAGTGTTTTGCAATAAAAGAGAACGTGTCCGCAATTTCTGAAGAAGGGGTACCAGGATAGGTAGTTGCAACATCAATTCCTGCTTCAAGTGCGCCACGAGTTATTGCTTCGTTTCCCAATAGTAAAATAGTCTCTCCAGGTTTGTCCTTTATAATTTCCATATAAGTAATCCCCCTATAAAGTAAGAACTTTCTCTCTGCTTTCTAACAGGGGAAATTAAGAAAAGCATATAAATTTACCTACCCGTCTTTTACAAAATTACCGTTTTTCATAAGATATGGGGCAGAAAACAACCTGTAGAAAGCTTTATAAATAACAGAATTGTTGGTAGAGAACCCAAAGACAATGAAGTAACGAGGAGGAAAAAGTATGACAGAAAAAGGAACAGCAGATGAAAACACCATATATGTTGGAAACAAACCCCCAATGAGCTATGTCTTAGCAGTCGTGACACAATTCAATGGCGGATCTGATGAAGTAGTCATAAAAGCACGAGGGCGTGCTATAAGCCGAGCAGTGGACACCGCCGAAATTACCAGAAATCGTTTTGTGCAAAACGCAAAAATCAAAGACATAAAAATTGGAACCGAAAGCATCACCAATGAAGAGGGGAGAAGTTCTAACGTTTCCTCAATAGAAATATCATTGACCACAAAGAAATAAGAAGGCGTTCTGAAATTACAAGAATTTGAGCAATATTCTCGCAGGGTTGCCGTGTAGTGTAATCCTTCTTTTATTTTTTAATTTTAATGTCACAGTAGTTATTTATATTTACGATGAAAGAAAGCGAAATGATTTAAATGCCACAATCTATTCTCATTGCCTGTTGATAGGGATGGTAAATTACATTATTATCACCGGGGGCGTTGTTTCTGGTTTAGGAAAGGGAATAACTACTGCCTCAATTGGAAAAATATTACAGTTGCACGGCTACAATGTCACTGCCATGAAGATTGACCCGTACATTAACTATGATGCAGGGACACTTCGGCCGACCGAACATGGTGAAGTGTGGGTTACTGAAGATGGTGGTGAAATCGATCAAGATCTTGGTCATTATGAACGTTTTTTAGATATTAGCATCCCAAAATATCATAATATTACCACCGGCCAAGTATTCAATGCCGTTATTGAAAAAGAGCGAAATGGTAAATATCTTGGAAAGACGGTACAACCAATACCACACGTAACTGATGTGATTAAACAACGAATAAAACGTCCTGCAAAGGAGGCGAAATATGATTTTGTATTGGTTGAAATCGGCGGAACTGTTGGTGACTATGAAAATGTGTTATTTTTAGAAGCTGTTCGTCAGATGAAACAAGAGGGGGAACGGGTCGTTTTTGTCCATGTCACATATGTTCCAGTGCTTGACGCGTTAGGAGAAGCAAAAACAAAACCAACACAACATTCGGTAAAGTTGCTGAGAGAGATTGGTATTCAGCCCGATTTTATTATTACTCGTTCTGAAAAAACTCTTGACAATGTTCGTCGTGAAAAGATTGCTATGTTTTGTAATGTCCATGAAGATGATGTGATTTCAAATGAAGATGTAGACAATGTATATGCGGTTTCGCTGTTATTTGAAAAGCAAGATTTTTGTAGAAAAATCCTTCGCAAATTAAACCTACGAAAAGATAGGAACAACCTGGCAAGTTGGGAAAAATTTATTAAAAAAATTAGAAGGTTAAAAAATCCTGTTACTATTGGGATCGTGGGAAAATATTTTGACATTGGAACCTCACAACTATCTGATTCATACATCTCTGTTATCGAAGCAGTGAAGCACGCTGCCTGGAACAACAACATGAAACCAGATATCAAATGGATTGATTCAAAAATATTTGAAAAAGATGAAAGGAAACTCAAAGAGTTGGAAAAGTTAGATGGAATTATCGTTCCTGGGGGTTTTGGGTTATCAGGAGTTGAGGGGAAAATTGCGACTATATCTTATGCCCGGGAGCACAATATACCCTATCTAGGGCTATGTTTAGGAATGCAACTCGCTGTGGTAGAATACGCAAGAAATGTTTGCGGAATGAAAGGAGCGAATACTGCAGAGGTTGACAAAAAAACACCATATCCTGTCATTGATTTTATTCCAGAGCAGGTGAAGGTAATCCGCGAGTCACGGTATGGTGCAACTATGCGGCTAGGTGCCTATCCTGCACTACTTAAAAAAGGATCGGCCATCCAAGAATTGTACGGCAAGAACAAGGTATTTGAAAGACATAGACATCGGTACGAGGTTAACCCGGAATTTGTTGGGGAATTAGAAGAAAAAGGATTGATATTCAGCGGTAAATCCCCTGACGGGATTTTAATGGAATTTATGGAATTGCCAGGCCATCCGTATTTTGTTGGAACGCAGGCACACCCAGAATTTAAATCACGACCTCTGAAACCCGCACCTCTATTCCATGGACTTATCCGGGCTGCTGTAAAGCGATGAGAGTTGAAAAACAAACACATTAGGTTTTTACAACTGGGGACATTTTATAAGATACATAGTAAATAATGCCAGTGAAACATATGAATAATACAGCTGATGCAATTGTTGTAGGCATGAATGTTGCTGGCGCAACAATATCTAAGGAACTTGCATCGTTAGGGCTAGATGTTCTTGTTATCGAACGACTACCCCAAAAAAGAATCGGAGAAAAGACATGCGGCGACGGGTTGGAAAAACATGAATTCAAACGATTGGGAATGTTGCTCCCAGAAGGAAAATTTATTATCCGTGAAATTACCAGGGGAGAGCTCATCGCTCCAGATTTAAAATCGAGTATAACTGCTCAAGCAGAGGGGAGAGGGATTAATAGATATCAATTTAATCAGCATCTTGTATCATTATCTCTCAAAGAAGGAGTAACCCTTTTAGATGAGACTGTAGCAATTTCTCCCATCTTTGACGGTCAGAGAGTCGCAAAAAAGGCATCTGGAATCACAGTGCGAGACAACCAAGGAAATACAAAAAGAATTAAGGGGAAAATAGTAATCGATTGCTCTGGTGTATTTGCAAGGATACGCAATCAGTTACCATCATCCTGGTGGGTTTCAGAAAAAGTAGACAGCAAAGATACTGCTGTTTGTTATCGAGAAACGCGTAAGTTTGGGTTCGAATTAGATGAGTTGTTTGTTCGTGCGTATTTCTCAAAAGAAGTGGCTCCTGGTGCATTTTATTGGATTGGTTGTCAAAATCTCCGAACGGTTAACATTGGCATTGGCATTCTTCGTACCCCTGGCCACCCAAATCCTAAAAGACAATTTTATGCGAAGCTTCTCCCGCGCCATCCTTATCTGGAGAAGGGGACGATTACATGGAAAAGTGGCGGGGTCGTACCGGCAAGAAGACCTTTGGATTGTATGGTAGCAAACGGGTTTCTTACCCTGGGTGATGCAGCCTGCCAGGTAAATCCCATTAGTGGCGGAGGCATTGGCCCCTCCATGTTTGCAGGAAAACTTGCTGCAACTGTGATTAATGAGGCACTCGAAAACAGGGATACCAGCATCGAATCTCTATGGAGATATAACAAAAACTATAATGATCAATACGGTTTTGTTCAGGCAGGCGGTCAAATTTTTCGAGAATTTTTATCATCTCTGAGCGACGAGGACATGAACAAAATATTAGGTGTGCAGATTCTTTCGGAGGAGGACATTCTCTATGCCCTTGAGCATGGGAAACTTGATGCAGGTTTTGTTACCAAAATTAAATTGGCGAGAAAATTAATTCGCTATCCGAACTTGTTAATTCTGTTACGAAAAATGCAATCTCGTATGGAAAAAGTGCGTTCTCTCTATCTAGCATACCCTGAAACCCCTCGAGATTTTCTTTCGTGGAGAACAAAAGTTCATACTTTTTTTAATGATCAATAGTGAAATATACAAAGAGGAAAGGAACAGATCAATGCCCTATAAAAAGTGGTAACGTCTCTATTGGTGCAAAAATGGTTCTAAAAAAATTTTCATTTACATTGATATCATGTGCTTGTCTTTGATTTGGCTGGTGTGTTCTTTTTAAGAAGTCGTTTATACATTTGTTCAGCCATCATATATCCAAGACAGACCCATCCAGGATCCTCAACGAGTGCCACAAAAACATATACAACGGCAACATCTTGGGAATATTCACGCATGCCGGTAACAAGGCCGATTCCTTCAATCAGTGCCCATATCACTATGGCAAAAAGAAACATTTTCACTGCCCGTTTGTTCTTTGTATACAATGCAATACCAAGGACGGTGAGCGTGATACCGAGTACGATGAAAAAGTATAGATAATTAACATGTCGACAAACTTCAGCTGGCGACATGACCCACTCAATAAGACTCATGTCTTTTCCTCCTCTTTGTATTCGGATAGGTCAATTATTCCTACCTTATCGGCAAAAACAGCCATAACGATAAGTCCCGGTCCTCCTTCAGTTATTGCGTGGTATAAAAGTTCAAGGCCGGAAAGGAAGCTATAGTGCCGCGATCCTGAACTGAATAAAACAACTTCCCATGCAAGGCCGATGAGCGCGGCACTTAACCACAAAAACAAGGAAAATCTGAGCAGTCGATAACGTTTTGCTAAATACACAGCAAAGATAGTGAAGAATAACATGAACAGATAGAACACTTGGGTTTGAAAGTGTCGTGATATGACAATATCATCTATTAGCCAGCCAACATCCATAGGAATCACCCAACTCAAAGAGACATGCTAAAGAGAATATTTGATATTATGTATAAAGGTGTGTCGTTTTTTCAATCAATTAAACTTGCGGCTGAAGTAACTTACCATAAAGGATAACATTGAGTGCAAGATACCAGCAGGTAGGGATAAGAATAAGAGTAAGAGTAACCAACAAGCCAAAAAAAGGAGAAAGCACAACCAAAACTAAGAAATACGAAGCCATTTCATGGATGCTAAACAGTCGTTTCAACTGCCCTCGATGAAAGGGACGGGGGCACATGAAAAGATATGATGTCGCAAATACTACTAGACCAAGCAGGACGGTAATAAATGGTAGGAATATGCTGCCTCCAAAAAGAGCGAGTTTTGGTTGCATCCCTAAAATAACAAGTGTTCCAAAAAAGGCCAGTTGTATGCTATAAGCAAAAACTCGAAAGAGAAGGGTTGTCTGCAACACACCGTTATGAATGTGCACGCCCATTCTCGTTGCTATTGTCTTTGCACCACCAAGTGCATCGTGATCAATGTCTTTTAATCCTCCTTCAACTGCATTATTAAAGACAATGTGAAAAAAATACAGCAAACAGACGAGATATACCAACAGGGAAAATGAAAACGATACCGTACTTGCCCCGGCAATACAAAGAAAGAAAAAACCGCCAGCTAGTACAAAATCAAATCCTGGCATTTTTTTTCCATATATATCATACAATGCACCTAAGGAAAGTGCGAGAAGAAAAAGAATCAACGGAAGGGCGGATTGGAAGAGTGCAAGCAGAGTGCAAGCACTTACTGAAGAGATTATAACAATAGAGAGGGCGGTACTTTTTGTTATCACGCCACTCACCAGTGGTTTTTTTTTCAAATCGGCAGATTTTTTGTCAACTTCAATATCAATATATTCATTTAAAACAAACCCAAAGACATGATAGAGGAGTCCCACCAAAAACAACACAAGTAGCGGGAGTGGCTCTCGCTGGTTCATCAACAACCCGCCGATAACTGGCGTGATCGCTGTAACCGCTGCAGTTTGAAGTCTGAAAAGTTGTAGATAGGAGATAACGTTTCTTTTTATCGAACCCATGGCATTCACATAAATATTGTGTTTTTATTTAAAGGTAGGTTAGATTGCTGGCATAAGCCTTCCATACATAAGGATGAGAAAAACCCCGAGCCAGATAACCGGAAAGATAAGCAAAAAGATGGCTGCAACAGAACCAATAAAACTAAACAACAATACCGGCACTACCAAAAAGGCAAACATTTCATGAAATCCAATTGCCCTCATCAATGATTCCCGATTGAAGGTTTTCATGGTAAGAAAGCGTATCAAAAAACACACCGAAACGCCAATGATAATTACAGCAGCATAGAGTTGCCAAGTTTGAAAAGACATCATCACATAAATAAAAGGAATAAGGGTAAGAGTAATATGTATTATTTTCAATAGAACAATATAGCTAGCAAATGATCGAGAGATGTGTAATTGTCCCTTTTCGACCCCAACATGCATTCGTAATGGCGTGCTTAGGCCACCAGCAAGAGCATCATGATCCACGTCTTTTAATCCTGCGATAATGTTATTGATGAGCATCTGTGTAAATGCAAGAAGAGCAATAACGTACACAAAATTGCTTACTGTTGATGTTACGGAAAAACCACCATATAGTGCAACAAAAAAAAGCATGGTTGCAATAAAGTAATCCGCATGGGGAATTCTTTTTCCAAAAACATCATACAAACCGCCGAACAAAAAGGCCAACAGGCTTAAGAGAATGAGTATAAAGGCTTGGTTGAAGAAAAAAACAAGAGTAAAAAGAAACACAAGGACAAAAGACGAGACAACAATAGCCTTTGCTTTCTTTTCTGAGATGTATCCTTCCACCAGGGGCTTATGTGTAAGATCTTTTGACGCTTTGTCGATGCTGACATCTCTTACTTCATTATAGATGAACAGAAAGAGGTGAAAAAGAGCACCTATGGAAAAAAGTTCGACATAGTGAACGAGAGGGAGAGGTACTCCTACCGCTGCAGCAGTAACTACAGGGGCAAGTCCCGTCAATACCGCAGAATGTACTCTACCAAGCCTAAAATACGCTTGTATTGTTTTTCCAATCATGTTCCCACATAGGCCTAAAAGTAAGACAATAAGACGAACTATTACTTCTTTTTTGAGGTGACATGAGCGTCAATTGCTCTTGCCGCGCGTTTTCCAGCACCCATGGCAAGAATAACCGTTGCGGCACCGGTTGCAATGTCCCCTCCTGCAAAAATACCAGGAATAGAAGTACGTCCTTCCTCATCGGTTTTGATGTTTCCCCATCGTTCAACTTCGATATCTTTAAACGTTTGGGGTATCAGCGGGTTGGGACTTTGGCCAATGGCAATAAGAGCAGTGCCGATGGTTATGGTGAATTCTGTTCCTTCGACAGGAATCGGGCGTCGTCGTCCACTATCATCTGGCTCTCCAAGTTTCATTTGAATGCATTCGACACCAGTCAGGTGCCCTTCATCATCTCCAAAAAACTGTTTTGGGTTTGTTAGTAATTTAAAAATAACACCTTCTTGCCTTGCGTGATGTATTTCCTCGATACGGGCTGGCATTTCTTGTTCAGATCTCCTATAGATAATATACGACTTTTCGGCACCTAGCCTCAGTGCCGTTCGTGCACAGTCCATCGCGACATTGCCTGCGCCAAATGTTGCTACGATTTTTCCAATTTTTACAGGAGTGTCATACTCAGGAAATTTGTATGCCTTCATCATGTTGACACGAGTGAGAAATTCATTTGCAGAATACACGCCGTCAAGATTTTCACCAGGGATGTTCAGCCATTTTGGCAGACCGGCACCCGTTCCAATAAAAACAGCATCATAGTCTTTCTGCAGCTCCTCAACAGCAATGGTTTTTCCAATCACCACATCGTAGTTAATGCGAACACCTAGCTTCTTGATATATTCGACTTCTGCATTAACAATTGCCTTTGGCAGACGGAATTCAGGAATTCCGTACATCAACACACCACCTGGAACATGAAATGCTTCATAGATGGTGACTTCGTGTCCCATCTTGGCAAGATCTCCTGCACAAGTCAACCCCGCCGGGCCTGCTCCAACAACCGCTATTTTATATCCCGTTTGCTTTGGTTTTTTTGGCGGTTTTTCTCCTTTTTTTCTGATGTAATCTGCAATAAATCGCTCCAATCGCCCAATAGCAACAGACTCCCCGAGCTTTAGAAGCGTGCATTCTCCTTCGCATTGATTTTCGTAAGGGCAGACTCTGCCTGAAACTGCAGGCAGGTTGTTTTTTGTCTTGATAATTTCTGCTGCTTTTTCAAAATCTCCTTTGGCAACACACGCAATAAACCCAGGAATGTCAATTTCAACCGGACATCCCTTCATACATGGTTTGTTTTTACATTGCAAACATCGTTTTGCTTCTTCAATTGCCGTTGCTGCATCATAACCGTATGGTACTTCTTCAAAATTTTTTATGCGTTCTTTTGGTTTTTGTTCAGGCATTGGATGTTTTTTTTTCTTTACAACCATATTGTCTACACCTCTGCCCATTTGCACGCGTGCTCTTCCTCGTGAAGAAAACGACGGTTTCGCAACATAAGATTGTCAAAATCGACTTTGTGGCCATCAAATTCTGGCCCATCAACACAAGCAAACTTGGTTTTACCCCCAACAGATACCCGGCATCCGCCACACATCCCTGTTCCATCAACCATAATCGGATTGAGACTTACAATAGTTTTAATATTGTATTTTTTGGTAAGATTTGCCACCACTTTCATCATAATGACTGGACCTATTGCCCAGACAATCTTGAGTTGTTTTCCCTGATCAATTAGTCTCTGGAGGGCATCGCTGACAAAACCTTTTTTCCCTTTTGACCCGTCGTCTGTGCAAATATGTAGTTCATCACTGAATTCTTTAATTTCTTTTTCAAGCATTAAGAGTTTTTCATTACGGGCACCAAGAATGGTAATAACGTAATTGCCCGCCTGTTTCAACGCACGGATGATCGGGTACAGCGGAGCAATGCCAACACCGCCTCCGATACAAACAACGGTTCCATACTTTTCAATCTCAGATGGTTCTCCAAGAGGCCCAGCAAAATTAAGAAGTGAGTCCCCTACATTCAGTGTTCCTAGCTGTTTAGTGGTTTTGCCGACCTCCATAAAAATAACAGTAATTGTCCCTTCTTTCCGGTCATAGTCTGCAATGGTTAACGGAATTCTCTCGCCTTGTTCATCTATTCTAAGAATGATAAATTGCCCTGCTTGTGCCTTTTTTGCTACAAGTGGTGCTTTGATTTTCATGAGTTTTACGGTTTCCGATAATATCTTTTTTTCAAGGATTTTGTACATGCGAAATACACCATCGATGCTTCTTCTGGCTAACTGTATTTAGAATGCTTTTTAATAGTTTACTTGTGGTTACAAATCGTTAATTATTAAAAAGAGAGATTGCATATAGCATAATGCTCTATTTTATGGTGTTTTGGAGGCGAAAGGATGGCCATTTCTGCTAAATCAAAAAATGAAGTGTTGGATATTGTAAAAGAACGGGAGATTGTCTTTATTCGGTTACAATTTATCGATATTTTGGGGTTTCCTAAAAACATAGTTATTCCTGCGAACAGGTTAGAAGAAGCATTTGACGACGGTATGCCCTTTGATGGGTCTTCGATAGCAGGATATGCAACTATTGAAGAATCAGATAAAATTGCAAAGCCGGATCCGAACAGCTTTGTCATTCTCCCAGCTGTCGTCGAAAAACGGAAGACGGCAAAAATTAACTGTGACATCTATGAGCCAAATGGCCGGCGTTTTGAGGGAGACACCAAATACGTATTAGAAATGGTTGTAGAACGAGCGAAAAAAATGGGCTATACATATTACACTGGCCCTGAATGTGAATTTTTCTTATTTAAAAAAAATGGTGAGGAAACAACACTCACTCCAAATGATTATGCAGGATATTTTGACCTTTCTCATCGAGATCTTGCCGAAGGCGTGCGTGCAGATGTTTCTCTTGCATTAGAAGAGATGGGAATACAGACGTATACCTCGCATCATGAGGTTGGGTCTGGCCAGCATGAAATTAATTTTCATTACGATGATGCTATTACTACTGCTGATCGAGTCATTACGCTGAAATATGTGACAAAGGTTATCGCGACACAACATTGCTTGCATGCCTCATTTATGCCAAAGCCCTTGTATGGAGTCGCAGGATCAGGAATGCATACCCATCATTCGCTTTTTACACCGAACGGAAAAAATGCATTTTATGGCCCGAATGAAAAAAATCAACTAAGCGACGTCGCAAAATACTTTATTGCAGGATTGCTAAAATATATCAAAGAGATTTGTGTGATATTGAATCCAACAGTAAATTCATTTAAGCGACTTGTTCCTGGTTACGAAGCCCCTACATATATCTCATGGGCCAATAGAAATCGCAGTGCCCTTATCAGAATACCAATGAGAAAGGGGAAAGGTACACGTTGTGAATTGCGCAACCCTGATTTATCTGGCAATCCGTATCTCCAATTTGCTGCCATGCTTGCCGCAGGATTAAGAGGCATAGAAGATAAAATAGAGCCCCCTGCACCTGTGGAAAAAAATATCTATGCATTATCTGACAGAGAACGCCAGAAATATGGAGTGGAACATCTACCTGAAAGCCTCGGGCATGCACTTTCTTTTATGGAAGAAAGCAAATTAGTAAAAGAAACGCTGGGAAAACATATCTTCGATAATTTCATCCATGTTAAACACAAAGAGTGGGAGGATTACCGGACACAAGTAACAAAATGGGAAACAGACAGATACCTTTCGATCGTCTAAACGCCTTGTCTTTTTTTCCTTGTTTTGTTCTCAGAGTAAACAAACATTATAAATCGGTTGTTACATTCAGTCTTGAGGGGCAGAGTTATGGTCTTTGAAATGCAGGTGGTGAGCAACACTCCATTGATTGGAGATGAGGATTTAGATAGGGTGGCAAAAAAATTTTTTGAACAAATTGGTTATCTTTCGCGAGGATCTGACCCTAACATCCCCTATAAAATTTTTGCAGATTTTTTTCTCAAACACCCTACAAAGGCATGGCTTGTCGACGAAATTGCTGCAGAACTAAAAACATCGCGGCCAACAGTCTATCGGCACCTGAACAAGCTTAAGGGATTTGATATTCTTGAAGAGGTACAAATTGTTGATGAGGTTTCACAACAGCAAAAAAAGGCATACCAGTTGCGATATGGAAACATCCAAAAGGCATGGAATTTTGTCGAAGCGCACCTCAAAGTAGCCATTGAAAATTATGGAAAGACAGTGGAACACATGCAAAAATTAATTGAAAAACAAAGGGATGGCACCCATGAATAAAAAACCAGAAGTGGAGTTAACCGAAGGATCTGAATATAAAATTACTTCATTGGGTTCGAGAGAGAGTTTATTTGAAACTGAAGGGACATTCAAAGGGTTTGTCTCCATCGGCATGGATGAAACGGGGCTCCTCATACAACTAAACTATAAGCACGGAGACATGGAGGGAAAGATGAGAATTATTCCGCTTCATGTTCTTCTAGCCATCGATGTTCTTGAAGCAAAACCAAATCAGAAAAAAGACGACAATAAAGAAATGTCCCATTATGTTGGGTAAAACAGTTCTTTTGACTGGTGTTTCTTTTTTTATCATCAATTATTTATATTAGTTTATTATTATTAAAAAAGATCATGGCAAAACATAAGAGGCCCATTATTAAACTCAGGAATGTAACAAAAAAATATAATGAGTACGGGGTTAGTGTCACTGCGTTAAATCGTGTTTCTCTTGAAATTTATCGCGGCGAGTTCGTATCAATTATTGGTCCCTCTGGTTGTGGAAAATCAACCATGCTTCATTGTATGGGCTTATTGGATCGCCCGTCTTCCGGACAGGTTTTTATTGCAGGTAAAGATACGACAAAAATTAGCGGCAGAGAGATTGCACTGTTTCGTGGAGAAAAACTTGGTTTTGTCTTTCAAAATTATAATCTTATCCCTCGACTGACGGTATTAGAAAATGTTGTGCTTCCGGGCTTGATCATGGAAAAAGATCCTGATATGCTGGAGCGAAAAGCACATCTTCTACTCAAAGAGGTAGGAATCGCACATCGAACGGATCACAAAGGCATTCATCTTTCCGGTGGAGAACAACAGAAGGTTGCTATTGCACGGGCATTGATTAACGAACCTGTGGTGGTGCTTGCTGACGAGCCGACAGGGGCGTTAGATTCAGAAAACAGCAAGGAAATAATGAAGCTCCTTGCCAAAATGAATGAAACAAAACACGCTACGTTTGTTTTTGTTTCTCACGATATGAACATTGCAAGTTATGGAAAGCGGACCATTGTACTCACAGATGGAAAGATTGTTGATGATACTAGAGGGAAGACGCATACATTTGGCCAAGTAATTCAATGTTTAACAAACAACAACACCAACAACAAAAGGAAGTGACATCTTGGGCATCAGCAGTAGATTGGCAATAGGGGAATTACGAGAGCACAAGCGAATCTATGCCATTATTGTTCTTGTAATTGCCTTAACAATGACCTCCTTCATGTTGGAAAATGCCTATCTGAACTACATGATGCAGGTAGTCGACGACACCACAAAAATCATCACTTCTGACGCTATCGTAGTCGATCAAAGCTGCAACATTAGAGACCTCTATGGAACACAAACAGAATTGAGAAATGCGGGGGCTATTGCTCAACGTATAGAGCGGGATCTTTCTGGTTACAAAACAAGCATACGAGTGACCGGGCAAGGAACGTATGGCTTGGGGACCAAGGGAGAAGCAGTTGATGCATGTACCTTGCAAGGCATTGACCCTAACGACGATGTTGCTGATATTGCAGATAAAATAGTAAAAGGAAGATTTTTTCAGAGCAGCGATCCAGTATTGCGAGGGCATACTCCCCTGTACATACATATAAAAGGACCAGGAGATCTTCCTGATTTTACCTACGGCTCTGGGCAACGACTGTTAAAAGACGAAGAGCCGTATCCTATCATTGTCGGATCAACCGTTACTAAGATTCATCCTTCTATAGATGTTGGAAAGCCCATCCACCTCACTTTAAGCGTTTCTGGTAAGGAAACAAGTTATGCAGGCATAACTGTAAAGGTTATCGGCTTGTATGAAAGCGGAACACCTACACTTGATGCTTTAATGTGGTTCATGCATGTCGACTCCCTGCGAGAGATTAAAGGTTATGGAGAAACTACAGGCAATGATTGGTATGTCCCTGGAGTTGGCACTTTTAAGGGCTTCAAACCAATAACGGTTGATAAAACTCGCGGGGATGCCGTCTTGGTGAAAGCGCCTGAATCATTTCACCAACTAAATCCCGTTGGACACTCCGAACATGTACGAGATCAGGTTAACAACGTGGTGGCCCCTCAACAGGCATTTAGTTGGCATGATTTTCTCGTGTACATCGCAGGATCGATGCAGGACGTAGTCACCATCATGCTGTGGGGGAGTATCGCTGTCACTCTCTTTCTCTGTGGAGCAGCTATTAAATATGTTATGGACTCCATTGTTCTTCGTAAAACAAGAGAAATAGGTTCACTAAAAGCATTTGGCGCTCGTGACCGGGTTATTTTTAAGATTTTTCTTTACCAGGGCATTATCATAGGCTGTGTAGCAGGGCTATTGGGCATCGGCCTTTCAGTCATTGTCATGAATTTTGTAAATTGGTATGGGTTACGCGTAGAATTTATTGCTGGGACACAGCTAAATATTGGGTTTATTATTAATTGGTTTACCGTGCTAGTTGCAATGCTACTTCCCGTTTCCTTGTCGGTCCTTGCGGCTGCTATTCCTGCCAAAAAAGCATCATTGCTCTCTCCTGTCGAAGCACTACGAAAAGGAGAGCTCTCCTTGTAAAAACCATAAACTATTAATATGATTTCTTGTTTGTGAGCACCTTGCTGTTTTGACAAAATGCCACAGCACCTTTAAATATAATAAAAGACCAATCTATAGACCCCCTGCAAAATGTAAATGTAAAAAAGATGAGAGGATACGGATGAATTTAACACCCCATACAAATAGAAATTGTATACCGTCTTACTCTTCTACACGCTTTATCGAATTGGACATACTTAGAGGATTCGCGATTGTTGGCATGGTTTTACTGCATCTTCTTTGGGACTTAGATTATTTTCATCTTTTGCCTTTAGATAGGACTCTGTACCAAATACAACCAGCCATACCTGCATTGTTTTTCACATTGGTCGGCATATGTCTTATTGTTAGCAAAAATAAAAAATGCCACCAGACCACACAAGAAGAAAATCAGTATTATAAACATCTTGTTCTGCGGGGATTAAAAATTTTTAGTCTGGGGATGATTATTACAACAGTTACTTTGCTCGTTATGCCGGGCAGACCTGTTATTTTTGGTGTGTTGCACTGCATTGGTTTGTCGATTGTGTTAAGCGTTCCTTTCCTTAGATTTAAATCCATGAACTTTGTGTTTGCGGCAGTCATCGTGTTGGCTGGGTTTGCCGCGGGGTTGTTTACTTTAGAAAATCCTACCATCTTACATCTTGCATTTGGCATTCATCAAGCAAATATCTGGCAGCATACCATCGATTATTTTCCCTTACTCCCCTGGTTCGGTGTTTGTTTATTTGGCATTGCACTGGGCAATGTACTCTACAAAGACAATAAACGGCAGTTCCCTGCACCTGATTTGTCTCGGTTTGCTCCAATGCGGGTGTGTTCTTGGTTGGGGAGACATTCTCTTGCCATCTACCTAATGCACCAGCCTGTTATTGCTGGGGTGCTTTCAATATATCTTATTTTATAATTTTGTGTGTCTTGTCAGTTGCCGGCGTGCTACTTGCCCTTGTGTGTTAAATAATTCTAAAACTTTATGTATGCAAAAAGCATTATAGCACGTGTTGGGGGAATTGGCTAAAATTGATGGGCCTTCCATTACTAACTCGATTCCTCGATAAATTGGTACTTTGAGTGTGAGGGGAACCAAAAGATACCATTTACTGAGAAAAGGTGTCCGATTCCCCCATCCACCAAAAGAGCTTTTTAATAAGAATTGTAAAGTAACGGGATTTATATGAGACGGGCTTGTCCTCGGACTTTATAATGCGCAAGTTCTTTAAAGACGTCGTCTTCTTGCAAGATAGTCATCATTTCATCTGGGGAGGATGACATTTTGATTTCCCTTGTTCTACCATATCTTCCTTTTGAAATAACGCGTGCAGTGATGACACCCAGCATATCAAGTTCGGAAATAAGGTCGGTGATACGGCGCTGGGTCAACGAATCTGTTCTAGTTTTTTTACACAAGTCTTTGTATACTTCATACACCTCTCCGGTCGTTATCGCTCCTGCAATTTCTGCTTTTTTGTTGTGTCTTTCCTGCAATAAAATCGCAAAAAGAATGAGCTTTGACTGTGTGGGTAGGGTCCTGATGACCTCGATAATGCGGTCGATTTCGATTTTGTTTTGAGCGAGTTTTACATATTTTTTGGTGATTTTCGGTGCTCCCTTTCGCTCTGCGAGCTCAGCAGAAATCCGCAAGAGGTCAAGGGCGCGACGTGCATCTCCATGCTCTTGCGCAGCAAGCGCAGAACATAAGGGAACGACGTCATCATCAATGCTGCTTGGTCTAAGTGCAATATTGATACGTTGTTTTAAAATATCTTGCAATTCCCCGGCGTCGTACGGGGGAAAAATCATATTTTCTTCACCAAGACTTGATTTCACGCGAGGGTCAAGAAATTCGGTGAATTTAAGATCGTTAGAAATGCCAACAATGGATACCTTAGCATTCAAGAGGTTGCTGTTGATGCGAGAAAGAGTGTAAAGTGCCTCGTCACCTTTAAGCTTATCAACTTCATCAAGAATGATTACGGTCACGCCTCCTGCCTTGTCTATCGCTTCGCGTAATTTTGCATATACCTCGTCAGTGGGCCACCCTGTAAACGGAATGCGTTCGGACCACTCGCTAATAAAATGGTTTGCAATATTTTGGAGAAGGCGATATTGAGTATCAACAACCTCGCAATTAATATAGATAAAATTCACATGTTTTCCTGTTTCTTTTCCTTTTTTTAAGAGTTCTTTCCCCACAAATTTTGTAACGGCAGTTTTTCCGGTTCCTGTTTTGCCATAAATAAATACATTTGACGGTGTTTCCCCTCGCAATGCAATAACAAGAACTGATGCGAGATCATTGATTTCTCTCCCCCGGTGAGGCAATATGTCTGGCGTATACGCAGGCCGCATTGCCTCTCTGTTAATAAACAGCCCCTCAGACTTTAACATCCTGCCAAAAATATCGCTGTTTACCGTGTTCTTGCTCATAACATATTACTTCCCGGGACCTTCATAATCAACGATGCTGTATTAAAAAGTTGTGTCTTAATTTCCTCCTTGTTTCTTCCTGTCGGATGACAACAGAGAGGGGCCCCTGTTTCGCGTGGAGATCTGGCCGTTACAAATAATTATGTTATAATTTTTCTATATTTATAATTTTAAAAAT
>JAFGDG010000042.1 GCA_016932245.1 Thermoplasmatota archaeon
GAGGGCCGAACCCTCTCGACTCGCATGGCTTAGTCGAATCCCAATAGCAGTGACCTCCGGCAGGATCAACCGGAATCTGGCACACTAATTGTTATTATCCTTTTGGTGAATTGGCAGGTGAATCAAATATCACCAACACACGTCGATCGTCAGATTCAAGAGAGTGCAAGAGCCCTCTAAGGGTACCTTGTTTTCTTGAACCTCCACATCCATTACTTGTCGCCCAGAACTGAAATGACCCATTCACAGACAGTGCGATGACCTATTCTCATGGGTCGACCGGAAAAGGTCCGGGCTAAGATTGAAATTGTGTTTTAGAACGTATACTATACTTGTATATAAAGGTTACAGTTCACTCATGCAAAAAGAGAAAAGAAAAAAGAGTGGTGTTTAGGATTCTTTGAGAAAATCAAATTCCCAAACAACTGCCCAATGACCTTTGAATGTTCCGCTCGATAGGTGCTGTCTTATCTTGACTTTGTTGACCGTTTCACTTGTCCCGAAATCCCATTCTGTCCAATCATGGTTTTCCCATTGACCGGCAGAGAATATTTTTGTAAATTGTAAGTCATTGTCGTTGTATAACTTTACTTCGAGTTTGTCGAGATTGTCTCCTGCTTTTGCGTTGATTCTGAATCCACAACAGGTTATCGGATCGTCAAGTGTTAGTATGAGCGGATCGTTAGTCCAACCACCATGCAATCTCCGGTAGGATGAAGCTGACCCAAGATAGTTGTCGTGCGCTCTCCGTGGCCAATACCACCAGTTTTGAATATGTGAGTCAGGAGTAATCCAGTCTGAACCAGGATTGGAGCTTCCTTCTGGCCTGATTCTAATATCAATATAGATACTATCATTATCAGCGGTGTACTCGATGGTATCTCCTCTTCGTTGCACAGTAACAGTCATTTGACACCCAATGAATTGCTCATTTGACGCATCGAGATATAAACTGACTGGCGTGAGAGGGTCCCCTGGACGTATAATGCCTTCGCCTGGGATAAAAGAATAGTCAATCAGGTCAGGGTTAAAGCTCTCATTGAAGGTAATATTAGAAATAACCCAGTCTAGATTCTCCCATCGATTGCTAAACACCCAGAAGAGATCATCAAATGTTGCGATTTCTCCTCCTTCAATATAAATAATTTGTGGACTATCTGGTAAGAGATCTACCAAGCCATAATAGATGTTAAAGTTTATGGAAGTCGATTCATCCGGATCATTGATATTATTAATTGATACATTGGCCCCGGTATAATCTCCTGGAACTGATGGGGGTGTAAATGAGAAATTGACGATCTCGGATTCTCCAGGTTCTAATGATCCAGAGAGTGTATCAAATGTCCAATTTGTACCATATCTCATAGTATCGTGTGTAAGATTCCACTCGAGAGTGTATGACGTATAGGTTGCATTTCCTTCATGTTTCACTTCGAAGGAATCGTATACTTTTCCATCTTCTTCTTTTTGGTCTTCAAGTTGTTCAAAGTTCCATATGAATCGGCCAGGGGATACTCTTAAATATTCTTCTACGACATCAACGGTAAACGTATCCATTGTAGTATCGCCAGAATTGCCGTAATCAATAACAGTAATCGTTGCGATATACTGGTCAGGCGTTATATATTGATGATTTTCCGGAGCATAAATCTTTATAGGATCTTGTGAAGCAGGTACATACACCGGATCTGATGCTGTTCCATCACCGTAATTAAAGATAAAGTCGTAAGGTCCGTGATTGTTTGGGCCTGGTTTGTACCAGGCTGAAAAATTTAGCTTACCGCCTGGCAAAATATCCCACGATAGAACATGTAATTCATTACCTGTTGGTGCCCTTGTTAGTAATGTGACTGCGGCCTTAACAACAGGAGCGGGTCTAGTATCCCATATGGGAATTCTCTGCCAACCGCCACCTGAAAAATGTTTCCAACGCCATCGATAAAGGTGATCAAAGATACCTAAGAGTATGTCATAGGGATCAGAGGATGTCGATCCACCGCCTTCACCTCCAAGTATTTGTTGTCCCTGTCCGTTCAGTATAATAAGTTCTCCATTCTCATCAAAGGATACAGTTCCTTCTTGCAACAAAACAGTTCCCTCTTCATCTAGTATAGTGACGGTATTTGTATTCTCATTCATGATAATTATTGCTTCGTTTGTCTCTATGGTATATTCTCCTGAACCCGAATCATCACCGAATGAAATATCTATTTCGCCAGTTGCTTCAAATGCATATTTTCTGAATTCAGGCAGGGTAAAGTACCGTACACCATTCCAGTTGGCTTTAAACGACCCGTAGAAATCCGCGGTTGCCAGCGAACCACTGGCCTGAAGTTCAATGGATAACTCACCAGATCCATTAATGTCAAACAGTCCATTGAATAGCAACACTCGATCGTGATTTCCTTTGATAGAAAGTGTGATATCAATATCTCGTTCATCGTCGCCTAGCATTGGCAGTAATAACGAATTAACTTCAGCGTTAAGTTCTATGAATCCTACCAAACTATCAAATAAGGTAATTCCCTCGATGGAAAGGTTTGGTGTATCTATTTTACAAGTAATGGGAGCACTGCTGTAACCAAATACACCAAGATTTATCTTAAGTATGGAATCTTCTCCAAAAACCTCAAGAGTATCTAATCCATCGACGGTAAACATGAAATCTCCGGGCTCAAACTCAAAGATAAGTTTTCTTTCTTTCAAAAACGAAATACTAGGAACGTTGAATGATGCTGTGGATGCTTCACTAAAAGATCCCTCAAGATATATCCATCCTATGCCAATCGGACCGCCAAATCCGCCAAATCCAAGAAGCAACGAATCCATTTTTCCGTCAAAGTCAATATTATTTATTAAAAGGGTATTCATAAGTAGGATCATATCAAAATGCCACTCTCCATCAAGTCCAATGAGAATATTGCCAAGGTTATCAATACCGACGGAAACATCTGGACCGCCATCTATACCGTAAATATTGAGAAAACCTGCAATGGTAAATTCATCAGCGGTAATACCCTCAACAGCATCGATGGTAACGAGCGCAAGGACATCGCTACTAGTATCGACATCCACATCGATAACGGTTGGTCCTGTAATCATGAGGTCGTCTACTCTGAGTTCTATAAAAACAAAACCAATGTATGCCCACAGAGTATTTACAGAAATTGCGGAATCGCCAACAAGGTCGGCCATCATGACCACATTATCGAACCCTTCTGAAATGTCGATGATAAACTCAACATCTGCACCAATGACGCTTATATCCATATCCTCTAGCATTGCATAAAGCATCATTTCAGATATAAACACATCAAGAGAGGCATTCTCAAGAACGAAATCTGTATTATCACTGGAACCGCTAATGAGACTGAAATTTTCATCAATAACGATAGCGCCACCACCATTTCCGGTGATTTCAAACAATTCAAAATCAACAGATATAAACATCTCCTGCGAATCTGAATTCAGGACAAGATAAAGATCCTCGGCAGTAATATCTGCAGACGTGCTAATAGTCATGCCGTCACTGAGATTGATAGTTACGCCACTGGTGATGTCTAGTAATCCAAATGTCACAAACAGGTTAACATCCATTGATGCAATTGTTGCATTCAATAAGAAATTATCAAGAATGATGCCACTGCCGTTATCGTTGCCGACTCCAAGACTGGCATTTATATAATCTGCAGTGAAGAGAAGTTTTGCATTTCCATTGATGGCAATAAGGTCAGCTGAAAGGTTTACATCTGTCCCTTTTTCTCCATTGTGATATTGCATATCTAAACCAGCAATTTCTACATATACTTCCCCTGTAAAGTCAATGACAAAACTGGTCACACCGGTCTCATTCAATATAACAGTGATAACGCCAGATACTGAGCTAGAGAGAGCAACATCGACAGTGCCCTCTACTGTTAGATTAACGGCATCCTTCAGAGCTATGGCTACGTGACCATTATCCATGGCAACGCCTGCCTCATTTATCATAAAGAAGAGTATGCCATCTTCAAAGGTAGAATCCATATCAAAACCAACAGAGAGATTGGCAATGGATATATCAACGAGGAGTTCAGCTGTCGTACTATTTTCAAGATAGAGTTCGAGTAATTCCAGATTCGTAACTGCACCACCATAGATATTAAAACCTACGTCTGCAGAAAGATTAAAGAGATATATCACTAAGGCATCTTCTCCGGTTGCAAGATCTAATTCTGCGTTTAGATAACCGATACTATCATTAACTTGCATATTAGTGTATAAATCAATGTGTGCTCTTCCATTACCGCCGATCGTAATTCTAATCCAATCTTCTCCCATCTCAATAAACAAATCAGCTGACAGGACAAGATGGAATGAACCGTTCCATCCAATATCAGTCGGTCCAAATGAAAATTCATCGCAATACAGGCACAGTCCTATAAACTTAATATCGTGTAAGATGACAGTTACCTCTGCCTGCGTTTCATTTTTTTCATATGAAAAATGAGCAGACCCATCAGTTCTGACCATGACCTTTTGTGCCAGTGCGCTAATATTACTGGTGTTTGAATTGACGCTTACTTGTGGATTCAATATAGTTAAATCATAGTCTCCATCGTACGAGATATCAAAATTGAAAAGATCAGTAAACGAAATGAGTAGTTCGCCATTTCGAATGCGATCAACGGCTCCTGAAAAGGAGAAGGTTGCATTTCCAAGGTCAACATGGAAGTTATCAATGAGACATTCATTAAGATCTCCTGAGATAACGAGTTCGTCGTCTATGACTGAAATATTTCCTGTTCCATTAATAAGAAGTTGATCGGCACCAACGTCAACAAGATCATCGAGAGTAAAGATAAATTCCCTGATATCCACGTAAAAATGATCGTCTTTTCGTTTGCCTCCAAGTGCAACATTGCCAGATTCATCAACCGCCATATGCGCAGAAATATTACCAATGAACGACAGAGTAATATCGTTTAGACCCAATGCCTGTTTCGCAGTAATGTCTACATTAGCATTCAATATGGCAGAGATTGCCTTGGGAACAATATCAAATCTCCCATCTCCAGTGACATCTGCAGCAAGGGTGTCAAGAAGTTTCTCTGGTTTGCCTGTGCTGTTAATTACAGTAATAGAAGTATTGTCAAGGTGTATTGCTCCTTCGGCACTCACCGATATTGCGTCTTCTCCAAGGTAAAATGCACCGCTTCCTTCTGCTGAAAACGAGGGAACCTCGATGTTCGTGATGTTCGTGAAATTGAGGTCTCCTTGAACAACGAAGTTTTTCATATCGAGTGACGCATGATCAAGCGTCACATCCAGGACACTACTAAAGCGAATAAATACTTTTTTTTCTGCTATCAGGGGAGTCGCAGTATAGTCCTCTCCATCATAACCTCGGGCTTTAATGGTATAGAAACCCGTTAATTTTGAGACGTCCCACTCATACGACCATGTGGTGGTTCCTTCTACTTGAGTCCAGTCTCCATTATTAATCTGAATCTCTACACTTACGAGTTGTTCATCGCCGTCAGGATCAGATGCTGTACCGCTGATAGTCACGGTATCTGATGTAATAATCATCGGTAATGCATCTATAGTTACCAATGGATACCAATTATTACCTTCATTATCAACCGTAACAATAATCGAATCGTTAGGAGAGACGCCTCCCTCATCGTCATAACTGATGGCGGTAATTGTGTGATCGCCGTTTGCAATTACGGTAGTATCCCATTCATATGACCATGACATATTACCGTCAGCCACTACCGGATCAGATCCATCTATGCTGATTTCTACAGAAGAAATTTCTCTCCCCGATGGGGCGTTTGCTGTACCAGTGACGAAAACGGTACCACTTACAGTGTCGCCATCTTCTGGTGACGTAATGGTAACTGTTGGTCTCTCAGGTACACCGACATATTCAACATCAACAATACAATCTTCTAATGTAACATCAGCATTATCCACATCGATATCAATCGAATCTATTGATTCTACTCCTCTGAGATCTGATGTAAGGACAAGTTGAGCAATATCGGCACTAGTTTTTAGAGTTAAAGCAAGGAGCGATGAAGTGACTTCCAAGTTGTAACCTAAGTCTTCGAGGAGAGCGCTAAGATAAAAGTCTGATAATGCCATGGAATCTTCTGTGTCAAAAGAAATGCCAAATGGCTTTCCTTTCGTGAGACTTCGGAGACCTACGTTTTCCCAGGAGATACCAGCATTAATGCCAGTTTCAGCAGTAAAGCCCATGGTCATCAATCCATTAACTGCTGCTTTAACTGCACCTGTGCCTGCGGAGTACGAATTGAGTTCTATATACCCTGTTCGTGCGAGCTTCCAGGATAATGATATCTTCTTTGGAATATCATTGACGACTAACGATCCCTTCCCAAAAATACTGATATCTTTAATGAACACAGAAACGTTTGATTTACCCATGGAACTTCGCTTGATATCAAGGGTCTGCCCTCTGCGGACAAAATGATCTTTACTTCTACTGAACGTAATCTCATTTTTAATGGCAGGACTATGATTGACTTGAATCGTCAATGGTGAATCGGTTTCATTTTCTGCACCAGGTATGGAAAAGAGCAGGTTAAGTTGGCTTTCCCCTGCAATAGAAATTGGATTAATACCGACCGTGTGCTTTGTTTTTTGTCGAGGATAGGCAAGTTGTGGGAAGGTTTTATGATAGACAAAACACGATTTGGGGATTTCTTCTCCGTCAGGAGATTGATACCCAATGCGAATAGGAGGCAAGTATCCTACAATTCTTGAGACGAGTTTTGACGTTTCATATTCAATATACAAGGAAAACTCATCATCAATCTGACTTTCGTCTAAGCCAGGAAGTCGACGAACAAGTAATGAGGTTTTCAGCCCAACTGATGGGGGTAACAGTTGAATGGCGGGTCGACGAATAACCCAAACACGAATGTCCTTATCACCATCGTCATCAATATCAAGACTGGTGGGCAGGAATGTACGTAACCTGGTGGTTTGTTCTTTACCATTAAAAATAGTGACAAGTGTCAGCGACAACAGACCTTTTCGCTCTGCTCGTCGTTGTTCAAGAAAGTCTCTCAACATCCCTGCAAACGCACTACGAGTGCTACTCTTAGCAACCTTCTCAGTATCATCTCCAACAACAGGCTCAGTACCGCCATCGCCGGCAAAGGTTACTGACGAAAACAGCGTAGTAACCAACAGTACTGCCATCACAACGCTGATAAGTTTTGTTGGAAGATGCATCTGTTTTTTGGATATGCGGCTTCTTATCGGTTTGGAATAGGTAAACTCCCCCATGTACAATACCTTCTTTTGTATTTTAAGTCGAATACTTTATTCTTCTGTACACTACTTATATTTATTAGTATATATAATTTGCTATATAAAAGTTACCAGAGTTTCATGTATCGGTGGGATGGGCAAATGTTTTGTTGAGAAACGAGGTTCTCTGCAGAAAGGATATAGTCTGCAGGTACGGAACTGGATTTGATTGTATCTGATTGTTGTTATTATAGGGGTAAAGATCATACCAGGTATCACCGCCAGAGTCAGTGATATCCACATCGATATCGCCAGTGATACTTCCACTAAATTGAAAGTTATAGGGGATATATATTCCCAAAAATCTAATATAGAGCAAGGGATCCCATTCTACTTTTCGCTCATCAGCATCAATATATCCATCGGGGAAACTCAGTCGTATCCCCCAATCAAAGAATCCGTCTCTCATAACTACTATCTGAACACCGTCGAGAACAAGATACGAACTATCAAGAAAGATAAACCCATCGCCATCACCATCGATATTCCAAGACGCTGTAAAGAATCCTTCCTGTATCATTCCTTGTGTTGACCCCCGTTTGATTTTGAAATAGTGACTTGGGTCGTCGAATGTAATGATGAAAGAATCAATGAGTAAACCGTTTTGTGTTTCTAAGGTGAGAGTTTGGTCGTTTTCCTGGTTTATCCAGTAGGTGATGTTGATATCACCGCTTCCATTAAAACAGAGATGATCAAGGTTGTCCAACCCGGGAAAAGAAGCAGCTATGTCATCTAACTCAAAAATGCCACTAAGATAAGAGACATTGATTCCGATATAATCAAACGTATCGCTAGGTACCATTGAGAGATTGATTTTGCCAGAGGCGTACAGAGAATGTACAGTAAACATTTGAGAGGTATTTTCTATATGTAGACCTGAAATATCTAGATACTCGGCTGAACAGTGTATCATTACCGGCGAACCGTCATCATTGCGTAGTAGTATGTGTGCGGCATCTACCAACGTCAATGAAGACCACGAGAGGCTGGAAAACTCACCTGCCCTGTGCCCGTATGAAACCGTAAACAGAAAATCATCGATAACGAGACTGCCAGTAAAGCGTAGTTCTGTTGTGTGGGTGGTTGTATTCCACCACAAATCCATAAAACAATGTGCTGCAGTAAAAGTTCCTATGAGCGTTACTTCATCACCAGTGGGAAGTATTGTAGTGTAATCCAGTGCAATTTCTCCCGTTACATTTACCGTCAGATGACCAGGTCGTATGATAAGGGTGCCGGTGTATGGATATAACGGTTGCCACATACCATTGAGCAACATCCATAGAGTGCCTTCCCCTTCAATATGAAGATAACCCTCGATGTAAAACTCATCGATACTGACATTTGCAGGGTCCCAGTATACATTAGGCATATGTAGGAAAAATCGATCAGCTTTTAACAGTATATCATCAAAGCGGTAGCCGATGATTTCTCCAGATAATGTCGGGAACATGAGTGACATGTTCAGGTACGTTGTGGTGTTGTGTGTATCAATAAACAGATGATCGGCAGGAAATATGTTAAAGCCAACCGTAAGATAGTCGACAGGTTCCTCAAAAAACGTATGAAGATAAAATTCAGGCAATCCTGCCCCTTCGGGTGGAGTGACATTCACACCGAGATGATCGATGGCGCTTCCATTGAAAATGGTGACGGCAATAATATCAAATAAGCGAAGATGAACTTCAAATAGGCCGTCAACCAATACACCAGAATAAAGAGCAGTAGGAAGGGGAGGGATATCCTGTAAGACTAGATCAAAGGAGAACGAATTAAGAAACATCATGGTATGAGGGCTATTGTTAAAAGAAGCGTAAATGAAGCGAGCGGCAGTGACATTTTGATTCACTGCAGCATGAAGAATAAGACGTGTTGAACCATTTTGTATCGAAAGGTTATGCATCTCTACCGTACTATAATTTGCAAGATGCTCGATATATAGCGTATCAAGTATGAAGTGACTAGTGCTGGCGTCAATATCTATCGTGAAATTATGCCACATCAACTCCTCAACAGCGGTTTTGTTTAAACACGATTCATTGGTATAGTTCACCAGTGAGAAGGTAGCTGTCCCTTGCACTTGAGAAATAAAGATGAACTCTCCAAGATCAAGCTCGCTGCTGCTCAAATTTATGGTATCGATATGTAAAGAAATCTCAGCATCTTTGAGTGTGGATCTCATGGTAGTGTTGGAGCTGTTTGTGGGGAGAACCATTCGAAGGAAATATCCGGTAAATGACGCCGTCAAATTCTCGATGTGAAGAGAAACATTGCTGTCTTCAATAACCACCAGTGAGCAATTGTGCACGACAAGATGACCACCATCAAGAACGTCGAGTTCAATACCAGTGATATTATGCTGATCCCATCCAACGGCAACAGTGGCAGGGGGATCCCCACTCATTATCTCGGTGCTCAACGAAAGCAGTATCGTGGTATTGGATTCATTTTCAGAGGAAAACGACGTATTGAGGGAGAGGAGCCCTGACCCCTGAAACGTAAGTGAGAAAAATCCTTGCTGTTTTGATGCGTTCTTCAACACAAAACTACCATGCAATTGTGGGATGTCAATATCAAATATCTCGTCAAACCACGCGTGAAAATCTGAAAGAGAAACAAGTGATGTTCCGTTGAGGGTAAAATATCTCTTTTCATCAATCGTTTTCCAGGAAATCACAAAGGCATCATAAAGAGATTTTAAGGTAATTTCTCCCTTTAAACCGCCTTGTGTACCGTTCCAATTCAAGACCACATTAAGATTCATATACAGAGACCCTGAAAAGGAGATATACCCCCACGAAAAATCATCAGCAAATTCATAGGAGATGTCAAGGGTTGCACTCAACATAAAAAAGAGTGTGTCATGGTCTTCCACCACAACAGATGATGCATTGTGCCACGCACCATTGTAACCAATAGAAAGATTGGTGATTTCTACACCACCAGTCACTTCCAGGCTACAATTGCAGAGTACCGAGTCGCCATTTTGCATCCCTTGAATACTTAGATTGATGGCCCCTGGATTGCGTTTGACTACTTGATCCATGAATATAGTAAGATTACCTAATCCTTGTATGGTAAAAAACATGCTCATGTTCTGAAGGATGAATGAAGAACCAGAAAGACCAAAACTGACATCATCAGTAAATAATGCAGCAAAGCTGAGTGTGAGTGAACTGTGTTCCCGAGGTTGATAGGCACAAGAACCAGCAAACGTATTGCCTTTGTTGTTGGTGAACAATACCGAAATAGACAGATCCATGCGACTCTGTTCAATGCACAGATACTCTTGAGCAATATTCCATGATAGAGTTGCGTCGATACGTGGTTTACTTTCAATATCTAAAGAGACAGTTGTTGACCCGGTATGTCCGGTTATAGCGTCAAGATGTACAGTGCTAATTGCCTCAGTGCTTGTAATAGATAAACAACCTGCATCAAGTCGATCAAGAGACGACAGATTCCATGTCACCTTTCCGTTGGCTGAAATGTTATTGACATACACGTTAAAGGTTGGGTGAAGAAGGTCATTGCAGAACCCAACCTGCTCAACAGCATCTGCACTGGTATTGACTTCCAACCATCCATTATTTTCTGGTAGCCAGGTAAGACTGATGTGCGGGGGGAGATATTTCAGATAAAGATAGACATCGTTGCTGTTTTGTACAAATAAGGTTACTTTCGTTGGCTCATTGGTAAGACATCGATAATCGATACGACTGGTCTTCTGGTATGCCCGTGCAGCAGAAAGTTCACACCGAAAGCTGGAGAGGTTTTCAATAGAAAGTCCAAAAGTCGTTTCAATCCCTAGCTCATGCTTTGTATACCAAATAGTAGCATCTAATGAATGCGCAGTTTCGAGCGCTATCGCCAGGTCTTTGTTGGCATGAGAGCGCGTAAGCGTAAGTTCTGTGTTGCTCACAGGATCACATGCAACAGTCAACCGATGTTCTGTAATAATGTCATTACCTTCAGTATCGGCAAGAGCCGCAATGAAATTAAGCTGATGATGCCCAGCAATTGCACCGGGGTGTATAGAAAAGATATGGGTCGGTTGTCGTCGAGGGTGGATCGTGTGAAAGTACGTTGTTTGTGAAAGGACACATAATGAAGGGATGGTTTCACCTTCAGGAGATTGATACCCAATGCGAATACGATCAAGAGGTACGTCGGTTATGGTCGTCAATACTTTTGGTGCATATTCAAGATATACTTCCAGTGCGTCATCAATCTGACTTTCGTCTAAGCCAGGAAGTCGACGAACAAGTAATGAGGTTTTCAGCCCAACTGATGGGGGTAACAGTTGAATAGCAGGTCGACGAATAACCCAAACACGAATGTCCTTATCACCGTCTTCATCAATATCAATGCTAGTGGGAAGGAAACTACGAAGACGAGCTGCTGTTTCTGTACCATTATGGTTTGTTACCAAATTGAAAAAAATGCCTTCTCGCTGAGTTCCTCGCAAAGTAGTGAGGCACTGTCGAAAGAGTGAGTGAAATGTACGACCAGTGGATGAAAAAGGATTGTCTTTTTCTTGTAGAGTTGATTCGTATGTTTTTTCGGGGAGTTGGCTGGCAGAAGCAAGAGGAGAAAAAAAAGTCAATAGCATGCATAGCGCAAGAAGTAAACAGCAACAGTTGTGGATTGATGAACGACACTTCCCCATACTCAAGTACTCCTAAACGATAATGTGATTAATAGAGATTTTTTATCATCTCATGAAGAGTATATATATTTTATTATATTGATATGATGAAAATAATATGTAATAGGTCAAGAAATTGTCGCTGTCACCCAACGCTATAAACGGTTGGGTGTCGAAACAGCACTCTCCGGTACTGCAGCAGTGGAGATATACCGCCCCCGATATCGCGACAGTTATATGATACCATGGTTGTCCTCGTTTTCATTTCTTGACGTTACGTCTGAGAGATCAAAGAGGGACCCTTGTATGGCATCAAGGTGTCGCCTTGACCTTGCCTCTCCAATCATTAATCATGGAGATCTTCGAATCAAGGCAAAAAGATTTATTGAACAGCTCGTTAATATCAATTGCGGTGGTGTCTAACGAAATTTATTTATGGTATCTCTCAAGGAGAGTGCCTGTTTTTTTGCCGCATCTGCAAAATGTTCATCAGTTCCTGCAAAAATTATGCCGCGGGAGGAATTAATAATAGCCATTTCTCCCTTATTATTTGTTCCATATTTCACCGTTTGTTCAACATCTCCCCCCTGTTTTCCAATACCTGGCAAGAGCAGGGGAATGTCGTTTCCTAACAGTTTTCTGACGATGTGTAATTCTTCAGGATATGTTGCACCCACAACTGCGCCACAATTACCGCAGGTGTTCCATTCTCTGATTTTTCTTGCAACTTGTTGGTACAGTGGCGTTTTATCACTTACCAAATTCTGGAACTCGCCAGCTGAAGGATTTGAGGTACGGCAAAGGATAAAACTGCATTTCTCTTTGTACTCCAAAAATGGGGAGATGCCGTCTTTACCTAAATAAGGATTAAGGGTAACAGCATCAGCATTGAATGTCTCAAACAATGACTGTGCATATTTACGGGCAGTATTGCCGATGTCATTACGTTTACCGTCAATGATAACGACAACATCATCAGGAATATAACAAACTGTTTTTTGTAGTAGATCAAATCCTTTTGCACCAAGCACTTCATAAAAAGCCATATTCAATTTGTACGCGCAAACTATATCCTTGGTAGCATCAATAATTGCTTTGTTAAACTCAAAATAGGGATTATTACTTGATTTAAAGAGAAACGGAGGCGTTTTTTCCTTATCGATGTCAAGGCCAACACAGAGAAGACTGTTGTTTTTCTGTACAATACGGTGCAATTTTTCTTTGAAGGTCATATCATCCTCCCACAGGCTAATCGCACTTTGCCTATAAAAAGATGTTATTTTCCAGTTAGCTATTTAACGAATTAGCAAATATAGCGTTCAGATGAAAATCATCTATGCAATCTGCTCCTGGGGCCTTGGTCATGCCACCAGATCGTTACCCGTTATGAGAAAAATACTAGATGAAGGGCATGAACTCACCATCATATCCTATGGAAGGTCACTTAATCTTTTAAAAAAAGAACTGGGCGATGCGGCAGATTACCATGATGTTCCTGATTACCCCATGTTGCTTTCAGAAAACGCCAGACAATTCATGGCAAAAAGTGTTGTCTATTGGCCTATGTTTATTGCCCGGATGGAAGCAGGTCTACAACGGCTTCAAAACATTTTGAAAAAAAGACCGTACGATCGCATCATTTCAGATGGACGATATGATATGTATAGCAGGAGTATTCCTTCTTTTTTTATTTCACATCAGATGCGTATCATGAATCCACTGCGCATGCGTATGTTTGAAACAGGAAGCGAGACTTTCAATCTTTTTTTCTTCAAGCGTTTCTGTGGGACCATTGTTCCAGATTACAAAGAAGATAGTCTTTCGGGTGACCTCTCTCATCAATTGCGTAAGATTGATGAAAATAAATTACATTATGTGGGCGTTCTTTCTGACTTTAAAAAAAAAGCCATGAAAAAAGACATCGATTATTTGGTTTCTATCTCCGGACCCGAGCCACAACGGACCATGTTTGAAAATACTTTGTACGAGCAGATTGATGATCTCGATGGAAATGTGGTCATTACGCTTGGTAAATCAGAAAAACAAGAAGCGTTTAATCAAAAAAACGCGCAAACCTATAGTTTTGTACCAAAAGACAAACGGGAATCACTACTAAACCGTGCACGGTTAGTCATCTCTCGGAGTGGCTATTCAACAATGATGGACCTCGCCGTTATCGGAGCGAAAGCACTCATGGTGCCAACACCTGGACAGATTGAGCAAGAGTATCTTGGACAATACCACAACAAAAAAGGAACATTTTATACGGTGAATCAAAACCATCTACATCTCAAGGAAGATGCGGAGAGGGCAAAAAAGACGACAGGGATCACCAGACCATGTAACGTGGAACAAACTGTTGAAAATATTATCGATGTCGTTTCTTCAGTAACTCAAAGCCCCTTCAGATAGCAGTGTATTAATAAGATAAAGGATATATAGGAAGAGTTTATACCGTGAGGAGATGCAGCTCAATATTGGTTCAAAACTCAGTGGCATGACAAAACACTGGTTGTTCTGGTTACTGATAGTGACAGGTATCGCTATTGTTTTACGATCGCTCCCAGCATGGACAAATGCCGCATGGGGTTGTGACTTTGGCATCTATTACGGACTAACCAACTCATTTGTGGAAAACGGCGAGTTGTTCAATACATATTATGGTTGGGGGGGATCCTATCAATATTTTCCAGTGTTATATGCCATTACAGGCGTTTCACATTGGATTACTGGCATCGATGTATTAACCATTATGCCAAAGATCGCGCCAATCTTTGGTGGGCTGTCAGTACTACTCTTTTATTTTGTCGTTCGTGAACTGATAGGAAGCAGAAAAATAGCCCTCCTCTCAAGTTTGTTTCTAGCAGTCTTACCATTCCATGTCTATCAAACTAGCCATGCATCACCGTTAACCATGGGACATTTTTTCATGATGCTTTCCATGTATCTTTTTATCAAATACAGACAGGATAACAAATATATTGCTCCGCTGTTGGTCTCAACGGGCCTCCTCATCATGTCCCATCATCTGACAACTTACTTCTATGTCATTTCCCTCATCTTCATCGTTTTTGTTGAAAATGCAAGTAAAAAAGAATGGACGAGCACGGTGAAACAGGATATTATTTACATTGTCACGGCCAGTAGTCTTGTATTTTCTTACTGGGCATTTATTGCAACACCCGTCTACGAGAGCTTTATGAACATCGGGCTACGAATAGGGCCTATTCTTGTTGGATCGAGAGTGGTCGTCGTTCTCTTTTATGCATTGTTTTTTTCTTCCTTTGGCGTTGTATGGCTAAAAAGAAAATACAATCTGTTTCTTAAACGAGAAGAACCAACATTCAGATCATGCATAAGCAGGTTTTTGGTTACATTATTCATCTGTCTCACAGCAATGGGTATTTTTTCTGTCGTTAAGATGCCTTGGACAAATTTCAGTTTTACTCCACTGTCAATTCTGTACTCCATACCCTTGTTACTGATGATTGGATTTGGTGTTGCAGGGTTTAGATACACTCGTTTCGTACCAAACGGATTTTTTATCCGCGGGTGGCTATTGGCAATCATTCTTTCATTTACCTACGGATTAGTAACAAATAATAGTGGAGGGTTATACCCCCATAGACACCTTGAATATCTTATGGTGCCTCTAAGCATTATTGCCGTTTATGGCATGCGAGGGATTTTTTTAAACCTCCATTACGAATCGCTGTCAAAATGGGGACAAAGGGTTCTACACAACCATATGCCAAGTTTCGGCACATCTGGAAGAAGCATGCTACATAAACGTCAACTTGTCTATGCGGTTGCCATTGTTATGCTTATCACAACAAATGCAGTATCTGTCTATCCATCACATACCGCATTAAATGCATCATATGAAGGCATAACCAAAGAAAATCTATCAGTTATCGAATGGATGGAAGAAAATCTCGATAAAAATACTAGTGTTATTGCCTCAGATCATCGTCTAGCAAGAATGGCAGAAGCTGTTGGATTCAACACGACGCTTGATGAGGCGTCTCTGCTTTGGGATGCTGAGAATTTGAGCGATTATGCCGATGACCTCAAAGGAACAGGGAAAAACTACAGCAGAATTACCAACATCGTCATTGATGACATTATGAAAGACAAGGTTGTCCATGTAGGATTTGGGCAAATCATCTATATGACTAATGATACATCGCAAGTTGCCTATGAAAAATTTTTACGTCAACCATTTGAACTGGTTTATCGGAATGCCACTATTGGCGAAAATATGGAAGAACTACATTGGACCGAAGTCTACGAGGTAAACTGGACGTATATTGAACATGCAACTGTAAATTAAACAAGTGACAAGCGTCTTGATACGTATGAACATCGCAGAAATAACCACATACAAGGAGGGGGGAGTGTATACTCACGTTGCTGAGCTGGTGAAGCGATTGCAACATCCGTCACTGATTATAACAGGAAATTCGAAATTATCAGGGTTTCACAAGGACGGAAAATTCTCGTTCTTTCATATCCCTTGTATGATTTCTCTTTGGGAACTATATTTTATAACCGCACCAGGATCGTATAAAAAAGTACGACAAGTGATTGCAGAAAAAAACATCGATCTATTGCATTTTCACAATCCGTTGTTTACTTTTGGGGGAGCGTTATTACGAAAAAGTACACTCCCAAAGATTATGACTACTCACTATGTGATAGACTTCAAAGGAAATCGCGTTGTTGCTTCTCTCTATAAATCAATCATCAGATGGATAACAAAGTCCATTGCCAAGCATGTTGATATGATTGTCTGTGTCAACAACGAATATCTGCCTATCTACAAACAATGGGGCATTGACGAAAAGAAGCTGGTGATGATTCCTAACGGCATTGATACAAACAAATTTTCACCAGGACCATCATCCATCAAAAAAAAGCTTGATTGTGAACATTTGCTCGTGTATTGGGGTCGATTAGGATACCAAAAAAATATCGCGTTGCTCATTGATGCATTCAAGAAAATAAAAACACCACACGCGAAGCTTGCCATTATTGGTAAGGGACCCGATTTAAAAAAATTACAGACATTAGCTGGCGATAACAATAATGTCCTCTTTCCAGGATATCTGCCAGATGATGAACTGTTAGAATACGCACGGGGGGCCGATATTGCTGTTTTACCTTCACGTGGAGAAAGTTGGGGGTTGGTGATCGGTGAAGCAATGGCTTGTGGACTACCTGTTATTTCTTCTGATGTAGGAATGGCTCAAGAATTGCTAGGAGAAGAAAGGGGAGTACTCCTTACAAAAGAAACACCATCAGAGTTAGCTGGAGCGATTGATGCTCTTCTATTAGATAAAAAAAAGGCACAAGCAATGGGTAAGAAAGCACACTCCTTCATTGTTAACCGATATAGTTGGGATGAAGTTGCCAGACAACTAGAAGCACTCTATCAGAGGGTCGCTGCCTCTAAACGGTCACTTAAAAAGGTACGGACTTAACGAAGAAAGAATCGTACTTGGCGAGGCAAAGACATCGGTAGCAAAATATTGGTACCATCCACAGCATCTTACGCATGCGTTCATCTCCTGTCGAGCTTTCTTGGCTTCATCGGTTTTCAAGAATCCCATGAATGATCCTTCGGTAAAATTATATCGTCGTTTACCAACCGTTCGGCAGGGATAGAAAAGGCCACCATCTGAATCAATGATAACAGAAGAAGTTGAACATCCGTGGGGCTTGTTGATATTATCAAGAAATCCTTTTGGAGTGGTAATGGTGTTTTTGTATTTCTTTTTCAGACGAATAATTTCCTCTCGAAAATGTGCAGGATCGGGGTAATAATCATCAGTACCGTCTAAATGACATGCAGGCATCACAACCGTTCGTGCACCAACATCGTACACACGTTTCACTTTAGCTTCAAGTGCATCGAGCGTATCTTTGGTCACTACAATTTGAATGCATATCTCTGGTCCATAGCTTTGAAATTCTTCCAGTCGCTCAAGGAACTCAAGATTGCCATGCCCCTCATCGATACTAATATGCAGAAAATCGATATGTTTTCCATACTCTTCCATTGGTCGTTTGTCTAAAAGATGCCCATTCGTAGTGAAAAAGAGGATGAACGGCTTTTGATAGGCATATTCTAAAATTTCTCCCAAATCCTTCCGGACAAGTGGATCACCACCTTCAAGGCTGAGAACAACAATACTTGAATTACCTATATTGTCTAACACAGTAAACACGTCTTCTTTGGCAAGATCTGGCGTGTCTTCCATCCAAACGTTACAGAAACTACAGCGAAGGTTGCACTTATGGGTTACTTTGTAAGAAGCATAGAAAGGATAGATGGTTTCACCTGCTAATCGATTTTGAAAAGCATATTGTAACGTTTTCAGATATTTTCGTTTTGGTAGCGGGTTCATATGCTTCACGTGTAAGGCCAGGATAACGAGCGATACCACATAAGGTTTATTATTAATAATATATCTAGATTTTATTACAAAAGTAAGAAATAAGGATTACAAGATAAAGAACATCTGAGTATGAAAATCACTAACGTTTTTCTTATCCCCCATTTTCATTTTGATTTTGAATGGTGGAAAGAAGAGCCCTACCACGAAGAAGATGCCTGCATTATCATTGAAAAAGCATTAGAGTTATTACAAAAATGTCCACAGTTTACATATGTTATCGACCAGGTATTGCCTCTCAAATATTTTCTTGAGCAAAATCCAAATCGCCAGCAAGAACTCAAACAACTCTTAGACGAACGGAGACTTGAATTGGTCGGTGGCGGACTGGTTGCTCCCGATGAAAATTTACCTACCGGGGAAGGACTAATCCGACAATTTTTCCAAGGAAAGCAATGGGTGAAAGAGCACCTTAATTGTGAGGTAAAGGTCGGCTGGGAGATAGACGAATTTGGGCATCCCGCCCAGGTACCACAGATATTTTCCCTTCTTGGTTTTCGATATTTTGTTTTTTCTCGTGGCGTGAATCCCTATAATAAAAACCACCCTACGCTCTTTTGGTGGAAGGATCCGTCTGGAGAAAAGGAGTTACTTACATACTGGTGGGCTGCACATTATTTATGTGCTGATCCATCGATGTTATCGTCCAACATTACAAAAGAGAAGTTTTTCAAAGAAATCGACGCGAGAATTCGATATGAGGGGAAACGATCACCGGTTCCTTATCTGATGTTCCCCCTTGGTGGTGATTTTACTCTCCCGCTTGAAGAATGGATTGATTTTGTAAAGGACTGGAATAACGAGCACGACACTCAGCTCCAGTTCTCTGTCCCGTCACGATATTTTGAAGCAGTAGAACACCAGACGCTTCCTGAGATACAAGGAGAATTTAACCCCGTATTCACTGGATGTTATTCCTCACGGGAACAGTTAAAAAAACGATCTCGAGAACTGCAACATCGACTAACTTCCTTTGAGAAGTTATCTTCACTTACAACGATCCTCGGAAACACCTTTCCTGCGCAGAAGATAAAAACCGCATGGTGGGAACTTCTAAAGGGGGATTTTCATGATACTATCTGCGGAACAGGTACCGATCGCGTGTACCAGAAATCCCTCGAACGGTATGATGTGGTAGAAAAGATACTTGATCACTGTGAATCAGAAGTGACATGTTTTTTAGAAAGAACCTTGAAGGGGAAAAAAGACGTTGTGTTCAATCTGTTAAATTGGACACGAGAGGAATGGGTAAAGACAAAAAAGGGATGGAACCAGGTTAAGATTCCTGCGCTCGGTGTTGTGCCAGTACCTACCTCATCGGCTACTGTGGACACTGTCAACGTTTCCTCACATTCACTAGAAAACAGAGTTGTGCGAGTAGATTGCGACGAGCGTTCAGGAACAATACGTGTGTATGATAAAGAAAGGAACCTAGACGTGATTAGTGGTGGGGGAAACAACATTGATATCAAGACTGATGTAGGAAATCTCTGGACAACAGTAGGTACTGGGAATGGCCATCGACTCCATTGTAAAGGCATAGAAATCAAGAAAAAAACTCCACAAGTTGGAATTCTCTGCATGAAAGAAGGAAATGCATTTGTTGACATTGAAAAAGATGTCGTTCTTTATGCGAACAAAAAACAAGTAGATTTTACCACTCACATCAATTTTAAAGGAAAAGATAAGCGAATTGATGTGTGTTTTCCCTTCCCCTTTAACGGGTCATGGTTTGGAGAAGAACCGTTTGATGTTGTACAAAAAGCAGACGGCATGTGGGCAGTTCAAAATGCAGTGATGTATAAAGGCGATCACTACGCTATAGGCATTCTTAACAGAGGTATACCAAGCCATGCCTTTGAGGGGAGCGTCTGCCGACTCACGGTATTGAGAAGTGTGTCAATCTTCCCTCCCCAGTTGCTTCTCTGGTGTCTTACACATGCTCGAATTCTGGGAGAATGTATCCGAAACGCACTTTCACACATCAAACATCACTTGAATATTGCTGAATGGGCCATGTACCCGGCTCATCATCTCCTTCTTAGAGAATGGGCAACAGAAGGAGAATCGCAAGGCTTTGGTACCATGGATGTGAGCATTCATCTCCGTGCATACACAAAACTCTTCAGAGAGGCATTATGCTGGGAGCGGGGATTACATACTTTTTCCTATTCATTAGTGCTTGATATCAAAGATACGCAAGAGCTCGTAAGGAAGGGATGGGAATTTGCTATGCCAATACATGTACAACCCATCAATGGTTCAGGGGATAAACCCAGCATTTCTTTGTTTAAAAAAGATATCGATGGCATCGTTGTTTCTGCTCTCATTCCTCACAAAGATGGTTTATTGATGAGATGCTATAACCCTAACCGGCAGCAAAGGGAGGTAACCTTTACTTTTGCCATACCAGTTAAAAAGGTGTTTGTCAGTGATTCATTTGGCAATAATCGTAAGGAGCTTCCACAAAAAAATGGTACCTTCAAGTTTTCCTTTGAAAGAGGGGAGCTCGCCAATTTTGTTGTAACGCAGTAATGAGTCAGCCATAATTAAACCACAAGAACCAAATAGCTTTCTTATTTTACCTTTCACGTGGAGATAGTAAAAAAACAAAAAACGATTAAAATTCCCATCATTATCAGTTTAGCACTGAGCATTTCCATTATTGTTGTTATCTTATATTTTACCTTAGATGCACAAACTATTACCTATCTGACTACTACTACCATTCGCTACGAATTTTTCCTTGCTGCGATAGCCATTGAGTTTGTGTATTGGATATTGTGGGGATTACGAATAAAAATTTTGAGTAATGCCATTGAAACGTCGACAAAGATTGGGCTGTGGAAATCAACAAAAATTGTGTTTGCTAATCTGTTCTTGGCCAATATTACGCCATCGATGGCGGGAGGAGAGCCTGTTCGCATTTATTTGTTGAACAAAAATGGATTAAGCACAGGCAGTGCAACTGCAGTAGTATTAGGTGAACGATTAATTGATGCTATTTTTCTAGTTCTTTGTTTTCCCTTTGCATTTTTAATATTGCGTAACTATATTGACATTGGCCCACTCCAGACAGCCATCTCCATTGCTGTTGCTGTTTTCATCATTGCCATCATCATCTTTTTTTATGTGTTGTTACAGCCAGAAAAAACGAAAAAGTTTCTCACGTTTATTGGGAAAAAACTAGAGAGATTTTCTAAAAATAAGAAAAGAACAGAGATGACAATAGAACGAATTGGAACTGAAGTTGATAACTTTCATAGTAGCATGTTGTTTTTTCTCAGAGATGAAAAAAAAACGTTTTTCATTGCAAGTCTTGTTACGGTACTTTTTTGGGTAACCGGTTGGTTAGTACCGCCCCTCCTGCTCATGGGACTAGGGTTAGGACCACATCTTATTGAATCAACCGCATCACAAGTGTTACTCATTATTGTCGTCATGATGCCTACCACCCCGGGAAGTGCAGGCATTTCTGAAGGAGGGACTGCAGCCCTGTATAGTCTCTTTGTTAGTTCCTCTCTGCTTGGCGTCTTTGTCTTGCTGTTCCGATTTGTGACTTACTACCTAGGATTAATTGTTGGTGCCATTTTTCAATATCGGATTTTTAAATCGGTTGTCTCATTTTCCTTGGATGTTGTTAAAAGACATGAAGAATAAATCCTTTTTCCAGTACCTCCGAATGTAAAAAAATGAAAAAGAATCATCCTTTTCTCGGAGAGAACCCTCCCTTTGGACCCCGTGATTTTTAACCCCTTTGTTTCCTTGATTTTTGAAAAGGAACACCTCTTTTTCCTTTTTACTCAAGTCTGCACCAAAAACCTCAGTTACTTGCCTCAGTTCCTGATAACTGATAATTTTCTTTCGTGTATTCTCTAAAATTGCTCTTACTGCAGCATCTTCTTTCCCTTTCAAGTAAAAGATAGTTTTACCATAAATAGTTGTCCTGCAAATTGTTGGAAAATACTTCCGCAAAACCATATATCGTTGCTGAGTATTCCCACATGAAGAAGATGCATATCCTTTTGATACTATTTCCTGCAATAAATTAAGTGTTTTACATCTGATTCCTGACCAACCACCAGGAGTATTAGGAAGTTCCTTTGCTATCTTAAAAACTGTTGTTGTAGAAATATGATATTCCCTCGCAGTCTGAGACTTTGATTTCCCGTTTTTAATTTCTTCTCGTATCTTATCCTTCAGTTTCTTTGGTAACACTTTTTGTGTATGAATATCTGAGGTATGATTCCATACTGTTCTAAAGGTAATATTGAAGTCTTTTGCCGCCTGGGTTTTAGATTTACCATTCAATACCTGTTCTCTGATGAGCGCCTTTGTTTCTTTGGATATAGGTTTTCTTCTTGACATCACTAACGAGTGGAAAAACTCCTATAAAAAGATATTGAAAACTGAAATTTCATAGGGTTCATAATAAACTAATTCTGTCGTTGGATTATTTATTTTTTA